>JBKJMN010000026.1:0-24874 GCA_046596405.1 Burkholderiales bacterium
TCGATGTCGCGCAACAGCGGCTGCAGGCGTTCCTCGAGCATCTTGCACGCCGCCACTTGCGCCCAGATGTCGCCCAGGGTCTGCTCGGGAACGCGCACGTTCTGGCCTATCATGTCGAGCAGGTTCTGGTCGGGCTCGCCCGCATTGATGAGCTTTAACTGCGGAATCTGCAGGCCTTCCTCAAAGATGTCGCGAATGCCCGCGTTGCGGATGCGCCCGCCGATGTCGGGCATGTGGCTCACCACCGCGGCGAACGCGACGATTTTTCCCTTGTGGAAAATCGGCATCGCGATGTTCACGTCGTGTATGTGGCCGGTGCCCATCCACGGATCGTTGGTAATCATCACGTCGCCGGGCTTCAGTGTCTTCGCCGGGAATTTCCTGAGGAAATGTTTTACCGTCGCCGGCAGCGTGCCGATGAACGACGGAATCGACAGCACCGATTGCGCGATCGAATGGCCTTCGGCATCGGTCAGCACGACGGCGAAGTCGTTGGCTTCCCGCACGAGCACCGAAAACGACGTGCGCACGAATGCGGCGGAGGCTTCGTCGACCATGCTGACCAGCCGCTTCCACTGGATCTCCAGCGTAACCGGGTCGAGTTTTATTTTTTTCATGTGAACTCCTTGATCGTCACTTCGACCGTGTAATCGGGAAGGATTTTGACGTCCGCCTTGACCGGCACCACGAGCGTCGATTCGCGTTCCTCGAGTATCAGCGGGCCGGCTATTTTCGTGCCGGGCTTCAGCGAATAGCGGTCGTATACGGGCACCGGCTGAAATTTTTTCCTGAGCGGCAGGTAAATCGAGCGCTTGCCGCGCATGACGACCTTCTGACTCACGCGCGCGTCACCCCATGCGAAGCGGTGGTTCTTGACGACCGAGCGGCCGGTCAGCCGCCACGTGATGACCTGGGGCGCTGCGCCCGGCACGAGATGGCCGTAAAACTGGCGGTAGCTGCGCTCGAATTCGCGCAGCAGCGCGGGCGCCATCGCGGCGTTCACGGTGCGCCACGGCAGGGTGACGGAGACGTTATGGCCCTGGCCCGCGTACCGCATCTCGGCGCCTATCCACCACTTAAGCGACGCGTCGCGCGCGCCGGCGGAATCGAGCTCCTTCTCGGCATCGGCACGCAGGCCGGCGTAGACGCCGGCGACTTTTTTCCAGTCGATCACGTTGACCAGCGTCGGGTTCGACCACGAGCGGTCGACACGCGCCGGCGCCGCAAGCAGCCCCAGGCACGAGCCCGCGCCCGCCGCGATCGTTGCCAGCACGCGCGGAATCTGCAGCTTGCGCGCGACTTCGACGGCATGCACCGGGCCCGCGCCGCCGGTCGCGACCATCGTGAAACTGCGCGGATCGTGGCCCTTCTCGGCGATGTGGATGCGCGCCGCGGCGGCCATGTTTTCGTTAACGATATTGCAGATGCCCCATGCAACATCGGTCGTGGTCAGCTTGAGTTGGCTCGCGAGCTTGTGCAGCGCGGCCTGCGCGAGGTCGGTGCGCAGTTTCATCTCGCCGCCAAGAAAATTATCCGGATTCAGATAACCGAGAGCGAGGTCGGCATCGGTGACGGTAGCGCCCGTGCCGCCCAGCCCGTAACACGCGGGACCCGGCACCGCACCGGACGACTCCGGGCCGACGTTGAGCAGGCCCAAATCGTTGACGTGCGCGATCGAACCGCCGCCCGCGCCGATCTCGATCAGGTCGATGCTCGGTATCAGTATCGGCAGGCCCGAGCCGCGCTTGAAACGCGACACGCGTGCGCACTCGAAGCTGTGCGCGATCAAGGGCTCGCCGCCGACCGCGACGCAGGCCTTCGCCGTCGTGCCGCCCATGTCGAACGCGAGAATTTCCGCGATTCCCGCATTGCGAGCGGTATTGAGCGCCGACAGCACGCCCCCGGCGGGGCCCGATTCGAGCAGCAGGATGGGCGTATCCGCAGCAGCCTTGCCTGAAGTGAAGCCGCCGCTCGACACCATGATCTTGAGCGGGGCGCCGGGTGCTAAATCGTGCACGCGCTGGTCGAGCCGGTTCAGATACTCAGTCATCAGCGGCTGCACGTACGCATTGGCGACGGTCGTGGACATGCGCTCGTATTCGCGGATTTCGCGCGCAATGCCGGACGAGATCGAAATCGCAAGCCCGGGGAAGCGCTTTTTCACCGCCGCCGCGATCTGCTTTTCATGCACGTCGTTCACGTACGCATGCAGCAGGCACACCGCGACTGCCTCGACGTCGAGCGCTGCGAGCTGGTCGAGCACGCGCTCGAGCTCGGCCGGCATCAGCGGCTTGACGAGCGCACCGCTCACATCGAGCCGCTCGGCGGCCTCGACGCGTTTGTCTTCGGGCACCAGCGGCTGCGGAATCTCCAGGTTCAAGTCATAGAGGTCGTAGCGGATTTCGCGCGCGATCGTCAGCACGTCGCGCGTGCCCTGGGTGACGACCAGCCCGGTGCGCGCGCCCTTGCGCTCGATCAGCGTGTTGGTGACCAGCGTGGTGCCGTGCACGACGTCGTCGACCGCCCGCGCGCCCGCGCCGCGCGCGGCGGTGATTTGCCGCAACAGGTCCGCCATCACGGTGGTGACTGCCTCACCCGGATCGTCGGGGGTCGTCAGCGTCTTGCCGACCCAGATCCGGTTGCCTGGCGCGATGACAGCCAGGCCGTCGGTAAAAGTGCCGCCGATATCGACCGCGATGCGGATGCGGTCGCGGCTGGATTTTGTTTTGGTTATCGTCACGATAATTCTCACTCAAAAAAGGCAAATCACAATCTGCCGTAGATAAACGCAGATGCACGCAGATGAAAACCAACCCAAAAACCTTTTGCCACAGAGATCACAGAGGACACAGAGAAATGCAAAAAGCACAATTCAATATGTTTTTGGTTCTGACTTACCCTCTGTGTCCTCTGTGTCCTCTGTATCCTTGTCTGTAGCCAGTGCTTTTTCGCCAGAATCCCGGCTTTACTGCTTACAATAAATCTGGATACAAGTCTCGCCATTCTGAACTCGTTTGATGAAGTCAGAGGTTACCCTGCGTACAGCGTTCCGTTCGTGCGGCTTGCCGTCAATAGGCACATGGTTGCTTCATTTTCGTTCAGAATTCTGGTTTCCGGCTTGCGCCGGAATGACGATCTTTTATCCTTCGTCGCCGCTGCCGCTTGCGGGCTGCTCCGACGTGAGCGCGCGGATTTTCTCGCGCCGCTTGAGCCACCACGAGTACGCGGGTGGCAGCAAGTCGAGATAATCCGCGTATCCCAATTCCCTCGCCGCGTGCACCGGCCAGTTGGGGTTGTACATGAGTTCGCGCGCGAGCGCGATCAGATCCGCCTGGCCGTCTTGCAGGATTTCTTCGGCCTGGCGCGCTTCGGTGATAAGGCCGACTGCGCACGTCATCAAGCCGGTGTCACGTTTCACGCGCGCCGCGTACGGAACCTGGTAGCCGGGCGTCCGCGGCACGATCGCCATGTTGAGCGGGCCGTTGATGCCGCCCGACGAGCACGTGACGACGTCGACGCCGCGCGTTTTGAGCTCGCGGGCAAGCGCAACCGTATCGTCCATATCCCACGCGCCGCCGTCGCCGTCGACCGCCGACACGCGAAAAAACAGCGGCTTATCCTGCGGCCACACCGCGCGCACGGTTTCAGCGACTTCCAGCGCGAAGCGCATGCGTCCGTTGAGATCGCCGCCGTACGCATCGGTGCGCCGGTTGGCGAGCGGCGACAGGAACTGATGAATAAGGTAGCCGTGCGCACCGTGAATTTCGCAGATATCGAAACCCGCCTCCAGGCTGCGCTGCGCGGACTCGCGCCACGCCGCGAGCACGGCCTTGATTTCATTCACCGTCAACTCGAGCGGGGCGGGCGCGTCGGCCCGCGGAGGAATGGCGCTTGGCGACACCGCACGCCAGGGCCGCATGCCGTGCCTCGTATCGTCGTCCGTCAACGGCTTGAAATTGGTCCACGGCGGACCGCACGATGCTTTACGCCCCGAATGACCGAGCTGGATTGCGGGCAGTGCACCGTTGTCGCGCAGGAAATCGGTAATGCGGTGATACATGGATGTAAAACGATCGGCATAAATACCGGCGCAGCCGTAGGTTTTGCGCGCGCGCTCCTCGACCGCCGTCTCTTCGCAAAATACGATCGCTGCGCCGCCCAACGCAAACTTGCCGAGATGGACCAGGTGCCAGTCGGTCGGCCCGCCATCGGCGGACGAGTACTGGCACATCGGCGAAACCACGACGCGATTGCGCGCGGTGACGCCGCGCAAGACGGCGGGCGTAAACAAAAGCGGCGCTGACTGCGCCGCTTTTACGTCGGGCTGGGGCGTGTCAACAGGCAAGGTTTACTCGATCTTGATGCCCTGCTCGCGGATGACCTTACCCCATTTGGCGGACTCCGCTTTGTTATATGCCACGAACTCCTCCGGCATGCCGCCGACGGTTTCAATGCCCTGGTTGAACAGCTTCTCTTTGACGTCGGCCGAATTGAGCGCGCGCGTGAGTTCTTTGTTGAGCTTCGCGATCACCTCGCGCGGCGTGCCGGCCGGCGCGAACGCGGCGAAAGTCGTTGACGATTCGAATCCCTTCAACCCGGATTCCGAAATCGTCGGCAGCTCGGGCATCATCGCCGAGCGCTTGGTCGTGCTCGCGGCGAGCGGGCGCAGGCGGCCGGCTTTCGCGAACGGCAGCGCGGTAATCACGTCGACGAACGACAACATCGTTTCGCCGCCGAGCAATGCCTGCGCGGACGGGCCGCCGCCTTTGTACGGCACATGGATCATCTTGATCCCGGCGGTATTCATCAAGAGCTCGGTCGCGAGATGGCTCGTGCTGCCAGGCCCGGCGGACGAGAATATCAACGACCCCGGTTGCGCTTTTGCGAGCGCGATGAGTTCCTTTACGCTCTTCGCCGGAATCGACGGATGCACCGACAGGATCTGCGGACTCACCGCGAGCAGTTCGATCGGCGCGAACGAAGCATCGTTGTCGTATTGCAGTTTGTAGAGGTGCGGCGCGATCGCGAACGTGCTGTTGCTGCCGATCAGCAGCGTGTAACCGTCGGGCGGCGACTTCGCGACCAGCAGGTGGCCTATCGTGCCCGTCGCCCCGGCGCGGTTATCGATGATGAACTGATGGCCGGTGTATTCGGTGAGCTTGGCCGCCAGGATGCGGCTGATCGAATCGGTCGATCCGCCTGCCGCCCACGGCACGACGATACGCACCGATTTGGCTGGATAATCCTGGGCGAACGCCGCGACCGCAAACACGGCCCATAACGCGGCGACGCGTATCAGCAATGAATTCATGGTGACTCCGATCTCTTGAAGTGAACGCGGCGGACGGCAACACGTAAAGCTTGGCGCATGCTGGCTCAACTGCCGGGGATGATGCCCGGCGGCAGGGTGTAGCAATAATCGGAAATATCAGCGGGCTTGCACAGCCACAGGCGGTCTTTCAGTTTGTGCTCAAGGCAATGCTTGAGCGCCGCCCGCAGCGGATGCAGCCGAAACGGCTGGCCGAACACGTACGGGTGGATGGAGATGTTGCAGACGAGCGGTTCTTGCGCGCATTGCACGATCATTTCCTCGAACTGGTCAACGATCATGTCGCAGAATTCGCGCGCTGTGTGCTGACGGTGAACGACCGCGGGCGAATCGTTGATCTCGGCGGGATAGGGGACGCATAAAAGCGGGCCCGCGCGCGTGCGCATCCAGATCGGCTGATCGTCGCACGGCCAGTCCATCAGATATTGGTAGCCGGCTTCCTTTAAAAGATCGGGGGTCGTCGCGTTCTCATACGTGCCCGCGCCCATCCAGCCTTTGGGCGCTGCGCCCTCGTTGCGCGTGAACGTGTCGGTGACGTCGCGAATCGCGCGCGCCTCGTCGGCTTCCCATTTGAAGTCGTGCAGGTTCTCGGCGTTGGTGCGGCCGTGCGCGACGATCTCGTCGCCGCGGCGTCGGATCGCTTCGAATATCTGGGGCGCCTCGTCGTAAAGCCAGCTGTTCGTATTGTGCGCGGCGGGCAGCTTCATTTCGTCGAACATATCGAAGAAGCGCCAGATGCCGACGCGGTTGCCGTAATCGCGCCACGAGTAGTTGCGATGGGTCTGTGGTTCGCCATGCTTCGCGTTGTCGTGCCCGCGTCCCTTGTTGAACGCGAAGCACTCGATGTTGGTCGTGAGGCAGAACGCGAGGCGCTTGCCGCCCGGCCAGCTATAGTCCTTGCGCTCGGTAATTGGCGAATAGTCGTAGCGCGCGTGATGCGGCAGCTGGTTCGATGACATTTTGGTCCGGAATAGTGGATTGAGGATTGAGGATTGAGGATTGAGGATTGAGGATTGCGGGTTAGAAAAACGAAATTGAAGAACAATGCGGTTTAAAAAGTGAATGTAAACTCAATCCTCGATCCTCACTCCTCAATCCTGCTTCTTCAGTCGGCGTGCGCGCCGGCCGCCTTGACCGCCTTGCCGAGCTTGTCGATATCGGCCGCGATGTGCGCCGCGAACTCCGCCGGCGTGTCGGTGATCGCATCGACGCCGAGGCTCGCATACACGTTTTTGACTTCCGGCGAATTGACCGCCTTGATGAATTCGGCGTTCAGCTTGCTGACGATGGCCGCCGGCAGGCGGGCGGGCCCGAGCACGCCGCTGTAGAGCACGACGTCGAATCCTTGGAGCCCGCCCTCGGCGATCGTCGGCACTTCGGGCGCGGCCGCGTTGCGCTTCGGCGTGGTCACGCCGAGCGCGCGCAGGCGGCCGGCTTTCACGTTGGCCAGCGCCGGCGGCATGGTCGAAAAAGTAACCGCGACTTCGCCCGCCAGGAGCGCTTGCACCGCCTGCGAGCTGCCTTTGTACGGCACGTGAATCATGTCGATGCCGGCCATGGTTTTGAACGTTTCCGCCGCGAGATGCAATATCGTGCCGTTGCCCGACGAAGCGAACGCGATCTGCCCCGGCTTCGCTTTGCCAAGTGCGATCAATTCCTTCACCGACTTCACCGGCAGCGACGGGTGCACCACCAGCATCAGCGGGCTGGACGCGACGAGCGTAATCGGCGTGAAGTCCTTGACCGAGTCGTACGGCAGCTTTTTGTAGAGGCTCACGTTGATCGCCTGGGTCGTCATGTCCTGCATGAAGAGCGTATAGCCGTCAGGCGGCGCCTTGGCGACGATTTCGGCGGCGATCGTGGTGCCCGCGCCGGCACGATTGTCGACCACCACCTGCTGGCTGATCTGCGCCGACAGCCGCGCGCCGAGCGCGCGCGCGAGCACGTCGGAAATACCGCCGGCGGTGAAACCGACGATCAAGCGTATGGGCTTGCCCGGATAGTCCGTCTGCGCGAACGCAGCCGGCGCGAATAGTCCCGTCAACACACCCGCTGCAATAACCACGTAACGTATTCGTTTCAAGGCTTTCTCCGTGTCAGATCAGTCCGTCAGAGTAAACGCAAGAAGCAAACGCAAGAATCAAGCCGGGCGCGGATATTGTCGTTAGCGGCCTCGCCATCGACCGTCGCCGCGCAGGCGCGCCCCGCCGCGGTGCGCGCACACGTCCGCCCGCACCGTCGCCGCTCACGCCCGGGTTTATGGCAGCAAAATCGTAGAGCCGGTCGTCTTGCGCGCTTCGAGATCGCGATGGGCCTGCGCCGCTTCGCGCAGCGGATACGTCTGGTTGATCGAGATTTTCACCACTTTTTTCTTGACGACGGCGAAGAGATCGCGCGCCGCTGCCGCGAGGTCTTCGGGCGTCGCAATGTAATTGAAAAGGGTCGGCCGCGTGAGAAACAGCGAACCCTTCGCGGCGAGCAGGCCAGGGTTGAACTGGGTCACCGCGCCCGAGGCGTTGCCGAAACTCACCATGTAGCCGCGCGGCGCCAGGCAATCGAGCGAGCCCATGAACGTGTCCTTGCCGACGCCGTCGTATACGACCGGCACGCCCTTGCCTTTGGTTATCTCCTTGACCCGCGCGACAAAATCCTCTTTCGATGTGACGATCACGTGTTTGCAGCCGGCCTTTTTGGCGAGCGCTGCCTTCTCGTCGCTGCCGACCGTGCCGATCACCGTCGCGCCCAGATATTTGGTCCACTGCGCCAGAATCTGGCCCACCCCGCCGGCCGCGGCGTGCACGACGATGGTGTCGCCCTTGCCGACTTTATAAGTACGCTTGCACAGGTACCAGGCCGTCATGCCCTTGAGCATGATCGCGGCTGCAATCCTGTCATCGACGCCCGCGGGAATTTTCACCAGCCGCGCGACCGGCCGCACACAGACTTCAGCATACGCGCCGATCGGATTCGCGTAGGCGACGCGGTCGCCGGTCTTGAATCCTTTGACTTTCGGGCCAACGGCCTCGATGACACCCGCGCCCTCCATGCCGAGCGTGGTCGGTAATGGCATCGGGTACAGGCCAGTGCGGTGATACGTGTCGATAAAATTGAGGCCGACAGCCGTGTTGCGTACGCGAACTTCGCCCGGACCCGGTTGTCCTACATCGACTTCTTCCCAGCGCATTACGTCAGGCCCGCCGGTTTCATGGATACGAATTGCATGAGGCATCGCGGGTCTCCGTTGGTGGGGGGAAGTAAGTTCAAGCGCGAGCGCTACATGGTAGCGGAATCTGGCGAAACCTCAAGCCGTTCACGGATCCCTTGCGGGCGCACCGCGAACCGCGGGTAACCCTTGCGGAAGGCGGGTTTTCAGGCTTGTTTCGACTTGTAACGGTATGTAATTCCGCTATGGACGCGCCTTGGCGGCGGGTCTAATTAGCGTGTAATTTAACTTGGGAGTCTTGCATGAAACGCACACTCATTTCTTTAGCAGTCGCGACCCTCAGCGGCGGCGCTTTCGCGGCGAGCGATTTCGTCGACACCGCGCAGGTTATCTCGGCCAGGCCGATCATCGAACGCGTCGCCGACTCGCGTCAGGAGTGCAGCCCCGCGCCGGCGCCGCAAAGAAGCGGCAGCGGCGTGATTGCCCCCATCCTCGGCGGGGTCGTCGGCGGTTTGATCGGCCATCAGATCGGCCAGGGCAGTGGACAGACCGCAGCCACCATCGTCGGCGCCACGGGCGGCGCGGTCGCCGGCTCGGCGATCGGCAATCGTTCGGCGGGCGCGCAACCGGACCAGCAGTGCCGCACCGTCGAATCGTCGCGCGAAGTCGTCAACGGCTACGACGTCGTCTATCGCTATAACGGACGTGACGTCAACGTGGCGCTTCCTTACAATCCCGGAAGCACCATCAAAGTCGGCGTGTCCGCCATTCCCGATGATCGCAGCGCCGATGCGCGGCGTGACGGCGAGCGCGACGGGCGTTTCGACGGTTATGACAACCGGCCGCCGCGCCGCCGCGGCCCGCCGTATTAAAAGCGGGCGGGTTGCCGGTTTGGTTGTTGGTTGGTCGGTTGCCGCCGGGCGGCAACACCTTTTTTTATGATTATAATGAGGGACTGAGGACTGACCATGCGCGTCAAATTGCGGCAACTCGGAATTCTTGCGCTCGGCATTTGCATGGGCGTATTGATTGCTGTCGAATTGCCTGCAGTGGCGCAGCCCGGCCAAATCGGGTCGCTGCCGGTCGCGGAACTGCGCGCCTTCACCGAAGTGTTCGCCCGCATCAAGAGCGACTACGTCGAGACAGTCGACGACAAGAAGCTCATCAGTCAGGCGATCGCCGGCATGGTCGCGGGGCTCGACCCGCATTCGAGCTATCTCGACAAGGAAGCCTACCGTGAGATGCAGGTCGGTACGCGCGGCGAATTCGGCGGGCTCGGCATCGAGGTTGCCATGGAAGACGGTTTCGTCAAAGTCGTGTCGCCGATCGACGATTCGCCGGCTTCGCGCGCCGGCATCAAAGCGGGCGACCTGATCGTCAAGCTCGACGACGTGTTCGTCAAAGGCATGAGCCTGAACGATGCGGTCAAGCAGATGCGCGGCAAACCGGATACGCCGATCACGCTGACGATCTCACGCAAAGGCGAAGCCAAGCCGCTCCTGTTCACGCTCAAGCGCGCGGTCATCAAGATTCAAAGCGTGAAAGCGACGCTGCTCGAGCCCGGCTACGCGTATTTCCGCGTCACCCAGTTTCAGGGCCCGACGGGCGAAGCGCTCGCCAGCGCGATCCAGACGGTGTTTAAGCAGAACCAGGGAGCGATGAAGGGCATCGTGCTCGATTTGCGCAACGATCCGGGCGGCCTGCTGAGCGGCGCGGTCGCGGTATCGGCGGCATTCCTGGCGAAGGATGATCTGGTGGTCTACACCGACGGCCGCACCGAGGATGCCAAGATGCGCCTCACCGCGAGCCCGGAGAATTATCTGAACCGCAGCGGCAGGCAGGATTATCTGTCGAAGCTGCCCGCCGCGGTCAAGGATGTGCCGATGGTTGTGCTCGTCAACGGCGGCTCGGCCTCGGCCTCGGAAATCGTCGCGGGCGCTTTGCAGGATCACCATCGCGCGGTGATCATGGGCACGCCGACCTTCGGCAAGGCATCGGTGCAAACGGTGCTGCCGCTAGGCGACGGCACTGCGATCAAGTTGACGACCGCGCGCTACTACACGCCGAGCGGCCGCTCGATCCAGGCCAAAGGCATCGTGCCGGACATTACGCTGGACGACGGCTCGGTCAAGGACGGGCGCCTCAGAATGCGCGAGGCCGATTTGAACAAGCATCTGCCCAACGACCGCGAGCAAAACGCGGCGCCGGCGGCCAATCTCTTCAACTTCAAGCCCGCCGCGCGCCCGCAGGACGTCGATGAAAAAGACCTGCGGCCGGAACCGGGCGCGGTGGTCGCGAAAAGCGATTACGAACTCGGCCAGGCGGTGGCGTTCCTGAAGAGCCGTGGCAGCGCGCTCGCTCGCGCCAGCGCGAACTGACAACAGCAGCGTCAGTCGCGCATAAAAAAAGGCAGGGGAAAATCCCCTGCCCTTTTTTTGCCTGCGAAGCGCGGCTTACGATTTCGGCTGCGCTTTCTTTACCGTGTGACGGCTCGCTTTGCGGGCCTTGCTTTTGTGCTGCGTTTTCTTGACGACGGGTGCCGGTTGCTCGTTGCCGCTCATCTTCTCGGTCCCGTTCGCGCGCGAGCGGGCCAATTGGTCCGCCCGGGTGCGCATGTCGGCGCGCTGATCCTGCGTGAGATCCTCGCGTTTCGCGGCATCCGCGGCGAACGCCTGAACCGAACCCAAAGCAAACGTTGCTACTACGAATGCTGCCAGTAATTTTTGCATGACATCTCCTCAACAGTGGTTGGAATTTCCCTTGCCCCTTGCGGGGCATGAGCGGTTTAACGAGGGGCGCGCGCGGGCGTTGACGGATCCTGGCCGCCCAAAAAATACAACGGGGAATTCAGCAGAATCCGAAATTGCGCTGTCCAACCGATGCGGGGCTTGCACGTTATCGGCGGCGGTGTTTAGCCCGACAGCGCCAGACGCGGGCGGACGCCCGCGGGCAGCTTGAATTTACATCGCTTTTAGGTTCGATGCCGACGATTTTCCGTCATTGCCTTTGGCGAGTTCGTATTCGACTTTCTGACCGTCTTTCAGAGTGCTCATGCCTGCTTTCTCGACTGCCGAGATGTGCACGAATACGTCTTTCGACCCGTCATCGGCCTCGATGAAACCAAATCCCTTCGTTGCGTTAAACCATTTCACTGTTCCTGTAGCCACAGCCGTCTCCTAGTGTAGTTAAATGCCAGCCTGAGCGTGTTGCCGAATGAGGGCTCGCAGCGACAGTCTACTCCTGTCCGTGCCCCCCAAGCCGTAAATCTGCGCGCGCACGGCAAACGGACCGGCGCGGTGCAACCGCGCACTGAAAGGACCCGTAAGTGTTGAGCTTAATTGTGTCGACGGTCGCTTATTTCGTCGCCAGCCATTACATCAAGCGCTATCTCGACGGGATCGAGGCGCCGCCGGGCTTTACGCGCAACGCGCTGACCTTCTGCGCGGCCCTGCTGATCGCCTACGGCGTCGCGTTCGCCGTCGACTGGGTGGCAGGGGTTAACGGCAAGCATGCCGGACTGCGCACGCCCGTTGGCGCCCGCGCGCAGATGCCGGCGATTAGCCTTATTTCTTCACGTACTTCTGCACCCGCCAGTTGAGCGTATCAGCGACATAAATCTCGCCGTGCGCGCCGATCGCCACGTCGTTCGGCTCCGTGAAGTGGCGCAGAAATCCTGCCTCGTGCCATTCGCCGGGCGAGCCCTTGGTGCCAAGCACCATCACGACGCGTCCCTGCGGACTCAGCTTCAGCACGATATGCGCGCCGCCGGCGGCGATCCTGATGTTGTCTTCGGCATCGATGCGCAGGCCGTGCGGGCGCTCGAGCAGGCCCGCGCCGAGCGCGCGCACGTAGCGCCCGCCGCCGTCGAATTCCATCAACGGCTGTGGACCGCGGTTCAGTCATTCGCCGCGTATGTTGGCGATGCGCGCGAGCTCGACCCACTTCGCCATTTCGTCGGCCACATACTTGCCGAGCTCGGCCGGCGTTTTGATCGCGGGCTCGGCGCCTTCGTTGACGAAACGCTTCTCCGTCTCGGGCGACTGCAGCACCGCCTTGATTTCCTGGTTGAGCCGATTGACGACCGCCGCGGGCGTGCCGCGCGGCGCGGCGACGCCCCACCAGTTCGCCGTCTGATAGCCGGGCACGCCGGCCTCCGCGATAGTCGGCACGTTCGGCAGTACCGGACTGCGTGCGGCGCCGCTGACCGCGAGCGCGCGCAGTTTGCCCGCGCGGATGAAGCTCGTCGTCTGGATCAGCGAGCCCAGCGTCAATTGCACCTGGCCGCCGACGGTATCGATCAGCGCCGGCGCGCCTCCTTTGTACGGCACATGCACGATATTGGTTGCCGTCATGTGCTTGAAAAGCTCCATGCCGAAATGACCGTTGCTGCCGACGCCGGTCGATGCGTACACGAGTTGCCCCGGCTTCGCTTTGGCCAGCGCGATGAGTTCCGGCACGGAATTGACCGGCACGCTCGGGTTGACGACGAGCACGTTGGGGCCGACGCCGAGCATCGCAACCCACGCGAACGACTTAAGCGGATCGAACGGCAGCTTGTGGATAATCGGGTTGGTCGTGAACGACGTGGAGATCACGAGCAGCGTGTAGCCATCGGGCTGCGCGTTAGCGACGATCTCCGTGCCTATGATCGAGTTGCCGCCGACGCGGTTATCGACGATGACCTGCCTGCCGAGGCGCTCGCCCAGGCCTTGCGCCACCACGCGGCCGACGATGTCGTTGCTGCCGCCCGCGGGAAACGGCACCACGAGCCGCACGGGGCGCGCCGGATAAGTTTGCGCCCACGTGTGGGCCATCGAACCGGCGAGCGCGGCGAGTGTCACCGCCACCAGTGAAATGCGACGCATACTTCATCCTCCTCGCTTGCTGACCACGGACGTTGCGCCCGCGGGCGCTTTTTATTTTTTGGCGCTGCCGCCGCTCTTGGCCGCCAGCATGTCGAGTATGCCGCGTATCGCGAGGTGATAACCGAAGATGCCGCAGCCGGTCACGACGGCGCGCGCCACGCGCGCGATTTCCGATTCGCGGCCGCGGCGCGCGGGGTTCGAGATGTGCAATTCGACGGTCGGGAATTTCACCTGCGCAATCGCCGCCATCAGGGCCGGATGCCCGGTCGTGTAGCCGGCCGGATTGATGATCGCGCCGTCGACGCCAAGCTCGTGCGCAGCGTAAAACTTGTTGATGACCTCGCCCTCGACGTTCGAGTGAAAAATCTCGACTTCGACGTTGAGTTCGGCCGCGTATTTGCGGATATGCTCGTCGTACTCGGGCAAAGTCATCGGGCCGAAGACGTCGATCTGCGCCTTGCCGCGCATATTCATTCCGGCACCGTGCACGATCAGGATTTTGGGCATTGCGGTTCCTCCGCTATCAGGCAGGCGGTATCATGGGTCTCCGCTGCGAGCGCAAAGAATAGCAGAATTCGCCGCGGCTCAATATGAAAGGCGCTCAATGATCAACCACGCCCGCATGCTGACCCGCTACAACGCGTGGTCCAATAAGGTCATGTTCGACGCGGTCGCCGCGCTGCCGCCCGGCGAACCGGAGAAGGAGCGCAAAAGCCTCTTCAAGAACATGGTGCATACGCTCAATCACAACTATGTGATCGACGCGATCTGGCGCGCGCATCTCGAAGGCCGCGAGCACGGCTACGCGGCGCGCAACACCGCCGGGTATCCGCCGCTCGCGGAATTGCAGGTGATGCAGCTCGCGATGGATGCGTGGTTCATCGCATGGGGCGATGCGCTTACCCCCGCCGCGCTCGACGAGCCGGTGAACTTCACGCTGATCGGCGGCAACGCCGGCGTAATGTCGCGCTACGAAATCCTGCAGCATGTCGTCATGCATACGAGTTATCACCGCGGCTTCGTGTGCGACATGTTCTTCGAAGTGCCGGCGCGCCCGCCAACCATGGATTTGCCGGTATTTCTGCGCGAAGCGCGGCCGGCCTGACAGCGCGCAGCCGTCATGATTTCGTAATTGACCGGCGGGGGGCGACCGGCGTAGCATGAATTGCGTGCCGGTCGACCCGCATCGTCCGTACCACCGGCCCCGCACCCTCGCACCGCACCTGATTCCCGCTTGGCCCCCATTTACCGCAGCACGACCGGAGCCCGCCATGACCGACCGTCTCATCCAGAAAATCATCGAAGGTCAGGAAGTCGTGACCGCCACGGCCGACACCACGATCAGCGATGCCGCCGGCCTGATGCGCGATAAGCATATCGGCGCAGTCATCGTCGTCGAAAACGGCAAGCTCGTCGGCATCTTCACCGAGCGCGACGCCCTGTTCCGCGTCGTCGCCGAAGGGCGTGACGTGAAAACCACGCGGCTCGCGGACGTGATGACGCGCAACCCGCAGTCCGTCAAACCCGATCAACCGTTCTCGGTCGCCCTGCAGATGATGTACGGCGGCAAATTCCGCCACGTGCCGGTGGTCGAGGACGGGCGTCCCGTCGGTATCATTTCCGCGCGCGACGCGCTGGGCCCCGAACTTGAGGCCTTCGTGTTCGAATTGCTGCGCCAGGAGCAGGTCGAAAATATTCTGGCGTAGTTCGCTCTCGGCATCATCCTAAAACAGCGGCGGCCCGGTCGTTTAGAACCGGCGCGCCCGGTCTGCATTCATCACGGAGGAAGAAAACTCATGGCAAATAAAGTCGCGGTAGTGACCGGCGCCGGCAGCGGCATCGGCAAAGCGTCAGCGCTCGCGCTCCTCAATGCGGGCTACAGCGTTGCGCTGGCCGGACGGCGCGCGGAATTGCTGAACCAGGCGGTCGCCGAATCCGGCGCTGGCGCGCGCGCGCTGGCGGTGCCCACTGACGTGTCGAAACCCGCGGACGTCAACGCGCTGTTCGCGAAGGCGCAGGAAAAATTCGGCAGCGTGGACGTGCTCTTCAACAACGCGGGCACCAATGCGCCCGGCATCCTGTTCGAAGACCTCACTTACGAAAAATGGCAGTCGGTTGTCGACGTCAACCTGACCGGCATGTTCCTGTGCGCGCAGGCGGCGTTTCGCATCATGAAGGAGCAAGAGCCGCGCGGCGGCCGCATCATCAACAACGGCTCGATCTCGGCGCACGCGCCGCGTCCCGATTCGGCGCCGTACACGTGCACCAAGCACGCGGTGACCGGGCTGACCAAGTGCATCTCGCTCGACGGCCGCAAGTACGACATCGCGTGCGGCCAGATCGATGTGGGCAACGCGATGACCGAACTCGCCGCGCGCATGTCTAAGGGCGTCAAGCAGGCCAGCGGCGAAGTCGCGGTCGAAGCGATGATGGACGTCAAGGAAGTCGCGAACGCGGTCGTCCACATGGCGAGCCTGCCGCTGTCGACCAACATCCAGTTCGTCACCATCATGGCGACCAAGATGCCGTTCGTCGGCCGCGGTTGACCGAGCCCGCGGGCAAAGCCCCCGCCCCGTTGAAACGCAACCGGCGCATACGCAGCGCTGCTACCCCGCGCTGGTTTGTTTATCTGATCGAATGCCGCGACGGCACTATTTACACGGGCATCGCCGTCGATGTCGCGGCGCGTTACGCGGCGCATGCCCGCGGCAAAGGCGCGCGCTACACGCGCTCGCATCCGCCAAAACGGCTGCTCGCGGCAATCGATTACCCGGATCGCTCGAGCGCACTGTCCGCCGAATATGCGGTCAAACAGATTTCCGCCGCGGAAAAACGCGCGTACGCTTTGCTGCTGACGCTGTGCGGGGACGCCGCCGATTGACTTTCGGCGAAGTTTCGCCGACGCTCGCCTGTCTGCAATTCAGTCCACTTCAATCCTGAAAGGAAAGCCATGCCCCCCGTCACCACCGCCTCCGGGCTCATCTATGAGGACACCGTCGTCGGGTCCGGCGCCGCAGCGGCTAGCGGCCAGAAAGTCACCGTGCATTACACCGGCTATCTCACCGACGGCACCAAGTTCGATTCGAGCAAGGACCGCGATGATCCGTTCGAATTCAGTCTCGGCCAGGGCCAGGTCATCAAGGGCTGGGACGAAGGCGTCGCCGGCATGAAAGTCGGCGGCCAGCGCAAGCTGACCATACCGCCGGAGCTCGGTTACGGTGCGCGCGGCGCGGGCGGCGTGATTCCGCCGAATGCGACGCTGGTATTCGACGTGGAGTTGCTCGGCGTTTAGGTGATTAGGTGATCACGCTGTAGCCGTTGCATGCGCGCACTGGTCACCGGGTTCGAACCTTTCGGCGGCGCGGACGCCAATGCATCGCACGCGGCCGTCAGCCGCCTGCCCGCGCGCATCGGCGCGCTCGACGTCGTCACGGCGCTGCTGCCGACCTCCTACGCGCGCTCGGGTAGTGCGCTCATGCGCGAGGTTGAGCGCGCCAGGCCCGCGCTGGTGTTATGCGTGGGCGAAGCAGGCGAGCGCCGCGAGCTCCACATCGAGAGAGTCGCGCTCAACGTGCAGGACGCGCGCCTGCCCGACAACGACGGCGCCCGGCCCATCGATCTGCCGGTCGTCAGGGGCGCCGCGGCCGCCTACTTTTCGACGCTCCCGGTGCGCGCGATCCACGCCGCGCTGATCGCTGCGCATTTGCCGGCAACGCTGTCGAACAGCGCCGGCACTTTCGTGTGCAACCACGTGTTCTACACGCTGCTGCATTTCGCCGCGACGGCGCGCGCGGATCTGAACGCGGGCTTTCTGCACGTGCCGGCATGGCGCGTGGACAGCGCCGCACCGACGATGACGCTCGACGATATCGTGCGCGGCATCACGATCGCGCTGGCGGCGAGCGCGGCCGCGCGCTAGGGGCTCTTGAATTTCGCCGCGAGCTCGCCGTGGAATTCGCCGTCGATTAATACATACAGGATGCGCACGGGCTTGCCCGAGCGGTTGCTCCACGCGTGGTTGGTGCCGCGCTGAATCACAACGTCACCGGCCTTGAGCACCACATCTTCATCATCGAGCAGCATCGTGAGCTCGCCTTCGAGCACGACGGCGTAATCGAGCGTCTGGGTGCGATGCATCATCGGGTGGCGCCCGCCGCGCCCGAAAGTCGACGCCGCTTCATTGCCCATCGCCGCGAACACCGCGCGCGCGCCTTCCGGCGTCAGATTGCGCAGCTCGTCCGACTCAGGCATTAGCTCCGCGATGCGGATGATCGTGCCGCGCGGCGCGGGATGGATTTGCCGCGCTCCTGACGTCGGATCGGCCTCCACGGCGCTGATAGTCACCGGCGCCGAATTGGTTTTCCAGATGTCGGTCGAGCGGTGGCCCGGCCGCAATGGATTGGTCTTGACCGATGGCGCCAGCTCGTCCGACAGCACCACGGCCTTGCCGTTTTTGTCGTGGCCGGTGACCACGCGTCTGATGAATCCCGTCATGTGCTTCCCCCGTTTAGACGTTAAAAATTCATTCCGGCTCGATGCCGGCGATACGCGCGGCCTCGCCCATGCGCTTGATCGCGGTCGCGACGAACGGCGTGAATTCCGCCGACCCGTCGCCGAGCGGATTCAGTCCGAGCTTCACGAAGCGCTCGCGCACCGCCGGGTTCGCCATCGCCGCGCGCACTTCGCCCTCCAGCTTCGCGAGCACGTCGCGGGGCATTTTTGCCGGCGCGAACAGGCCATGCCAGCTCGCGTCGATCTGCGTCGGCGGCACGCCGGCTTCGGCGAGCGTCGGCACATCGGGCAGGAAAGCCGCGCGCGCCGGCGCGTCGTAACCCAGCGCGCGAATTTTGCCGGCCTTGATCTGCGGCAGCCCGAGCGTCGGCGTCACGAACATGACCTGCACTTCGCCCGCCATCACCGCGGTGATCGCGGCACCGGCGCCTTTGTAGGGAATGTGCACCATGTTCGTTCCTGCGCGCGCGTTGAACAATGCGCTCGCCAGATGCACCGTGTTGCCGATACCCGGCGAGCCGTACGATATTTTCGCATCGGGCTTTTTCGCGAGCGCGACCAGTTCCCTGGCATTCTGCGCGGGCACGCCGGGATAAACGACGAGGATGTGGCCGTCGGACGAGCACAGATGCGAAACCGGCGTGAAATCCTTGACCGCATCGAACGGAAGTTTCTTGTAGATGCCCGGATTCACCGCAAACGAGCCCGACGTGACGAGCAGCGTATAGCCGTCGGGCGCGGCTTTCGCCACGATGTCCGCGCCTATGATGCCGTTAGCGCCGGGGCGGTTGTCGACGACGAACTGCTGGCCGGTCTGCGCCGCCAATTGCGCCGCGACTATGCGCGCCGTCGTGTCGGGCCCGCCGGCACCGAACCCGACGACGATGCGCACCGGACGCGCAGGATAGTTCTGGCTCCAGCACGCGCCGCACGCGAACGCCGCGCAAACCATCAACCAATATTTAGTCACGGTCGAATTTCCGGTCAAAGTGGACGCGCGAGTATAGTCAACCCGCGCGACGCGCGGCAAGCTGCGGTGCGTGCGCAGCCGGCGGGCAAAAAAGCTATCATGTCGCTCTGCGTCACGACAATCCAATCCGCAAGCGCCGGCTTCTCTGCGCGCCAACAATAATCCGGGAGACTTCATGAAGGTTTGCATATTCGGCGCGGGCGCCGTCGGTGGTCATATCGCAACGCGGCTCCTCGCCGCCGGGGCGGACGAGATTTCGGTAGTGGCGCGCGGCGCGCAATTGCAGGCGATCCGCACGCGCGGACTCACGCTGAAGACGGGCGGCACGGAAATTCACGCGATGCCGACGATGGCGACGGACGAACCGTCGACGCTGCCGCCGCAGGACGTCGTCGCGGTGGGCATTAAAGCAACCGCGGCGCTCCCGGCAGCAGCCGCTGCAATCGGCAAGCTACTCGCGCCCAACGGCTGCGCGGTGTTCATGATCAACGGGATTCCGTGGTGGTGGCGGCATGCCCGTAAAGGGGAGACCGGCACCCTGCCCCTGCTCGACCCGGAAGGCGCCTTGTGGAATCAGGTCAAGCCGGAACGCGCCCTCGGCTGCGTCGTGCATATGCCCAATGAAGTCGTCGAGCCCGGCGTGATCGTGCATACAGGCCCTTGTCATCTCGTGCTCGGCGAGACCGACGGTTCGTCGAGCGCGCGATTGAAAGCCGTCACCGACATGTTCACGCGCGGCGGCATCGAAATAAAAGTGTCGAACGACATCCGCCGCGACGTATGGCAGAAGCTCGCCTTGAACGCCTCCGGCAATACGCTCGCCGCTTTGACGCGTATAGACCTCGGCGGTCTGGGCACCGATCCCGGCTTGTGCGAACTGGCAATGAACGTCATGCGCGAAGCGATTGCGGTCGCCGCGAAGCAAGGCTGGGATCTCTCTGCGGAAATGGACGTCGAGAAACTCGCCAAGCGCGGCAAGCCCGGCCAGCGCCCTTCGATGCTGCAGGATGTGACTGCGGGCCGCGCGCTCGAAGCCGACGCACTGCTCGGCCAGATCCAGGCGTTCGGGCGCGAATTGAAAGTGCCGACGCCGAACGTCGACGTCATCGTGCCGCTGCTGCGCGGGCTCGACAAGTCAATCCGCGCGGCGTGACGCGTGTCCACTGAAGATCGCGCGACGCGTATGGAGGTTCGGAAGGATGAGATGAGGCGGCTCGCTGGAACGCCGCCGCAACCTGGAGAGCGCGCATGTTGAAATTATGGGGCCGCCCGACTTCCGGGCGCACGCAAAAGGTGCTGTGGACGCTCGCGGAAATCGGGCTCGAGTTCGAGTTCGTCCTGGCGAGCGGCGTCATGGGTCCCGGCGGCCATGTATCGAAAGGCCATCAGCCGTACGGTCTGGTCGACACGCCGGAATACCGCGCCAGGAATCCGAACGGCCGGGTCCCGACGATAGACGATGATGGCTTCGTATTATGGGAATCAAATTCGATTGTGCGCTATCTCGCGATGCAGTACGCACCCGATCTGCTCTACGGCAATGACATCAGGACATTTGCGTCAGCGAGCCGGTGGGCGGACTGGGAAAACAACGAACTACTGCCGCCGCAACACAACATGGCGATGCACATGATCCGGCTGCCGGAAGATAAGCGCGATGCCAAAGTGCTCGCCGACGCGTGCGAAAAATTCGCGCGCGCACTGAAAATAGCCGACGATCAGTTGGGACATACGCGCTATATCGCAGGCGAAAGCTTCACCTACGGCGATATTCCGCTGGGGCTGCGCGTGCATCGCTGGCACGTACTGGGGCTTGCGCAGGAAACGCCGCCGAACATCGCGCGCTGGTATGCCGAGATCAAAGCGCGGCCCGCGTTCAATCGCTACACCGCGGATCCGACGCACCACCTGGAGGGGTAAAGCTGCCTTGCGGGACCAGGCTGGAATACGGCGGGGATGGTCCAACCGGAGAACAGCCAACCCACCCCCATCCCGGCCTTCCCCCGGAAAGGGGAAGGAATAGTTTCTTAGCTCGACTTCCGGTTCGATTCCTTGATCACGGCTTTACGGTTCTTGCGGCCGAGGATCTTGTTGTGCAGCGCCTGCGCGGCATTCACGGAATGCGTGCCGCACTTCGTGCATTCGGATTGCATGACGCCCGTCGCTTCCGCTTTCGCGCTGCGAAACGCCTTGGTGTCGACCGCGACCGTCATTTCCTTCAACGTCTCTTCGCCGCACTTCCAGCACGTGAGATCGGTCATGACTTTGGATGCTGCAACTTGCTGTTCCATGTTGTTTCCTTCGTTCGATAGATGAGCGGCGGCCCGCCACCGGCAACCGGAAAATAAAGACGACCACTGGCGTGTCTAACTCAATGGCAGGCCGCCGCGCTGATGCACGCGCAGTGCCGCTGCGATAAGATGACGAATTCGGGAAAGACAGGGGGCGCTGAGAGTTATTACTACGGGTGGCGCCCGACTGGATGACCAGGATAAGTGGTATGGCGGGCCGGACTTTAACCCGTTCCCGGTGTTAGCGCAAAACCAAATGAAACATGGAGGAAGCATGTACTCACCGCGCCCGTTATTCGCCTTGGCAGCGGCTCTGCTCTTAACGCTGACCGCGCCCGGCGCCTGGAGCCAAGGCTATCCGTCGAAGCCGATCAAGCTGATTTCACCGTATCCGCCGGGCGGCGGCACCGATGCGGCGGCGCGCATCATCGCGCAGGCACTCGGCGATCAAATGGGCCAGCAGGTCGTCGTCGACACGCGCGGCGGCGCGAGCGGACTCATCGGCACCGAGCTGGCAGCGAAGTCTGCGCCCGACGGCTACACGATAGTGCTCGGCAACGTTGCGCCGCTCGCGATCCTGCCGGCATCGGCATCCAAGCTGCCCTACGATCCGATCCGCGACTTCAGTCCGATCAGTCTCGTCGCGTTGTCCGACTACGTGCTGACCGTGCATCCTTCGCTGCCGGCAAAGAGCGTGAAGGAATTGCTGGCGCTCGCCAAAGCGAATCCGGACAAGCTCACGTACGCGTCCAGCGGCAACCTCGGCGCACCGCATCTCGCCGGCGAGCTCTTGAACCTGCTCGGCAAGGTCAAGACCGTGCACATTCCTTACAAGGGGAACGGCCCCGCCGCGATCGCAGTGATGTCAGGCGAATCGACGATGTTGTTCGGCACTGGGCCGTCGGTCGTGCCGCACGCGCATTCGGGCAAATTGCGCATGCTCGCGACCACCGGCCCGAAACGCTCGCTCGAGAACCTGCCCGCGATGAACGAACTGCTGCCGGGCTACGACGTCACGCAATGGTACGGTCTGTTGTTGCCCGCCGGCGCGCCGAAGGAAATCGTCGAGCGCCTGAACAAGGAAATCGCGCGCGCGATCGCCAATCCCAAAATCGCCCAGCTCTACGTCACGCTCGGCACCCAGCCCCTGAGTAACACGCCCGAAGAATTCCTCGCGTTCATCAAGGCCGAGAAAGACAAATGGGGCAAGGTAATCAAGACCGCCAACATCAAGGCAGATTTTTGAGAGGGGCGAGAGGTGAAAGGCGAGAGGCGAGAGGCGCAAAAGCTCTAACGCACTCCTCTCTCCTCTCCCCTTTCTCCTCTCTCAACGGAGCAGCGCGAGTGAACGCAATCGACGAATTCGAGTTTTTCCTCGACAAGCCCTGGTCGGACGGCCTGCCCGTGGTCACGCCGACCGAGGCGCGCGTCGCCCGCATGCTGAAGGCAACCCAACGCGAGCCGGCTGAAGTCGTAGGGCTGATTCCGCCGGCGATGGAGCCGGCGACGGTGCGCACCATCGCGATCCATGCGCTGATGGCGGGCTGCAAACCGGAATATCTGCCGGTCGTGCTCGGCGGCCTCACGCAAATGCTGCGCGAGGAATTCAATCTCAACGGCGTACAGGGCACGATGCACGGCGTGGCGCCGCTGATGCTAGTGAACGGTCCGTATGCGCAGAAGATCGGACTCCACGGCGGCAACGGCTGCTTCGGTCCCGGCTTTCGCGCCAATGCGTCGATCGGACGCGCGATAAGGTTAATGCTGCTCAATCTCGGCGGCGGCATTCCCGGCGTCGGTTCGGCTACCGTGTTCTCGACGCCGCTGCGTTACACCGCCTGTCTGACTGAAAACATCGAGCGCAGCCCGTGGGAAACGCTCGCGGTGTCGCGCGGTTATTCGCCCGAAGACAACGTGATTACCTGCGCGATGGTCGAAAGCCCGCGCCTTTGCTACGACGACGTGAGCCAGGAACCCGAGCGGTTGCTGACCGGCATCGCCGACTCAATGGCCGCGATGAGTTCGTGGAACATGCATGTGCGCTCGGACATGGTGGTAGCGATGGGGCCCGAACAGGCGACGATCTGTGCGAACGCGGGACTCACGCGCGCCGACGTGCACCGGAAGTTGATCGAGATGGCGCAGCGCAAAGTCGGCGACTTGAAACGCGGCGGCAACTGGCGCCGCGAGCGCGCGCTCAGGATCAACATCGATCCCGACGACGACAATGCGCGCGTGCCAGTGATCAAGGACCCGCGCGACCTGCATTTGATCGTCGCCGGCGGCTGGGGCCCGTTGACCGCCGTGTGCCACGGCTGGGGCGGCGGCAGCCGCGCCGTTCACGGCACCTATGAAGTACAGTGAGTCGTGAGGAGAGAGGAGTGAGGCGCAAAAGCTTTAATACACTCCTCACCCCTCTCTCCTCTCCCCTCTCTTAACGGAGCAGTGCGAGTGACCGCAGCAGTAGACGAATTCGAATTCTTTCTCGACAAGCAATGGTCGGACGGTCTGCCCGTCGTCACGCCGACGGAGGAGCGCGTCGCGCGCATGTTGAAGGCGACTCAACGCGACCCCGACGAGCTGATCGGCCGCATACCGCCTATGCAAGAGCCGGCGACGGTGCGCACGGTCGCGATCCACGCGCTGATGGCGGGTTGCAAGCCCGGGTATCTGCCCGTCGTGCTCGGCGCGCTGCCGCTGATGCTGCGCGAGGAATTCAACATGAACGGCGTGCAGGGCACGATGCATGGCGTCGCACCGTTGATTATAGTGAACGGCCCGTATGCGAAAACGATCGGCATTCATGGTGGTAATGGCTGCTTCGGCCCCGGTTTTCGCGCGAATGCTGCGATCGGCCGCGCGATTCGTTTGATGATGATGAATCTCGGCGGCGGGATCGCGGGCATTGCGTCCGCGACGATATTCGCCACCCCGATGCGCTACACGGCTTGCCTCACCGAAAACAGCGAGCGCTCGCCATGGGAGAGTCTGGCGGCTTCGAAAGGCTACGCCGCCGACGCGAACGTGATCACCTGCGCGATGGTGGAAAGCCCCAGGCTCTGCTTCGACGACGTGAGCCAGGAACCGCAGCGCCTCCTGACCGGCATCGCCGACGGCATGACCGGCATGGGCTCGTGGAACATGCACGCGCGCTCGGATATGGTCGTCGCGATGGGCCCGCAGCACGCGGCAATCTGCGCGAACGGCGGGCTCTCGCGCGCCGACGTGCACCGCAAGCTGTGCGAGATGGCGGGCCGCAAGGTGCGCGACTTGAAAGGCGGGGGCAACTGGCGGCGCGAACGTGCGTTGCAATTCCCGATCAAGGTCGATCCCGACGACGACGAGTGCTTCATCCCCGCAATCAAGGACGCGCAGGATTTACAGCTCATCGTCGCCGGCGGCTGGGGCCCGTGCACGGCGATCTGCCATGGCTGGAGCGGCGGCAGCCGCGCTGTTCACGGCGAATACAACGTTTAAAACTTAGACCTTCTGAGCCACAGATGAACACAGATAAACACAGATGCAGATCTTTAAATCATTGAGCCGCAGATAAACGCAGATAAACGCAGATGAAAATCATGAAACCGGTTTGGCTCTCCCGCATGGTGTTTGATTATATCTGCGTGTATCTGCGGTGATTTCAATCGGTGAATGCAACACCTCTGGTCTAATTATGAATGAGGAGGTGTTGATATGGCAAAGAGAGGAAGACCTGGGTTTTCTCATGAGCAGAAGTCCGAGCTA
>JBKJMN010000106.1:0-4085 GCA_046596405.1 Burkholderiales bacterium
CCCGCCTTCGGCCCCCTCCCTTTGCTCTCCCCACCCTTCTCTCCGAGGGAGAAGGGCTTACCTTCCCTCTACCCCCGGGAGAGGGACCGAGGGTGAGGGAAAGCCTTTGGCACGCTAAGCATTTGTCATACGGTTTTGTAAAGATCAGTAGTTCTAACATCCGTGTTTATCTGTGGTGATCTGTGGCAAAAGAATCCAGATCATTCGACTTTCAGCCCCGCCGCCTTGACCACTTTTTGCCATTTCGGAATTTCGTTCCTGATCATCGCGGCGAACTCTTCGGGCGTGGTCACTACAGGTTCGAGGCCGGCGCTCGCATAGCGCTCGGCAATGGCCGGTGATTTCAGCACGCGCCCGATTTCAGCATGCGCCTTGTTCACAATATCGCGCGGCGTGCTGCCGGTGAAAAGCAGGCCGTACCACACATCGAACTCGTAGCCCGCAACGCCCGCTTCGGCTATCGTCGGCAGGTTGGGCGCCGCCTGCGAGCGCTTGGCGCCGGTAACGGCTAGCGCGCGGATTTTTCCCGTAGTCATGTGCGGCAGGACTGTTGCGACCCCGATAATGGCCATCTGCACTTCGCCGGACAATAGCGCGGTCATGCCCGGCCCCGTTCCCTTGTACGGCACGTGCACCCACGAAGTGCCGGTCGTGATCTGCAACAACTCGGTGCCGAGATGGGAAGCGCCGCCGCTGCCGCCGGACGCATAAGTGAGGCCGCCGGGATTCTTCTTCGCGAGCGCAATGAGCTCGCTCACCGAGCGCGCCGGCAGCGACGGATGCACGGCGAGCACGAAAGGCTGGTTGGCGATCAGCGAGATCGGAGTTAGATCTTTTTGGGTGTCGTACGGGAGATTGCGGTAAAGCGCAGGGGCGAATGTGATGTGCCCGTTGCTGCCGAGCAGCATCGTGTAGCCATCGGCGGGCGCTTTCGTCACGATCGATACGCCGATGACGCCGCCACCGCCGCCGTGATTGTCGACCACGACCGATTGCCCCCAGCGCTCGGCAAGCCCCTGCGCCACCAGGCGCGCAACGATGTCCGTGCCGCCGCCGGGTGCGACGGGTACGATAAGTCGCATCGGCTTGTTCGGGTATGCGGACGTCTGCGCAAGCGCGCAGCCCGTCACTGCCGCCGCAGTCATTCCCACGCCGGCAATTATTACGTCGCTGACTTTCACCGGGCTCCTCCGTGCGCTCGCATGCCGTTACTGGCTATGCTGCTTGAGCAGATCTGTGTACTGGTTCGCGCCGCGCTGATGAACGTGTTCACATGCACGTTGAACCAGCGCACGCCTTTGCCGAGAAAATACGGCATACGCTTTTCCCAGTTGGTCATCACGTTGAGGCCCACCGTCTTGCGGCCTTTGAGAATGCGCGCGATCGCATCGTCGACGAGCGCCAAGACTTTCGGATGCTCGGGCTCGCCCGCAAAGCCGGCCGCGGCCGCCACGTCGTTGGTGCCGATGTTGATCACGTCGATGCCCGATACTTCGGCGATCTCGCCGATGTTGGCGATTGCGGCCGGCGACTCGACCATGATGACGACGATCTTGTCGGCGTGGTCCTTGGGCCGCGCGTAGCGCACGACGTCGAGCATCGCGCGCGCCGTTTTCGCGTCTTCGACGTGCGGCACCTTGATGCCGCCGACGCCGCAATCCAGGTAGCGAGTGATGAGTCCGGGATCGTTCATCCACGGCCGCGCAACGGAAGTGATTCCGGCAGCGCGCGCGGCGCGGGCCATTTCCTCGATGCGCTCGAAATCGTAGCTCTGACGCTCGGCGTCGATGAACGCGACGTCGAGCCCGAATGCGGCGACATATTCGAGCAGCCGCGGCGACGGATAATCCGGGTTGAACATCGTGACCACTTCACCCGCCGCGAGCTTCTGCTTTACTTTGTTCATGGTATTCCGTGATTGGTGAATGTGAATCGGTGCGAAGTGATTGGTGATCGGTAAACGGTGAGCGGTGAGCGGTGAACGGATGATTCGACTGAAGCCGAGAAGATCAATTTAGTCGATCACCTTGTCCGCGCGCAAAAGCAGTTCCTGTGGAATCTTGAGCCCGATCGTTTTGGCGGTGCTGCGGTTAACAACCAGCGCTATCTTTGTGGGCTGCTCCACCGGCAGGTCCCCCGGCTTCGCGCCCTTGAGGATTTTGTCCACGTAAGTCGCTGCGCGTCGGAAATGCTCCGCGAGATTCTGTCCGTAACTCATCAGACCGCCAGCCTCGACTAATTCGCGGGTAAAAAACATCGTAGCCACGCGGTTGTTCCCCGCCAGCTTCGCAATTCGGCGCGCTTGCACGAAAAAGAACGCATCCGGCGGCACAATCAGTGCGCCCGCGTGCGCCCGAGTCATCGCGCCGAAGGCAGCCTCGATCTGACTCTCGGTGCTCGCCTGAAGCGGCAAGACGTTTACGCCGGTCGTCTTGGCGGCGGCCTGAAGGTTTTTCAAAATGTCGGGATGGCTCGGATGGCCCGGGTTCACCAGCACAGCGACGCGCGATAATTTTGGAATCGCCACGCGCAGCAGTTCCAGGTACTTGCTGCTGAGATCCGTGTTGATTTGCGATAGTCCGGTGATGTTCCCTCCCGGTCTTGAAAGGCTCGCAACAAACCCGGCGCCGACCGGATCGGCAGTCGCAGCCATGACGATGGGTACGGTGGTTGTCGCTCGCTGGGCAGCCTTGATAGCGGGCGTTCCCGCGGCCACGATGACATCTACCTTCTGCTGGAGTAATTCCGCCGTCAGGCCGGGGAGGCGCTCGTACTTCCCATCCGCCCAGCGGTACTCGATGATAATGTTCCTGCCCTCCATGTAGCCAAATTCACGCAGGCCCGCCCGCAATTCTTCCACTAGGCTCTCGTAACCGGCGGCGGCGGCGCCGCTCAGGAATCCTATTCTGGCGACCTTCGCCGTCTGCTGCTGCGCGAAGGAGGCAAGCGGCGCGAGCGCACTGGCACCGAGTGCCATGAGGAGTCTGCGGCGCCCAATCATTCAATCACCCGGGTCGCCTGCAGCAAAATCCAGTTCGGAATATTAATGCCAAGCGCCTTGGCGGTTTTTATGTTGATAACGAGCTCGATTGTTGTCGGCTGCTCGATTGGCAAGTCAGCAGGTTTGGCTCCTTTGATAATCTTGTCTACGTAGGTCGCGGCGCGCCGGTAGTTTTCGGCGATGTCCTGTCCGTAACTCATCAGCAAGCCGGCATCTGCGCCCGCGCGAATACCGACCATGGAGGGAAGACGATATTTCAGTGCCAACTTTGCGATTTGATTTCGCTGCTGATTGAAGAATGCGTCACTTGTTATGACGAGGCCCTCGGTGCGTTGTTTTACCATTGCGATAAAGGCGCGCTCAATCTGTTCCGGCAGTTCTGCCTCCAGCGCCAACAATTTGAGCCCGACGCTCTTATTCGCTTCCTCGAGACTTTTCAGTTCCAGGCGCGTTGCCGGGTTCGATGAATTCAGCAGCACGGCAACACGCGACAATTTTGGCACTAAGGCTCCCAACATCTCCAAGCGCTTCGGGCTAATGTCGCTCGACATATTCGACAGGCCCGTCGTGTTTCCGCCTGGACGCGCCAGGCTCGCTACGAGCCCGCTGCCGACCGGATCGGTAGAGGTCGCGATCACGATGGGGATGAATCCGGTTGCGCGTTGAGCCGCAAGAGTCGAAGGCGTGTCGCCCGCTATGATGACGTCAACTTTCAGCCGCACTAATTCCGCGGCAATGACAGCAAGGCGCTCGGCTTTTCCGTCTGCGGACCGCAATTGTAGAGTGAGATTCTTGCCTTCGATGTACCCGAGTTCCTTTAGGCCCTGCTTCAAGGCAGCGATATACGATTGGCTACTTAAAAAGTCTCCATGTCTCAGTAATCCCACCACGACCGACTTTTTGACTTGCTGAGCGAACGACGAAAGCGGTACGAACGTACCGGCTCCGAGTGCCAAGACGAGTCTGCGGCGCGTAATCATGCGTTGTCTCTCCAATCCGCAAGCATATGCGGCTGCGTTAGTTTACTCGCCCCGGACTCCAATTTTTCCCACTAACAGTCCATTGCTCACGGCTCACGGCTCAC
>JBKJMN010000141.1:0-5041 GCA_046596405.1 Burkholderiales bacterium
GAGCTGCGCATCGACCTCGCCGCGCAATTTCGAAAACCGCCAGGGCCGCGGCGTGCGCACCCACCTCATGAGCCCGGCCATGGCCGTCGCTGCCGCGGTGACCGGCAAGCTCACCGACGTCCGCACGTTGAAATAAGCCAAGGAAAAGTAATGGAACCCTTCACCCGCCTGACCGCCGTCGCCGCGCCCTTCGACACGCCCGACATCGACACCGACATGATCATTCCGCAGCGCTTTCTCAGAAAGCCGCTGACCGTCGGTTATCGCAATTTCCTGTTCTTTAACGACCGCTTCGACGCGGCCGGTAAAGAAAAGCCCGATTTCATCCTGCATCGCGAGCCATACAAGCACGCCCGCATCTTTGTGACCGGCCCCAACTTCGGTTGCGGCTCGACGCGCGAAGGCGCGGTCTACGCTGTCACCGATTTCGGCGTGCGCGCGGTGATTGCACCGAGCTTCGGCGCGTTCTATGCGAGCAACAGCTATCAGAACGGGCTGTTGCCGGTCGTGCTGCCCGAGGCCGACGTGCGCAAGCTTCGCGAGCAATTGCACGCCAAGCCCGGCGCCGAAATCACGATCGACCTGCCATCGCAGACGGTCACCGGGCCCGACAGTGCGCAGTACAAGTTCGACATCAATCCTTCGAGCAAGGAACGGATGCTGGAGGGTCTCGACGACATCAGCATCACCGAGCGTTACGAAGATGCGATGAAAGCATTCGAATCGAAGCTCGACGCGGAAATGCCGTGGCTGGCTGCCAAAGAACTGGCAGTTCTCGTCCAAAAATGACGCAGCCGCTGACCGCCACGTACGGTGCTTTCATTGCGAAGCTCAAATACGGTGCGCTACCGCCCGCGGTCGTAAATACAATCAAGCAGGGCTTCACCGACTGCGTCGGCGTGATGCTTGCCGGCTCGCGCGAGCCGGTGACGCTGGCGGTGGAGCGGGTGCTGCGCGCCGACCAGCCGGGCGGTGCCGCCAACCTCTATTTCAGCGCGAAGCGAACGTCCGCGCCGGCCGCAGCGTGGATCAACGGCACCGCATCGCACGCGCTCGACTACGACGACGTCGCGCTCAAAGGCTGCCATCCGAGCGCGGTGCTGGTGCCCGCGATCCTCGCCGAGGCGCAGGCGCTGAACCGCTCGGGACGCGATATGTTGGTCGCTTATGCCGCAGGCTATGAAGTCTGGGCCGACCTGATAGCGCGCGAACGCGGCAACTATCAACGCAAAGGCTGGCACCCAACGGGCATTTTCGGCGCGATCGGCGCGGCGGCAGCCTGCGCCTCGCTGCATCGGCTGAACGCGGCGAAGGCAGCCCATGCGCTCGGAGCGGCCGCCTCCGAAGCAAGCGGCGTGGTGTCGAACCTCGGTTCCATGGTCAAGCCAACGCATCCGGGCAAAGCCGCCGCATCCGGAATTTATGCCGCCCGCTTCGCCGCCGCCGGCGTAGGCGCGACGCCCGACGCGCTCGAGCACCCGCAGGGACTTCTCGCCGCGCTGTCGCCTGCCGGCGATTTCGACGTCGCCACGCCGCCGCGCCTGCCGCCGCGCCAGTGGCAACTTGAGAAGCAGGGGTTGAGCATCAAGCAATACCCGGTCTGCTATCGCGCGCATCGAGCGATCGACGCGATGCTCGGCCTTCTGCGCCAGCAGCCGGTCGCGCCCGACGAGGTCGCCGTACTCGGCGTATCGTTCAGCAAATCGCACCTCATTATCCTCAAGAACCATGCGCCGCAGGCCGCGCTCGCCGCCAAGTTCAGCATCGAGTTTGCGCTCGCCTGCGCGCTGCTCAACCAGCGTGTCGGGCTGCGCGATCTGACCGACAAATTCGTGCGCAGCCCCGCGGTTCGCAGCCTGATGAAGCGCGTCGCGATCGACGTCAACCCGGTCGAAGAGGCCGGCACTTCCGGCTATGCGCCCTACGACACCGTTCAGATCAAACTCGCCGACGGCACGGTGCTGGACAGCGCGCAGGTGCGGCACGCGAAAGGCGACGCCCGGGCGCCGCTGTCCGCGCACGAGCTATGGATCAAGTTCGAGGACTGCGTCGCGTGGTCGAAACTGACGCTCGATGCGAACAAGCTGTTCGCGCAGTTGCAGCAGCTCGAAAAACTCAAGTCTGCCAACGCGCTGTTCGAAACGGGCAAGCCGCTCGCCACGCCGGCGCCCTGATAGCGCGACAGCCGCTACCGATTCCGGGTCAGGCAGCCGCGAACCCCACGCGGCGTGCGGCACGCGCGCGCGCCGCTTCACCAAACGCGGTATAGAGCGCGCCCGACAGCGCGTGCTCGTCAGGCTGCCATTCGGCATGCCACTGTACCCCGACGATGAATTGCGTATCGTCGTCATAGCGCAGGCCTTCGATTACGCCGTCGGCGGAAACCGCCTCCACGATCAGCCCGTCGCCGAGGCGGTCGATACCCTGCCCGTGCAGTGAGTTGACCATCATCTCGGCGTGGCCCGTCAGCGAGTGGAACAGGCCGCCCGGCGTCAGCTTGACCATGTGGTTGAGCCGGAAAATCTCCTCCGTCGTGACGTCCTCGCGGCGAGGCCGGCGATGGTCGCTCTTGCCGGGCAGCTGATGTATGCGGTAATGCAGTGAGCCGCCCAGCGCCACGTTGATCTCCTGAATGCCGCGGCAAATGCCGAACACCGGCACGCGCGCCGCGATGCACGCGCGCACCAGCGGCAAAACCAGCGCATCGCGGCCCGGATCGATCGGCTCGTCAGCGGGAAACTCCGGCCCGCCGTAGTGATGCGGCTCGACGTTCGCGCGCCCGCCGGTGAGCACGAATCCGTCCATGCGCGACACGAGCTCGGTGACGTCCACTGCCCCGCCCATCGGCGGCAGTAAGAGAGGGATGCAATCCACCATCTTCAGCAGCGAATGCACGTTGCGTTCGCCGGTCGCATGCACCAGATGCCGCCGGTGCGTAGCCTCCATGGCATTGGCAGACACGCAAATCAGCGGTCGCGGTGCGCTGGTATTCATACCATGAGTATCCACGATTTGAATCGCCTATGCGGTCATCTTGTGAACGAGATCCTGCGTGGCGGCCACAAACCCGTCCATCTGCTCAACGGAGTTCCAGACACACGCGTTGGCCCGCAGCGCATATCCGAACGGTTTGGGCGCGAGCGTCGCGGGATCGCGATTGGGGATCAGGCCCTCGGGAAACGCGGCCGCCTCAGGATCGGGCGCGCGCGTGAATCCATTGGGTCCGACGCCGCCGCCCGAGATGCGAAATCCGTATTCGAGCAGCAGGCGATCGCGAAACGCCCGGTTAAACACGGGATCGCGGCGATGCTGGAGGTCGGAAAACGGGTTGAAGCAGACGATCGCGGACTTCAGCGCCGGGTCGATGGCGGGTTGCAGCAGCGCATCATCGCCGAAGGTCGCGGCAATTCGCCGGCGCAGATAGTCCGCCAGGTTATGCGTCCACGCCTGGATGCGCGCGCGTCCGACCCCGTCCCAGACGGCGCACACATCGCCCAGCGCGCGCCAGTCGGCCGATTCCGGAAAGCCGTACTTGCTCAGCGCGGCGCCGATGTCGAAATCGGCGGGCCGGCTGCCGTCGTGCGGGATATCTACCAGGCTGCTGCGGATAATGTGAAAGCGCGGCAGCGGCGTCGGATTTGCCGGGTGCAGCGAGTTGCGGATATACAGGATGCCGGTGCCGCCCGGCCCGCACTGCCATTTGTGGCCGGAGATGGCCCAGAAGTCGATGCCGCTTTCATCCAGGCGCGGCTCTATCATGCCGCCGTAATGCGCGCCGTCGGCCACCGTGATCGCGCCCGCTTCCTGAGCCAGCGCCGCGATGCGCCGCTCCGGCAACCGCTGGCCGTTGGGCCACAGCGGGCTCGAAAAAAATATCGCGCGCGTGACACCGGGCCGCAGGCGCTTGCGCATGGCTTCAATCACCTCGTCGCCGGTGGCGGTCCGCTGCACCGGGACGCCCCATTGCACGATCTTGACGCCGAAGCGCGCCGCCAGCCGCAGCACCGGCGACAGGCCGGCCGGATGCTCCATCGGCGAGACCAGAATCTCATCGCCGCGCTGCCACTCGATGCCCATCAGGATCTGCGAGAGCGCGTCGGCGGTGTTGCGCGAGATCGCGATTTCATCGACGGTCGCGCCGTAGCCGCTCGCGATTCGGGCGCGCGTGTCCGCGGTCGGCTCGAGATGCACCGGATACGGGTCGCGCGCAGTTTCGTCGAGACCCTCCTGGTAGCGCTGGCGGACACTGGCGGGCTGCGAGCCCTTTTGCCCGGCCATCAGATAGACAATTTTGGGATCGAGCGAAAACTGCTGCGCGAATTCCCTGAAGAACGGCGCTTCGCAGGCGAAGAATGCGACTTGGTCGGCGTTCACAACCGCGGCACCCGGACCGCGCGGAGCGATAGCATTGCGCGGGCTGGCGGTTTCCCTGGCGGGTGCGGGCGATTTAAGCATCGATGTTCACGATCCACGAATGTATCGCCTGCACCACCACCGGTCAATGGCGCGGGGGCGGCGTCCTAGTCCCGGTCGATCGCTTCGGCGAACGGCGAATCGCTCAACTGCGCTTTCTGCAGCCATACCAGGTAGGCGGCCCATGCGAGCCCGATGCACATCATCACCTCGCCCAGCCTGCCGACGACGATTCCGATTCTGGTGGCATTGAGTATCCACCACCCGCCCATATCGCTGAAGATGTTGACGAAGTCGTGGCCGTCGTCTTCCGCGCTGCTCTTGCCGCTCACCATCATCGCCTGCGGATCCCCGGCGTCGTGCATGTACCAGCCGGTGTAAATCATCGAATAACCGAGCAGCCAGAAGGCGAGCGCCGCCCCGAATGAGTCGCGGCGCTTCCAGAGCAGCGCGGCCCCGAGAATGATCGGAAAGAGATGCTGCCCCAGCGTGCCGCCGAGCGAGGTCATAAATTGGCCGAACGGGCGGAAAAAGACATGCCCCGCCTCGTGCCACGGCAGCAGCGCCATCGACAGGAAATGGCCTCCGAGATCGCCGTAAAAAATATTGGTGTCGCGGAAAATCTTGA
>JBKJMN010000279.1:0-14942 GCA_046596405.1 Burkholderiales bacterium
CTGGGCGCGGTGTCGGCAACGAAGTGGCCGGGACTGATCGGCCGTACCTGCGCGATACCGGTAACGCCGTCGGCGTGTATTTTCACGAGTACGTGTTTGCCGAGCAGACTGTCGGCGGGGCCGGTATCGTAAGCGCCACTCGAGAAGATGCGCTGCAGGCGTTCCGACAGCGCGGTGATGAAGATTTCGATGCGGTCGATCATAGTTCGTTCTCCGGATGACGCGGTTTTATTCGGCCCTGATGCCGGATTTCTTTACGACTGCTTCCCAGCGCGTTATTTCTTCGCCGATGAATTTCCCGAATTGTGCCGGGGTATCGCCCACCGGCTCGAAGCCCTGCGCCAGCATTTTTTCCTTGACCTCGGGCACGCGCATGATGGCGCTTATCGCCTGGGCCAGCACGTCGATGCTCGCTTTGGGCGTGCCGGCGGGCACCATCAGTCCGTACCACGACGCCGCGTAGTAGCCGGGTAATCCCGCCTCGGCTATCGTCGGCACGTTGGGCAGCGCCGCGCTGCGCTGGGAGATCGACACGCCGAGCGCGCGGACTTTTCCGGCGCCGATCTGCGCCAGCACCCCGGGGATGCCGGCAAACAGCAACTGCACTTCGCCGCTGAGCAGGCCGACGACCGAAGGTGCTGCGCCCTTGTACGGCACGTGAGTCATCTCGATGCCGGTCATCGACATGAGCAGCTCCATCGCCAGATGCGTGACGTTGCCGACGCCGCCGGAACCGTAGATCAAGGTTTTGGGCCTGGCCTTGGCGAGCGCCACCAGTCCCTTGACGTCGGTCACCGGCAGGCCGGGATTAACGAGCAGCACCGAGGGGCCGAGTGTGATGTTGCTGATCGGCGCGAAATCTTTTTTTACGTCGAACGGCAGCTTGGCGGACAGGCTGGGAATGGCGATGGTCGAATTCGCCATCAGGATGGTGTAGCCGTCGGGCGCGGCCTTGGCGACTATGTCGGCCCCGATATTGCCGGCGGCGCCAGGCCGGTTGTCGACGATGAAGGAGACGCCCAGCGCGTCGGTCAGCTTTTGCGCGATCACGCGCGCGGCGATGTCGGTGCCGCCGCCGGCCTGGAAGCCGACCACGATGCGCACCGGACGTGCGGGAAATTTCTCGGCGTCGGCGGCCACTGACGGCAGGGCAATCGCGGCCGCGAATGCCGCGAGGATTTCACGAATGCGCATGGACAAACCCGGTTTTCCGTTCGACAGGGAGGTGCAGCGAAATTTGCAGGGCAGAGACTAGCAGAGCGCGCGCCAGTTTCCAAATGAGGCCGCGGTTGCATTGCGTCGGCGGCGGCCCTGTCCTGCTGATGCGCGCAGCGCTATATACTAGGCGTCTCGCCAGGCGGTCCGTGCCAGGAGGAAATACCGTGAATGACGTCTCTCTCGCGCAGCGCAGTCCGCAGCGCATGCAATTCGAAGTCGTGCCGACAGCGGCGGCGCTCGGCGCCGAAATTCGCGGCATCGACATCACGAAGGTGGACGACCAGACGTTCCAGAGCCTGCACGACGCGTGGCTCGCCAACGTGATGCTGATATTCCGCGGCCAGTCGGTGAGCGCCGAAGACCTCGTGCGCCTGGTGAAGCGTTTCGGCAAACCGGTGTCGTCATCCGGCCTGCACGAGCGCGACATGAAAGAGCGCGCCGTGAGCCAGGTGTTGAAGCTGCCGCCCGAAGTGACGATGGTGTCCAACATCAAGGAAAACGGCCGGTCCGTCGGCATCCTGGGCGACGGAGAAATCGTCTGGCACTCGGATTTCTCCTTCAAGGAAGCGCCGACTGCGGCGCGCATGTTGATCGCGCAAGAAATCCCGCCGCAGGAACTGGGCGGCAGCACGTTTTTCCTGAATTGCTATGCGGCCTACGACGCGTTGTCCGCCGAGCAGAAAAAACGCTACTCCGGCAAGACTATCAAGCAGGGCAACACGGTGGATACCGCGATGAAGCTGCGTCCCGGCGCTACACTCGACATCGATATCCGCACTGCGCCCGGCCCCAGTCACCCGATCATTTCCACGCATCCCGAAACCGGCGTCAACTCGCTGTTCCTCGGCCGCCGCCACAGCGCGTACGTAAACGGCCTGTCGCTCGAGGAATCCGAAGCGATTCTCGACGAATTGTGGGCGCATTGCACGCAGCCGCAATTCGTCTACGAGCACCAGTGGGCGGTCGGCGACGTCGTCATCTGGGACAACCGCTGCACCGTGCATCGCCGCGAGGCTTTCAATTCCGACGCGCGCCGCGTGCTCTACGCCGCGCAGGTCGAAGGCCATAAACCATACGAAGCGCCCGATGCGCTCGCGCGACCGCCGCATCCGCGGTCGAACCTTAACACCTGACCGGAAGGCCCGCATCCGCATGAGCACGCACGACAAGAACGCAGCGCACGACACCCACCACCATCACGGCAACCGCGTCGAAGACAGGCGCCTCATCACAGGCGCGGGCAAGTATGCATCAGACTGGAATGTCGCGGGCCAGCTGTACGGATATTTCGTGCGCTCGGACCGCGCGCATGCCGCCATCGTGGCGTTCAATGCGGCGCCCGCGCTCGCGCATCCCGGCGTCAAGCAGGTGCTCACCGGCGCCGACGCGATCGCCGCCGGCTATATCAGACCGCCGCATTCGTTGACGATACCGGGGCGCGACGGCATGCAAGCGCGGCCGACGCAGCGCCCGGTGCTCGCTCACGGGAAAGTGCGGTTCGTCGGCGAAGCAATCGCGCTGGTCGTCGCCGACAGCGCGGCTGCCGCACAGGACGCGGCCGGACTCATCGAAGTCGAATACCGCGACCTGCCGTGCGTAGTGCGCCCGGACGAGGCGCTGGCCGCCGGCGCGCCGCTGTTGCACGACGACGTGCCCGGCAATCTGACGTTCGAAGCCGAAACGGGCAGCGCCGCGGAAGTCGACGCCGCCTTTGCCCGGGCCGCGCACATCACGCGCCTCGAGGTCGAATCGACGCGCGTGTCGCCGAGCCCGATGGAGCCGCGCGCATGTCTCGTGACCTACGATGCGGCGGCCGACGCGTACCGGTTCAATGTCGTCATGCAGGGCGTCACCACGCTGCGCAAGCAGATTTCAGCATATACAAAAATGCCGGAAGAGAAACTCATTTTCGAGACGCACGACGTCGGCGGCGGTTTCGGCCAGCGCACGGTCGCGTATCCCGAGTACTGCGCGCTGATGATGGCGGCCAAAGCGCTGGGCAAGCCGGTCAAATGGGTGTCGACGCGCGTCGAGGCTTTTCTGACCGATACACACGGGCGCGCGAACATAATCGATGGCGAACTCGCGCTCGATGCGCAAGGCAGGTTTCTCGCGATGCGCCTGCACTGGATCAACGATATGGGTGCGTATTTGTCGCCGGGTTCGGTCGGCCATATCCGCAATACGAGCGTATGCATGACGGGCGTGTATCGCATTCCCGCGTTGTACGCGACGTTCCGCGCGGTGCTGACGAACTGCACGCCGGTCGGCTCGTATCGCGGCGCCGGCCGCCCGGACATCGCGTACGTCGTCGAGCGGCTCGTCAACCAGGCCGCGGCTGAACTCAAGATGGACGCGGCGGAACTGCGCCGGCTGAATTTCATCCCGCCGGAAGCGTTCCCGTACAAAACGCCGACGGGGTCGACGTACGAAATCGCCGACCTGCCAGGGCTGCTCGGCAAAGCGCTCAAGCTCGGCGACTGGAGCGGCTTCGCCAAACGCCGCGAGCAGTCGGCGGCAGCGGGCAAGCTGCGCGGCATCGGCATTTCGACGGTGATCGAGAACACCGGCGCCGGCAACGCGGATAAGGATGAGATCGAGCTGCGGCTCGATGCGAGCGGCACCATCGAATTGCATACCGTATCGAAAGCGCAGGGGCACGGCCACGAGACGACCTTTGCTGCCGTCGTTGGCGATGCGCTCGGCATCGCGCACGCGCGCGTGAAGGTCGTGCAGTGCGCGCCGGGCAACATGCTGCAGGGCAATCACACCGGCGGTTCACGCTCCGCCGTGGGCGCCGGTAGCGTGTCTTTTCTCGCCGCGCAAAAATTGATCGAGGAGGGCAAGGCGCTGGCGGCGCTCGAAATGAAGCTTGAGCCGTCGCAAATCAGTTACGCGGGCGGCGAATTCCGCTCGGCCGAATCCAAACGCGTCGTCACCCTCGCCGAGCTCGCGAAATCAAAGCCGGTCAAAGTCGTCGCCGAAGGCAAGTTTGGCTCGACGTTTCCGAACGGCTGCCACATCGCCGAAGTGGAAGTCGACCGGGAAACCGGCGCCACGGAAATCGTCAGCTATTGCGCGGTCGACGATTGCGGCGCCGTCATCAATCACGCGATCGTCGAAGGCCAGTTGCACGGCGGGGTAGTGCAGGGTGTCGGGCAGGTTTTCGGCGAGCACATCGTATACGACCGCGAATCGGGGCAACCGCTGGCGGCGAGCTTCATGGACTATTGCATGCCGCGCGCCGGCATGCTGCGCGAATTGCGCGGCGAGGAACATCCGACGCCGAGCACGGTGAGCCCGCTGGGCGTCAAAGGCGTCGGCGAATCAGGCTGCACGGCGTCGTTGCCGGTGCTGGTCGGCGCGGTGCTCGACGCGCTGCGTCCGCTGGGCATCAAGCATCTCGATATGCCGCTGACGCCATCGAAGTTGTGGCATGCGATGCAGGGCGCCACGAAGTCCTGACGGCAGCATTCTTCGTGCGGTGTTTCGGTGTACGGCACCGCACCGAGCCGTTCGATCGCATTGGCTAAGTATCCCTAGGGAAGCCCTGAACAAGTCTGAATTCTTCATTCCGGCGAAAGCCGGAATCCAGTAATTTCAATTGCGTGGACACCGGCCTGCGCCGGTGTGACGAACTTAATCAGAGCTTCCCTAGATAGTCCGCCGCTTCGGTTTCGTCGGGGCTGCCCGTGATTGCCGCCTGCCTGCCAACCGGAGGACCCAAAATGCGCATTCGTATCCTGCGGGACGAGCGCGGCAAGTAACGCATCGCAGAAATCGCACAAACGACCGGGACACCCTTCCAAGCGAAGCGTATCCCGGCGTCGTTTGGAGCCGTGCACGTGGTCGGCGGGTTAAAATCTACACTGCGATGTGCACGAAGGACGGCGATGGGGCAGCAGATCGAACAACTGGCGCAGTTTGTCGCGCAAACGCAGTTGGAGCAGATTCCACAAGCAGTACAACAGCACGCGAGGCTCGTAATCCTCGACACGCTGGGCGTGATACTCGCGGGCGCGGCGCGGCCCGAAATCGTGCAACTGCGCGACCGTCTGAAAGCGACCGCCGGCAGCGGCGCCACCGTGTTTGCGCGCGGCTGGCCGCAGCACGATCCACGCACCGCGGGCTTCCTGAACACCGTTGCCGGCCGCGCGATCGAACTGGGCGAAGGCCATCGCTATGTATCCTACCAAGGCGCGATGCAAATCCTGCCCGGGGTGCTGGCCGTCGGCGAGCAAGCGCAAACCAGCGGGCGCGAAATGCTTGCCGCTTTGATTCTCGGTTACGACGTCGGCGCGCGGCTCGCCGCGGCGATGACTTCGCGTCCGCTCGCGCACCAGAACGGGCAGGCCGCCTTGCTGGGAGCCGCAGCGGCGGGCGCTCGCATGCGCGGATTGAACGCCGCTGACACCAGCTGTGCGATGCGCATCGCCACCACGCTGGTGTTGACGCCGAGCTATAACAACGCGATCAACGGCGCGACCACGCTGAACGTGGCCGGGGGCATGAGCGGTTTCGCGTGCGGACTCGCGCCCGATCTCGCGCTCGCCGGTTTCACCGCGCAGGATGATGCGATCGAAGAAGCACTCGGCAACCTGGTCGGCGATGGCTTCAAGCCGGCAGGCCTGCTTGATGACCTCGGCACGCGCTGGGAAATCACGCGCGACTGGTTCCGGCTGCGCGCGTGCTGCAATCCGATTTACGCCGCGCTCGACGCGCTCGAGGCGGCGCTCGCCGAGCTCAAGCCGCGGCCCGCCGATATCGAGCGCATCGACGTGGCGACGTTCGCATTCGCGGCCGCGATGCGCAACCCCGCGCCGCCCAACTATTTTGCGTCGAAATATTCGCTGCCGCACGCCGCCGCGGCGTTGATCGTTAACGGCCACACGGGATTCGATTCGCTGAACGATGCCGCCCTGCAGAACCCCGCTATCGCCGCCTTGCGTGAGCGCGTGCATGTCGTCGAGGACCCGGTGCTGACTGCCGCCGCCCCGCGGCTGAAACCCGCGCGCGTCATGCTGATGCTGAAAGACGGACGGCAAACGACGCACACCTGCGAAACCCCGCGCGGCGATTGCCTGAACCCGTATACCGAGGCGGAGATCCGCGGCAAGTTCCGCGCACTCGCGGCGCCCACGCTCACGCCCGCGGGTTGCGCCGAAATCGAGCAGGCGATCGACCGTTGTGAAGAGTGGGAAAGCGCGGGCGAACTCGCCGCCTTGCTGCGGCGTTACGGACGTTAAGGATTTTCAAGCCGAGCAAGCCACAGATACACACAGATACCCACGGATAGAACCAATCCAGATTACCGATTTTCAGCTTTTGACGTATCTGTGTTTATCTGTGCTATCTGTGGCTAATATTGTTTAAGCTGTTGCCTTACGTGCCACCGCGCCTCGAGTTAAGCCCACCATCCACCGGAGCGACTTATGCTGAAGACCTATCCTGCATTGCCGTTGTCCACTGTGTTGCCGGGCACCGGCTTCGCGCAACCCGCCCACGCGCTCCCCGAGCGGGTCAGTCTCGACGATGCGGCGCTGAGCGTGATGACGGATCTCGAACGCGTCAGCGCGGTATTGATCCGGCCCGACGACAGCATCGACGAAGCGAACCGCCGCATGATCCAGCGCGGTGTGCGCCTCCTGCTGGTCGTCGACGGCACACGCGCAGTGGCGGGGCTCATCACGGCGAACGACATCCTCGGCGAAAAGCCGCTGCAGGTCATTAACCAGCGAGGCGGCCGGCGCGAGGACCTCATCGTGCGCGACATCATGACGCCGCAGCATCAGTTGGAAGTGCTGGATTTGCGCGACGTGCGCAACGCCCGCGTCGGGCACATCGTCGCGACCTTGAAGGAATGCGCGCGGCAGCACGCGGTCGTGGTCGAAACCGATGCCGCCGGCCGGCACACTGTGCGCGGACTATTTTCTCTGACGCAGATCGCGCGCCAGCTCGGCGTGGCGCTGCAGACCAGTGAAATCGCGCGGACGTTTTCCGAAATCGAAGCCTCGCTCATGCATTGAGCCCGGCCGTCCGCTGCCGGGACGAACCTTACGGATGCGCCGCCTGGTCGCGGCCGACCACTGCGGCACCGCTTCGAGCGCCAATGCGACCCCGAGCAGCACGAAGGCGATGAGCACGTTTTCGAACGACGTGCCAGCGCATAGGCTCGCCGCTCACGCCGCCGTCAGAATATGCACCGCGCGGTTGGCGATCATTTCCTTCGTCTTGGCACCGTAGGCCGCCATGTGGGGCGCCGCGGCATGCGCCTTCAGCGCGCCAAGGCTTGCCCATTTCTCGATTGCCACGAAAGTGTCCGGCCCATATTTTTTCTGGAAGCCGGGACCGTCTTCGAGATCGATCGCCGCGCCGTACTCGATGCAGCCCGCTTCGGCCCTGACTGCCGGCACGTTGGCGCGAAACGCCGCGAGCACGCTGTCGCGCATGCCGGGCTTGGCGGTGATGACTGCAATCACGTGAATCATGGATGTGTCTCCCTTGGTTTTAAGCCATCGCAATATCCTAGCATGCACGTCGTGCAGTGCGTTCCGTCAAATTGACGAGGTAACAAGCCGTTCGTGCTGAGGTATCGAAGCATGGACGGCGTGTATCACTCACGATAAATCCTTTTTTCGCCCTTCTATACACTTCGACAAGCTCAGTGCAGGCGCCGGGCGAACGGATTTAGAACCGTTTTCACGCTAAATGTTATTCTGCGCGCTCGCGAATTTTCCGGAGTGATGCCGCATGACCGCCCGCAAATTGCCCGCCAAGGACCAGCTCACGATCTGTTTCGCGCACGTCGCTTACCGCATGGCCGAGCGGTTCGCATTGCGCAACACCGGCATGAACGCCTTCGAAGTGCGCAGCCTCGATGAACTGCAAAGCCGCCTCGGCGAGGCGGATGTGCTGCTCGTTTCCGGGCTTTGGCGCAACGAGCTGATCGCGAAAGCGCCGCGGCTGGCTTTTATTCAATCGATCAGTGCGGGCCTCGACCAGTATTCACGCGACGCATTGCGCGCGGCCGGCATCCGGCTCGCGAGCGCGCAGGGCGCCAACGAGCGCGCGGTCGCCGAGCATGCGATTGCGCTGATCCTGGCGCTCGCGCGCAAGTTGCCGCAGGCGCGCGACAACCAGACCGCCACCAAATGGCGTGGCATGATTTCGGACATTGCGCAGCGCGAAGACGAGCTCGGCGGCAAGACGCTCGCGATCGTCGGCATGGGACGCATCGGCTCGCGGCTCGCGACGCTCGCCAAGGCCTTCGATATGCGCGTGATCGGCATTAAACGCGACCCATCCACCGGCCGGGGCGCAGCCGACACGGTGGTCGCCCAGGCAAAGATGCTCGAAGTTCTGCCCGGCGCGGATTTCGTCGCCCTGACCTGCCCGTTGACGCCCGAGACGGAGAAGTTGATCGACGCGCGTGCGCTGGCGGCGATGAAGCCGTCGGCGTATCTGATCAACGTCGCGCGCGGCCGGGTGGTCGACGAGCCGGCGCTCGTGCATGCACTTGAAAACCGCGGTATCGCCGGCGCGGCGGTCGATTGCGCGTGGGAGGAGCCGCTGCCGGCGGCCTCATCGTTGTGGACGGCGAAAAATATCCTGATTACGCCGCATACCGCCGGCGAGACGCAGCGCTACGAGGACAACGTGCTCGACCTGCTGCTCGAAAACCTGGGCCGCCTGCAGCGCGGCGAGTCCGCGTTGAAGAACGGGGCCGTCTGATTAAACGGAGTCTGGCTGGCTGGACGCTTCCCGCGAGGCCAGCAGTCCCTGCAATACGTCGCGGAGTTCTTCCAGATCGTGCGGCTTGGCGATCAGTTTGCGTACTCCGGCCGCTGCCGCCTCGTTGCGTAATTTATCGGTGATATAGCCCGAGACCACGATCACCGGCAAGTCCGGCCGCGCCTCGCGGATCTGCCGCGCGACATCCAGTCCGGAAATGCCGGGCATGGTGAAATCAGTCACCACCAGATCGACGTGCTGCTCGCTGGCGAGCAGCGCATCAAGCGCCGCGCGTTGCTCCTGGTAGGTGCTTACGCGGTAGCCCCAACGTTCCATCAACCGCTTGATCAGAAACACCTGCGCCTCGTCATCGTCGAGATAGAGGATATGCTGGCCGCGTCCTTCGCCGGTCGGTCGCGCCTGCTCGGGTATGCCGAGCGCGGAAGTCACCGCCGGGGCGAGCGGAAAATACAATTCGAACCGGCTGCCTTTGCCGGGTTCGCTATGCGCAACGATCGCTCCCTCGTGCCCCTGCATGATGCTATGCGCCACCGACAGCCCCAGCCCTGTGCCCTTGCCCGCCGGCTTGGTGGTAAAAAACGGTTCGAAAATCCGCCGTTGAGTCGCCGCGGCCATGCCGTGCCCGGTGTCCCTGATCACCACACGCGAATACCGGCCCGGACGCAGGTTGAGATCGATCCGCGCCGAGGCCGCGTCCAGCGTGACGTCCTCGCAGCAAATATCGATGTTGCCGGGTCGGCCTTCCATCGCTTGCGCCGCGTTGGTGCCCAGATTGAGCAGAACCTGCTGCACCTGCGTCGGGTCAGCCATGATCGAGGGTGACTCCGTGCCGCAGTGGCATTCGACCCGCACGTCGCGGGGCAAAGCTGCGCGCAACAGACGCGCGGATTCCTCCACGATCGACAGGGTCGAGATCAGCCGGCGCGTGGTCGGCTTGCGCCGGCTGAAAGACAGAATCTGCTGCACGAGATCCCTGGCGCGGTTGCCAGCTTTTTGAATTTCATCCAGGCTCACCAACGCCTGCCAGTTCGCCCGCGAATCCTGGCGCGCCAATTCGACATTGCCGAGAATGGTCGCCAGGATATTGTTAAAGTCGTGGGCGATCCCGCCCGCCAGCGTGCCGATAGCCTCCATTTTTTGCGATTCGCGCAGTTGCGCCTCCAGCGACGTGCGCGCCTGCTCGGATTTTTTACGCTCGGTAATGTCCTGAAACGCGGCTTCGATGCCGGTGATGTTGCCGTCTTCGTCCCGTACCGCCAGCCCTTTGGCGCGGACGTCGAGGCGGCGGCGTTTGGCGGTGAAGATTTCAACTTCGCAATCGAACGGCGTGCCGTCGCGGGCGCACGATGCCAACGCGCCGGCAATAATTTCACGCGATGCCGGCGGATACAATGCCAGCGCCTCGGCGAGCGGCGGGACTGTCCCGGCCGGAAAATCGAGCATCGCGCAAATCTCAGCCGACCACAGCAGCTCGTTGCCGGGCAATTTGACCGCCCAGCCGCCTACCTGCGCGATCGCGCCGGCGGTCTGCAGCAGCCTTTCGCTGTAACGCAGTTTTTCCTGGATCACACTGCGTTCGGAAATATCGCTCACCACGACGCGGCACGCGCGCGCGCCACGCTTGCCCGGCGCAATGGTCGTCTCGATCCAGGCGGTAAAGGGCGCGCAGTCCTGTCTCGACAGGCGCAATTCAAAGGCCTGCGGCTCGCCGGTCCTGATCAACTGCTTGTAATGCAGGTAGTAGATGTCCGCGTCCTTGCCAACGACGAAGCGGCTGAGCGGCTGCCGGACCAGCGCGCCGCGCGCGACCCGCAGCAAGGCCGCGCCGGTGAGATTGGCCTCGAGGATCAGGCCTTCTTCGTCCAGCGTGAAATAGCCGACGGGTGCGAGATCGTAGAGGTCAAAGTAACGCGCCCGGGAAGTATCCAGCGCGTCCTGCGCCTGGCGCAGTTCCTCGTTTTGCAACTCCAGTTCAATCTGCTGCACCTGCAACTCGTGGAGTTTGCGTTGCACAGCGGCGGGGGCCAGCGCGTTCGCCTCGTCCAGCCCCCGGCCCGCCTCGGCCGGGGCCAGCTTTTCCGCGCGCCGGCGCAACACTTCCAGCGGTCCGGCAGCCGCGTCGTTCGCCGTGGCGCGCGTGCTCTTCAAGCGCCCGCTCTCTCGGTCGTGGCTATCGCGTAAACGGCCCCGGCTTCATCGACCAACGCCGTCGCGGTCAGCGATACCTGCACGATCCGGCCATCCTTGGCGATGCGGTCCATCTGGTAGGGTTGGAGAACCTCGGCGTGGCTCAGTTGCCGGACGACGTCGAGCGCCTCCCGTTGCCCCGCTGGCGGAACGATCTCGCGGATGTTCATCGCCAGCGCCTCGGTCTCGCTCCACCCGTACAGGCGGGTTGCGCCCGGATTCCACCCCAGTATTCTACCGTGCAGATCCTGCACGAGGATGGCGTCGCGCGAGTCGGTCACGACGACGGCAAGCCGGCGCAGGGCCGCGGATTGCTGCAGCACTTCGCGCGCCTTTTTCATTTCCGTTATGTCGGAAAACGTAATGACCGCACCCTCGATCACATTGTCCAGCGTGCGATACAGGCGGATGCGCAGGACGAACCACTTGCCCGGCGTGTTTTTCACCTCCAGCTCGGCGGGGACCAGCGTATCCAGCACCCGCTGGATATCCTCCACCAGTTGGTTGTAGTCCGTCAGGTTGGAGACGATGTCGCCGACCGACCGCCCCACGTCGGACGCGATGAGGTTGATAACCTCGGTGATGGCGGGCGTGAAGCGCAGGATTTGCAATTGATGGTTGACGAAAATCGTACCCACGCCGGTGCCCGCGAGCAGATTGTTCATGTCGTTATTGGCCTGCGACAGATCGCTCACCTTGCCTTGCAATTCGGCGTTGACCGTGGCGAGCTCCTCGTTGACCGATTGCAATTCCTCCTTGGAGGTTTCCAGTTCCTCGTTGGTGGATTGCATTTCCTCGTTGATCGACTGCATTTCCTCGTTCGCAGATTTGAGTTCTTCGTTGGAAGTTTCGAGCTCCTCGGTGGTGGTCTGCAGGTATTCTTCTTTGTCCCGCAATTCCCTCTGCAGCGCGGCAACGTGCGCGCTGATTTCCTTGGTCCGCGCCTGCGCGGCTTTCGATGTAAGCGCGCCCCGGGGTGTCCGGGATGCTTCTGGCGCCGCCGGCGCTTCCTCCAACTGAACCAGGTACAGCGGCGGCTCGTCCGCGTTGGCGCCTACGGGCTGGACTTTAAGATTTACGGTGGAGAAATCGCCGTTGGTCTTGACGCGCAGACCGGTAATCGACACGGCGTCTTTTTTTGCCACCGCTTTGTGCAGGGCCGTCGTCAGAGCGGGGCGCAAGCCTTGGCGGGCCATCTTCAGGATGTTCAAGCCAGCCTCGCCCGGCGCGGGCTCCAGATACCGTCCGGTGCGCCCGTGCAGGTACAGGATGTCGCCGCGGTCGTTGACCAGCGCGCCGACCGACACGTAATTCTGCAGTAAGGTCCGTTCGGTGAGCGCGCGAAACTGCGCGGCGGCGTCGCCGGGCGCCGGCGGCGCCATTTTGCGATCCACCGCCGGCGGAAGAAACCGCGCGAGGTGCAGGCGCCGCGGGGGGCCGTCATCCTTGCGCTGAAACAGCTTCGCGGCGCGGTTGAGCGTGGAAAATAGTGCCAAATTGTCGCCGACGGATTCCGATGTGCCCAGAAACAGGTAGCCGCCCGGATTGAGCGAATAGTGGAACAGCGGGATGAGCTTCTTGTGCAGCTCCGGGCCCATGTAGATCAGCAGATTGCGGCAACTGATCAGGTCGAGTTTGGAAAATGGCGGATCCTTGATGACGTCCTGCTCGGAAAAAACCAGAATGTCGCGGATCAACTTGTTGATGCGATAGAAACCGCCCCCCGGTTCTTCGGTAAAAAAGCGCTGGAGCCTTTCCGCCGATACATCGGCGGCGATGCTGGCGGGGTAGAGGCCGGCGCGCGCGTGCTCGACGGCCGTGCTGTCCATATCGGTCGCGAACACGACGAGTTTTAAATTGGTTTTGAGCGCTTCCATCCGCTCTTGCATGAGAATGGCGATGGAATAGGCCTCCTCGCCGGTAGAGCAGCCCGGAACCCACGCGCGGATCGCGGCGCCGGGGGGCTTGCTCGACAGGAGCCGCACAATGGCCTCTTCCTCCAGCGCCTTGAAGGCGTCCGGATCGCGGAAGAAATTGGTGACGCCGATGAGCAAATCGCGAAACAGCGCATTTCCCTCGGTGGGGTTCTTGCGCAAATACAGCACATATTCGTCGATCTTTTCGATCTGGTTTACGGCCATGCGCCGCTCGATGCGGCGAGTGATGGTGCTTGGCTTGTACTCGGAAAAGTCGTGGCCGGTCTGGGCCCGCAACAGCACAAAAATCTTTTTCAGCGCGTCGTCGACCCGCAGCCCCGGGTCAGACCCGGCGACTTTGCCGGCCCTGAACGCGTGGCTGGCAAAGGCGAGCAGCTTGGCCGGCATCTCGGTCGGCGGCAGCACAAAATCCACCAGTCCGGTGGCGACGGCGCTGCGGGGCATGCCGTCGAATTCGGTCGATTCGGAACTCTGCGCCATCACCATTCCGCCTTCGCCCTTGATCGCGCGTACACCCAGAGTGCCGTCACTGCCGGTGCCGGAGAGCACGATGGCGATTGCACGCGCACGCCGGTCCCGCGCCAGCGAACGGAAAAAAAAGTCGATGGGCAGGCGCTGGCCGCGCGGTGCGCTCGGCTTCAGTAACTGCAACATGCCGTTCAGCAGCGCCATGTCGTGATTGGGCGGGATGATGTAGGTGCAATTGGGTTCGACACGCATGCCGTTCTCGACCTCGATCACCCGCATTTTGGTGAAGCGGCCGATCAGTTCGGCCAGAATGCTTTTGTGGTCCGGCGCGAGATGCTGCACCAGGACAAATGCCATACCGCTACCGCTACCGCTACCGCTACCGCTGGGCATCGCTGAAAAAAACGCTTCAAAGGCGGCCAGGCCCCCCGCCGAGGCGCCGATACCGACGATCGGAAAGGCCGCCTCGTCATCAACAGGCGCCAGCGGCATCGGCGCCCCGCCGGCTTTGGGAGCGCGCGCCGGTGCCGGCTTTTTGGGGGGAGTTTTTTTGCGCGCGGTCATGAACTGCTATGCGGATAGGGCAGGCAATCGCGCCCGATTCCCAAAGTCAATTCGACCGGCATCGGGACGTTAGCGCCGCTCATCGGTGATGGCCGCGGCGGGCGCACGATCCGGCAACAGGCGATCGAACTCTTTTCTTACGACCCCGTAGCACTCGCATACGCGCGCTTCCAGTTTTTTACGATCCAGTACTTTGATGTGGCCGCGGCTGTACGAAATCAATCCGTCCGCTTGCAACTTGCCGGCGGCCTCGGTCACGCCCCCGCGGCGCACCCCCAGCATATTCGCGATCAACTCCTGCGTCATCTTGAGTTCATTGCCGTCGAGGCGATCGATACTCAACAACAACCACCGGCAAAGCTGCTGCTCCAGCGCATGGTGCCGGTTGCATACCGCGGTCTGCGCCATCTGCGTAATCAGCGCCTGCGTATAACGCAGCGCCAGATGCTGCAAATGCCCGCCGAGCGAGAACTCGCGTTTGAGAATGCTCGCCCGCATACGGTAGCCGTTGCCCGAGCTTTGCACCACCGCCCGGCTCGGCGTGCTTTCGCCGCCCATGAACAACGAGATGCCCACCAGACCTTCGTTGCCGGTGATGGCGATTTCTGCCGAGGAGCCGTTTTCCATGACGTAGAGCAGCGAGACCAGGCTGGTCGTGGGGAAATACACGTAACCCTGCCGGCCGCCTGATTCGTAGACCGCCCATCCGAGCGGCATTGGTATGAGTTCCAGATCGGGCAGCAGCCGCGCGTAATCCGCGGGGGGCAGTGCCGCGAGGAGATGGTTTTGCGTTGGCTGGTGGGGAGAGGACATCGC
>JBKJMN010000399.1:0-4456 GCA_046596405.1 Burkholderiales bacterium
GAAAACGAGTGGCCGCTCGCGCGCACGAAATGGACGAAGATGTATCTGCAGATCGAGCGCGAGTCGACCGGCGACCTGATGGGTGTCGAAGGCGCGCTCAGCGCTGCCGCACCTCAAGCGGCAGGCAAGGTCACCTACTCCGCGAGTGGTGCCGGCAAGGCGGGCGTCGCATCCGGCTCATCGCTCGCGACGACGCACGGCAACACCGGGCGCTCCGGCGTGTCGTTCGCCACCGCGCCGCTCGAGAAAGATACTGAAGTCACGGGGCCGCTCGTGATGAAACTGTGGGTATCGAGCACGTCGGAAGACATGGACATCTTCGTGACGCTGCGCAACATCGGGCCCGACGGCAACGACGTCAACGAAATCGGCCAGCACGGACAGCCCGTGCCGTGCGTCACCAAAGGCTGGCTGCGCGCGTCGCACCGCAAGCTCGATCCGGCGCGCTCGTTGCCGTACCGGCCGTATCATGCGCACAACGAGCGACTATGGCTGAAGCCGGGCGAGGTCGTCGAATGCCAGATCGAAGTGTGGCCGACGTCGATGGTGTTCAAAAAGGGCCATCGCATCCGCGTCGACGTGCAGCCGCGCGACGGCGTCGGCAGCGCGCCGTATACGCACTATCACGGCGACTACAACGCGGGGGCGGAGAACACGATTTATGCGGGAGGCGACAAGCTTTCGTGCCTCGTGCTGCCAGTGATTCCGCCTAAGTAGGCGGAATCAGGGAAGGAGTGAAAAAAGTGAAAGAGTGAATGAGAGCGCCTTGGGCTGTAACCCCCTTCACGCCTTCACTCATTCACTCCTTCACCGCTCTTAAGGAATTTGAATTTTCCCGCCGCCACCCATGCCCGGCAGCCCGCCTGCGCCGCCTTGCGGAATGACGATGGAAGACGCTTGCTGACGCCGGTATTCCTGGATTTCCTTGACGGTGCGTTCAACGCCTTCCTTCGCGGCCTCTTCGTAATTCTTGATCGCCTCGGCGAGTCCGGTCGCTTCGATCTCGAATGTCACGGGGATCGCGCCCATCGGCGTGAGGATCTGCGCTTCGCCTATATACGTCGCCGGGCGGGCGGTGTCCGGCGAACCGTCGCTTTTGACCGGGGTCATACAGCGGATGGTGCCGACTTTGCGGTCGGTATAAACGTCTTCGCGGTAGACGCTTGCGGCGTCCATCGTCAGGTTGATGCTCTTGCCGTCGGGTTGCTGGGCCATGATCGTGTTCCTTCAATGCGGTATCAAACCGAATCGTACCAGAGATAATGCAGGAAGGTGAGGACGCACGGAGTTTTTGCAAGTGCGCCGACTACCGGCACGCGCATGGTCGCGGCTTTTGGAGGCAACGCGTCAGGCTTGCGAACCCGTGTAGCGACGAGCGGCAATGCCGGCGACCCGTCGCAAGCGGCAGAGTAGAATGTCGGCGCATGAACATTAACGGTTACCCTGCTCGCCAAGGAGACAACATGGCCGACTACGAAGCAGTTGTTGAAAGGGCCGGGCCTCCGGCCGGCCTGGTGACGCTCACGCACGTGATGTACGCGTTGCATGCATTCAGCGCAATCACGGGCATGATGACGGCAGCGCTCGTCGTAACGGCGTTTTTGACCGGCTGGCCGTCGATTATCGCCGTCATCATGAATTACGTGAAACGCGGCGAGGCGGCGGGAACGTTGCTCGATTCACATTTCAGATGGCAGATGCGCACGTTCTGGTACGCGCTGCTGTGGGTCGTGATCGGCTGCATGCTGATCGTCACGATCGTCGGAGCGCTGATTGGCGTGCCGCTGCTGCTGGTGGTCGGCCTCTGGGTGCTCTATCGTATTGTTCGCGGATGGATCAATCTCGCGAACCGCAAGCCGATGCCGGTGTAGAAGCCAGGCGGTTTCCTTCTCAGTCCGCGCGCGCGCCGGAAGATTTGACGACGGCACCCCATTTCGCAACTTCGGTTTTGACGAAGTCCGCGAACTGCGGCGGCGTGAGACGGCCGGGTGTCGCGCCCTGGTTCGCGAGATTCGTAATCATGTCGGGCTGCTTTAGCGCAGCCGCGATCTCATCGCCCAGCTTTGTCAGCGCATCGCGCGGTGTGGCTGCCGGCGCGAAAATCCCGTACCAGTATTCGACTTCATAACCCGCGATGCCGCTTTCGATGACCGTCGGAACCTGCGGCAGCGACTCCGCGCGCGCGCGGCCGGAGACTGCGAGCGGTTTCACCCGGTTGCTTTTTATGAACGCCATTGCCGCGGGCAGCGAGGAAAACATGACCTGCACCTGTCCGCTCGCCAGATCGGTCAACGCGGCGGGCGCGCCTTTGTAGGGTACATGCGTCCACGTCACGCCGGTCATCGAACGGAACAGCTCGCCGGATAAGTGAGTGATGGTGCCGGCGCCGGACGAGGCGACGTTGATCGCGCCGGGTTTGGCTTTGGCGAGCGCCACCAGATCGCGCATCGACGCGATCGGGAAGGTCGGATGGATGATGACGACCATCGGCGTGGCGGCCACCATCGCGACCGGCGCCAAGTCCTTGACGGTGTCGTAATTGAGCTTGCTGTAAATGCCAGGGTTGATCGCGATTTCGGAGGTTGACGCGAGCACTACCGTGTACCCGTCCGGCGGCGCTTTGACGACGACCTCGGTGCCGATCGAGCCACCCGCGCCCGCGCGATTGTCGACGATGATCTGCTGGCCGATGCGGTCGCCGAGTTTTTGCGCGACGATGCGCCCGACCACGTCGGAGCCGCCCCCCGCGGGAAACGGCACGATGAGGCGAACGGGTTTTGCGGGATAGGTTTGCGCGGATGCGGTCGCGGCGATGCCGATGAAGAGGGCGATTCCCCAGCGCAAGGCCATTGCGCTAGGTCCCCAGCAGTTGTGCGCGCGCCGCGTCGACATCGTCGATGACCTCGGCCAGACGGTCGAAGCTCGCGTCGAGCGCGGCGACGATGCGCTCCATGCCCAGACGCGAGCCGTCGGGGTACATCATGAGGCGCATGACCGGCGCGCTGCCGGGCATGGACACGGCGCCGATCGTCAGCACGCCGTCTTTCTCGAGCATTTCCATCGCGATCAGGCCCGCCGCTTCGACCGCGACCAGTTTCGATTTGGTTTTGCCGCCGCGCTGCTCGAGCGCGATGTCGATGACGTCGTCGCCGGCGATCGACACGCCCGGGCCGCCGAGATACGCGCGCTTTGCGCCGTATTTCTGCGTGAGTACTTCGACCACTTGCCTGGCGAGTTCGCCCGCCTTCTTCACCACCGCGGGATCGAAGTTTTTGAGCGCGTTGGCGACGCCCACGTACTGTCCGGCCTGCGCTTCGAGCCCGAGCTCGTAAGCGCGCGAGCCGATCTCGACGATTAAATCCTTGCGTCCGACCAGCACGCCCGCGCGCGGTCCGGCGACGTGCTTGTCCGCCGAGCACCCGGCGAGGTCGATCGCGCCGACCTGGAAAGTGCGCGGTTCCTCGAAAAAAGCCACGCGCGACGCCATGTGCGCGTCGTCGACAAACGCGATCGTGGCGGGCTTTCTGGGCAGCGCAAGCGCCTTCGTGAATTCATCGAACGGCAGGTGGCGCTTCGATGCGCTGATAGGCGTGATAAGCAGCAGGCGCGGCGCGCCACCGGTGTGCCATTCCTTCTCGAGCTCGGCGTAGGTATGGAATTCCTTCAACTCGGCGCCCGCCATCGCGATTGGCCGTACGGTCGACGGGTGGGACACGCCGTTGAGCGGAGCCAGCGCAAGCACACGGTCGCCGGCTTTGAGAATGGTCGTGAGCGCTATGAAATTCGCGGCCGATACGCGGTTCAAAATGATCGCGCTGTGGCGCGCGGGATCAGCGCCCATGTGTTTCAGCGCGTACGGTTCCGTCTTGCCTTCGAAGCGCTCGAAGAAGGGCACGTGGCTCGTGAGGTGCAGCGTGTCGTCGGCAGTGATGCCGCTCCCGCGGTTCATGCCTGACAGATCGTACACGCTGTCCAAGCCTTTGGCTCTGACGCGCTCAGCGACGAGCTGGCGCGCTTTGAGCATGCGCGCGACTTCCTCGTCAGTGCTTTTGAGTATGGTGCCACGCGCGTAGCGCACGATTGCGTCGAGCGGATTGCCGAAGCGGTCGGTCGAAGGGTTGGCGGGTGCGGTCATAGCGGGGCTTCCTGCGGTTGGGGCGGGAGGCCTTAATCATAGGCGGGGCCGGACGAACCGGTCAATCGCGGAGTCGCGCGTCAGCGCGCCGTCCGTGTTATGCGTTAGAGTGTCAGGCACTGAATGGAGGCTGGTCATGAAAAAATTCTGCGCGATTTTGGTGCCCGCGGCGGCAATTGCACTGGCCGCGTGCGCAACGGCACAGCGGCCGGTGTTATATCCGAATGCGCAGTTAAAAAGCGCGGGCGAGGCGAACGCCCGGCGCGATATCGACCAGTGCATGCGGATGGCGGAAGAGTCCGGGGTGTCGCAGTCGAATAA
>JBKJMN010000308.1:0-3451 GCA_046596405.1 Burkholderiales bacterium
CGCGTAATCCGCCGCCGCGGCAGCGAGAAAATACTTTTGGGCGATGGCGGCAACGCCATGATGGCGCGCATCATTCGCGGCCACGCGAACTTCACCGAATATGTGCCGCTCGCGCTATTGCTGATGGCGATGCTGGAATTGAGCCACTTCTCGATTTATGTGCTGCACGCGCTCGGGATCGTGCTGGTTTTCGCGCGGGTGATCCATGGCTATGCGCTGTCGTTCACCGAAAAATTCATGTTCGGCCGCGTCGCGGGCGCGGGGCTCACGTTCCTCGTGCTGGGAATCGAGGCGGTGCTGTGCATCTACCAGGCGATTACCGCGCATCAGTTGTGGGTGCGGTAGTCTCAGACTCCTTCCCCTTCAAGGGGAAGGTCGGGATGGGGATGGGTCGCGTTCCTGCAACGCCTTCCATATCGCTTCTTTGACTGCTCCGGTTTCAGTCAACGCCTCGTTATTCCAGAATCTCAGCACCTTAAATCCAGCATCGTTCAGTCTTTTCGTGCGCGCCCCGTCCGCGCTCTCGTTCGATGCATGTTGGCCCCCGTCGATCTCGATGATCAGCATGGCCTCCAGACAAACGAAGTCAAGAATGAAATCCTCGAATGGATGCTGCCGCCGAAATTTAAATCCTTGCAGCTGACGTCCTTTTAAGCAGCGCCATATTCGCAGTTCCGCATCAGTCATATTGCGACGCAGGCTGCGTTGCGGCTTTCTCGCGAGCAGTTGCTTGTTGGTTTGGCCTTTCATACTGGTATTAGACTGTTAATTTACCCATCTCCATCTTACCCATCCCCATCCCGGCCTTCCCCTTGAAGGGGAAGGTGAGAAGTGCGCGGCGTGTATGAAGGTTCGAGAGGGTGAGAATCGCGCATTGCGGTGTGACGTTCCCCACCCCCATCCCGGGTGCCCCCTCGCCGCTGCGCTTGCTCTCCCCCTTGTCCCCCGAGGGGATTTGCTTCGCGGCAAAAGGGGAAGGTGAGATTCCCGCAATGGGGTGAATCAATCCACCTTGATGTTCGCCTCGCGCACGAGCTTGCCCCAGCGCGCCACTTCGGCGGCCATGAAAGCCTGCGCGTCTTCGGGCGAGCTCGCGACGACGTCGAAGCCCTGCTCGCGCACGCGCTCAGCGGTGTCGGGCTGCTTCAGCACGTTGACGACCTCCGCGTTGATGCGCGCGACGATGTGCTTCGGCGTGGCGGCCGGCACCATCAGGCCCGTCCAGCTCGTAATCGCGAGATTGGGCATGCCGAGCTCGGCGGTGGTCGGGATGTCCGGAATCGCAATCAGGCGTGCGGCGCCGGCGACCGCGAGCGCGCGCAGCCGTCCCGACTTGATATGCGGCAGGCATTCGGGCAAACCGGTGGTGATGAAATCGAGATGCCCGCCGAGCAAGGCTATCGTCGATGGGCCGCCGCCCTTGAACGGAATGTGCGTGGCGTTGGCACCGGAGAGCTGACGGTAAAGCTCGAACGCGAGATGCTGCGGCGTACCGTTGCCGCTGGAGCCGCCGTTGAGCGAGCGCGTGCGGCTGAACGCCGTCAATTCCGCGAGCGACCTCACCGGCAGGCTTTGCGGCACGACCGTCACGAGCGGCAGCGATCCCAGCACGGTCACCGCCGTGAGGTCTTTGCTGAAACTATAAGGCGCGTTCGGAAACAGCGTCGCGTTCACCGTGTGCGTGATCGTCATGCCGAGCCAGGTATAGCCGTCGGGCGATGATTTCGCGACGAGGTCGGCACCCATCAACGCGTTGCCGCCCGGCCGGTTGTCGATCACGACCGACTGCTTCCACGCGTCGGAGGTTTTCTGCGCGATCGTGCGCGCCATGAGATCGGTGATGCCGCCGGGCGGGAACGGAATCACGTAGCGGATTGTTTTGTTCGGATACGATTCGGCGGGAGCGGCTGCGGGCGCTGACCAGGCGGGTATGCAGGTAAGCGAAACGAAAAACGCCACGGTAAGGCGGGCTGTTAAGCGCTGCATGGTTTCCTCCGTGCTTTTAAATTTTTTCTGATGCCCATCTCGACGACACAACTGCGCGTTTAATCCAGCATGCGCAGATTCGCCACTTCAGCGCTTCGCTTTTTCAGAGTGTTCACGTAACCACTGTGCAAACTCAGACTCGCTGGTCTTACCGGCCGCAACCGCCAGCATAGTAAGCACGGAGTCAGTATCGGAAGCATTAAGCTGCCAACCATTGAGCATGAGAAACAACTCGACTGCCACAAATGCCGTACGCTTGTTGCCATCAAGAAACGGGTGATTCTTGGCGATTGCAACGCCGTAGCACGCAGCCAACTCAGCATGATCCGGCGTGCCGTAAGCGGCAAGATTCAGCGGTCGCGCAAGAGCAGACTCTAACAGCGCCGCGTCGCGCAGCCCTGCCGAGCCGCCGTGCTCCGCGATTTGCTCGTCGTGCACCGCGGAAATGACGGACGGATCAATCCAGATCCATTTTTTCACTTCGCTAGTTCACGCAGCACTGCACGGCGCTGTTTCATCACTTTCCTCGCAGCTTTCATCTGCGCTTCAAAAGCAGGGTTGTGGGGCGTGATCCGATAGCCTTCCGGCGCTTCTGTGATGAAAATTTCATCGCCTTTTTCAACCTTCAGGCGCGCGAGCACCTCCTTGGGAAGAATAAGGCCAAGGGAATTGCCGATTTGCGTAAGCTTCAAACTGAACATGAGGTATCTCCGTCGAACTCCTGTTATAACGATTGTTATACTAGCGAGATAAGCGCCGCCAGGCAAGCGGTCTCATCAGACCCGCAGGAGATCGATCATGGGCGTTCGTCTCAAAGCCGGGCCTTGCCATCACTCGCTACGCCTTCCCTGCTGCCAGCGCCTGCACGATCTGTTTGCCGGTGCGCCCCTTTTCTTTGGATTCTTCAGGTGTTTCTTTCGCGAGCGGCGTTTTGGCGAGCATCTCGAACATGTCGGCCGCGCCCTCGAGCATGCGCCGCGTCATGCCGGCGTCTTCGAACGTCGTCGCGACCTCGAGCATTTCAGGCACGTAGCGGTACGCTTTTGGCGCCATGCCCACGGTGCGGCCAAGTATCCACTTGTAGACTTCGGGCTGAGTGTCTTCGAATTCCGCCGCGAGTTCCTCGGCCACGCCCAGCTTGTGGCTCGCGCGCAGCAGTTCGACGCCGAGAGCGAGCGCGCCCTTGGTGAACGCGCCGTAGCACATCTTCAGCGCCGAAGCGTTGCCGATTTTCGCGCCGACGACGCGAATCTTGAGGATCTCATCAACGATCTGCGTAAGTACCGCTGCTTCGGGGCCCGACACGTAAAGCCGCAATTCCGATTTGCCTTTCGACGTCACGCGCAGAATGCTGCCGTCGACGCAATAACCGCCGGCCGCGCGGATAATGGCGTCGATCTCGTGCGCGGTGCGCGGCGCCACGGCATTGCCGTTGACGAACATGATCTTTCTGCCGGTCGCCTTG
>JBKJMN010000415.1:0-11132 GCA_046596405.1 Burkholderiales bacterium
GTGCTGGAAATCTACATCACGGCGAAATGTACATTACGGCATAGCAGGCGATTCACCAGGCTGCTTCAAGAACGTCAAGCAGTTCCGCTTCGTTCTTGACCGGCCGCACATTTTGGTGGAGGAACCAATCGCCCGCCGCATCCGCGGCCAGTTGAGGCAGCGCGTCATTTGGCACGCCGACCTCCCGCAGGCGTTTGGGTAACCCGATGTCGGCGAAAAGCTGCTCGACCGCTTGAATTGCCGCAGCGACGGCGGATTCGGGATTGTCTTGCGTGCGCGCACCGAGAGTCTCTGCCACTAGTGCGAGGCGATTGCCCGAGGCCGGCGCATTGAAGCGCATCGCGTGCGGTAAAACGAGCGCGTTTGTCACCCCATTCGCGAGATGGAAGCGTGCGCCGATGCAATGCGCCATTGCCGAGGTGAGACCCGAGGGCGCGTAGTCGGTGCCCTGTCCGGCGAGGAGCGCGCCGAGCATGAGCTGTCCGCGTGTCTCGGCGTCGTTCGGCTCCGCAACGAGCTTGCGCAAGTGCCGCTCGAGAACACGCAACGCATGTATAAGTAAAGCGTCGGCGAGCGGATCGCGGCTTTTCGACTCGATTCCCTGCACGGCCATCGCGAACGCCTGGACGCCTGCGTCCAGCGCGAGCGAGGCTGGTGCGGTCAGCGCGAGCTGCGGATGAATGAAGAGCGCATGCGCACGGGTCTTCGGATCGAACAGCGTGACGCGCTGTCCGAGGCCGGGATCGACAACCGCCGTACCCGCTTTTGCGTAGGCCGTGGTCGGGGTCGTCGGCACGATCCACTGCGGTAGCTTCGGTTGCAGGAGTTTGGGACTGATGGGGGATTTGCCCGCGGGGTACTGCGTGCAGAGCTCGTGTATGTCCCGGCCTTCGGCGAGCAGAATACTCGAAGCCCGCGCGGTGACGACCGCCGAGCCGCCGCCGACAGCAATGACGGCGTCGGCTTGAAACTCGCGCAGCGCCTCCACACCAGCCAGAACGGCAGGAAGAGGGCTGTGCGCCGTAACCTGGGAGAATACGCCCGCGTATCGGTTGCCCAGCGCTTTCGATACAGGCCCGAGGCCATCGGGATGGCGCGCGAGCGTCTCGCCACAGAAGATGACCGCCCGGCGGCAGCCGAGCCGGTCAAGCTCGGCAGGCAGTTGCAGCAGACTATCCATGCCGTAGTAGACACGGAAAGGCGGCGTCACGTGACGAAACGACCTCATAGCGGCGGAAGTGGATGCATGTTGCTCGTCAACCCTGTACGGTCCGTCATCTATTCCGACTTGATCCCCGTCTGTTTCGCGACGCGGCTCCATTGTGCGATGTCATTGGCGATCAGCGTGCCGAACGCAGCGGGCGTATCGATCAAGGGCTCTGCCGCTTCGGCCGAGAGGCGTTGTGCCATCTCCGGTTCGCGCAGGATCGCGTTGAGCTCCGAGTTGAGTTTGGTTACGACCGGCACGGCCAGACCGGCCGGGCTCAATATGCCCCACCACATGCTCGAATCGTAGCCAGGGACAGCGGACTCGGAGACTGTTGGCACGCCGGGCAATGCGCTTGACCGTTTTGCGGAGCCGACCCCCAGGGCCTTGAGCTTACCGCTGCGAATGTGCGGCAGGGCCTGAATGAGCGTCCCGAAAGTCATCTCGACCTGTCCCGACATGACGTCGATCATTGCAGGCCCGCCGCCTTTGTACGGAATATGCGTGATGTTCACGCCGGCCATCATCTTGAACAATTCGCCGCTGAAATGATTAAAGCCGCCGATGCCCGAGCTCGAATAATGCAACTGCCCGGGCTTTGCCCTGGCGAGCGCAATCAGGTCCTTGAGTGTTTTGACGGGCAGGCTCGGCGTCGTCGTAATGACATTGGGACCCACTGCGAGCAGTGCGACCGGCGCGAACGACGTGATCGGATCGTAGGGCAGTTTGTGCAGCGCCGGGTTCATCGTGTAGGTCCGCGACACGAGGAGCAGGGTATGGCCGTCCGCCGCGGAGCGTGCCACGAATTCGGTTCCTATAATGCCATCGGCACCAGGGCGGTTGTCGACAATAACCTGCTGTCCCAGCCGCGCAGTCATTTGCTGGGCGACAAAGCGCGCGATGATATCGTTGCTCCCGGAAGGAGGAAACGGCACGATCAGTCTTATTGGTTTCGACGGGAAGCGCGCGGGGTCGACCGCTTGAGCTGCGGCGAGCCCCGCGCCAGCGCAGAGTGTCAATGTAAAGGCTGCCGCGCGCGCGGCCCACGTGCGGGTGTTCGGCAATAAGGTTCTCATCGTTCTTCCCGGCAATGGCAAATAATGCTGGAACACGCGCGGGGAAGTCTAAGCAAATTTCAATGTTTCTGTCAAATCATTTAAATGATTTGACAGACCACCGGGGCTCGGTCAAACTTGTTTTCGTGACAACGCGATCCGGACTTAGCAGCACGCTCGATTTCTGCGCCCACCTCCGCGCAGACGACGTAGTGACCTGGCCGCAAGGGACGGGCGAGCCGCTAGGTCTTACGCGCCGTCTCGTCAAGCAGCGCCATGCGCTGCCGCCGGTCGCGCTTTTTGTCGGGATGACGAGTAGCGCAACGCTTTCGCCGGAGCACGCAGATCGCCTCCGGTTTCGCGTGCTCAATGGTGCGGGCACGACGCGCAAGCTCACGCTCGCGAACGTCGCGGATATCGTGCCTTGCTATGTGTCGGCGGTGCCGGCACTCGTGAGATCCGGAGCCATCCGTGTGGACGTCGTGCTGCTTCGCGTAAAGCCGCACCCCAAGCCCGGCTTCTTCACCGTGGGAGTGATGGCGGATTTCGTTCCGGCGCTCGTGGCCGCCGCGCGGTGCGTCATCGCGGAGGTCGATCCGCGGCTGCCCGTCACTGCGCAGGACGCGCTGGTAGCGCAAGGCGATATCGACGTGCTTACTGAATGCGACGCGAATGAAATTCTCATGCCGGATCCGGAGCCGGACGAGACAGATAAATGTGTGGCGGCGCACGTCGCTGCGCTCATTCCGGATGGCGCGACGATTCAGGTGGGGGTTGGCGGTTTACCTGTCGCGGTTTGCCGCGCGCTCAACAACCATCGCGACCTTGGCGTCCACAGCGGCGTCATCTCCGACGTGATCGTCTCTCTCGTCGAGAAGGGGGTCGTGACCAATGCGCGCAAGGGTATCGACGTGGGACGGACGGTCACGGGCGGCCTGTTTGGAAGCCGCCGTCTGATGGACTTCGCCGACGGCAACGACGCGCTCGAAATGCGCTCCTCTGAATACACGCACAGCCAGCAGGTACTCGCGCGTGTGCAGAACCTTTACGCGATCAACTCGGGCATTGAGGTCGATCTCACCGGTAACGTGAACTCCGAAGTCGCGGCCGGACGCTATCTCGGCGCGATCGGTGGTCAAGTGGACTTCGTCCGTGGTGCATTCGCATCTCCGGGCGGCCGTGCCATCATCGCGCTGTCATCGACGACACCCGACGGCAAGCACTCGCGCATCGTTGCTTCGCTCGAGGGCCGGCCGGTGACGACCCCGCGCGCGGACGCCGACCTCGTGGTCACCGAGTACGGCGTTGCCGACCTGCGCGGGCGCTCGTTGAGCGAACGCGCGGAGCGGCTTCGCGCGATCGCGCATCCCGATTTCAGAGATCGATTCAAGAGTGCGTAACATAATGAAACGCGTGATGCGCTGTCACGATTTTGGCTCAGGGCTAGAAGTTCGACGCGGCCCATATGTCGATATGCGTAAGGAGAACGACGACGCCATGGGCCAAAACTCGCGCCAGCCCGAAGGGTTGCGGCCAGAATCGGCGCTCGTGTTGTCGGCCAACGGGGGCCATATCGACATATGACCCCCGTCGTCCTCCTAACGTTCATCCGGTTCTGGCCGCAACGCACACGTGTTTCATTATGTTACGCACTCTAAGTAGGATTCGAACCATGCAAGCAGACTCAGGCATCGCAGTTGAAAAAACCGGCGAGGGCATCTTTCAGATCACCCTTAACCGTCCCGAGCGCCTCAACGCGCTCGGCGTTGACATGGTTGAGGCGCTGCAGGCGGCAATTGCGGATGCGGTCGCCGATCGCTCACGCGTGGTGGTCGTTCGCGGCACAGGCCGCGCGTTCTGCGCGGGAGCGGACTTGAAAGAGCGCCGGACTATGGATGAGGCGGCACGCGTCGCACACAATCGCGCAATCAATAGGGCGGTCGACGCGTTGGCAGCCGCGCCGATGCCGACAATCTGCGTTATCAATGGCCTTGCGATGGGTGGCGGTTGCGAGATCGCGCTCGCTTGCGACCTTCGTTATGCAGCGGAAGACGCGCAGATCGGGCTCACTGAGGCGCGGATCGGCGCAATACCAGGCGCAGGTGGAACACAGCGTATGCCGCGGGTTGTCGGCGCCGCCCGCGCGCTCGAACTCATGCTCACGGGCGAGCCCGTCAACGGCAAACGCGCGGAAGAAATCGGACTCGTCAATGCCGCGCTTGCTGCCGATAAACTCGACGCGCACGTCGAGCGCATCGCGCGGTTGATCGCATCGCGCTCACCGACCGGGGAACAGACCATCAAGCGGCTTGTGTACCGCGGAATCGAGGCAACGCTTGCCGAAGGTCTCGCGCAGGAACGCGCGGCGCTCAAGCAGGTTCTGACCTCGGCGGATTACGCCGAAGGTCTCGACGCGTTCGCCGCGAAGCGGCAGGCGCACTTTGGCGCAGGGACGGCAACATGAGTCCCGTGGCGACCCCCCATCGCAGCAAAGCCGAGCACGTCGCGCAGCAGTTGCTAGAGCGCATCATCGCGGCCAAGCTGAAGCCCGGCAGCACCTTCGCAACTGAAGCCGAACTCCTTTCGCAGTTCAACGTGAGCCGGCCAACCATGCGCGAGAGCCTGAAGCTGCTCGAATCGCAGGGCGTGCTCGAGCTTCGCCCCGGGCCCGGCGGCGGCATCATCGTGCGTGAGCCGAGCACCGACCTGTTGGCTCATGGGCTGTCGGTGTTCCTGCGTATGCACGAGGTGCCATTCGTGAGGGTAATCAAAGCCCGGGAAGTGATCGAGCCTGCGCTGGCCTACGAGGCTGCCGTGAACGGAAACGAAACGGACTTCGCGGAGCTTGAAGCGTCAATTGCGCGCATGCAAGGCCTCGACCCGCAGAGCGACCAAGAGTCGTTCCTGGAAGAAAACCGCGCCTTTCACAGCATCATTGCGCGTGCAAGCGGCAACAAGGTACTCGAAGTTTTCTGGGAGACGATCAGCATTCTCGCGCACGGCGAGCATCACGGCATCCGATATTCGGTAGGCAACCAGGCGCACGTCATCAAGGCGCACCAGCGCATACTCGATGCGTGCCGGCGGCGCGACGGCAGCGCCGCGGCCGCCGCCATGGAAAGACACGTGAGCGCCCTCGAAAATCTCGTTCGCGAGCGGTACCAGCATCTTTTGAAGCATCCGACCAGCGTCGTCGAGCGGCCCAGTCGCTCGAGCGCATAACTCAACAGGAGTCTCTATGAACTTCGAACTGAAGCCCGAGCAGCGCGCCATGGTGAACGCCGTGCGCGAACTCACCCAGGACAAATTCAAACCAAACGCGCTGAAGTATATGGATGGCACGTTCCCCTGGGACAACATGCGCGATCTCGCGAAGATCGGCGTCCTCGGGATGGCGGTGCCGGAGGAGTACGGCGGTCTCGGGCTGCCGGTGTTCGATACCGCGCTCGTGCTCGAAGAGATCGCGAAGGGCTGCTACGTGACCGCGATGGCCGTCCTCGGCGAAGTCGGGGTGCAGTGCAAGATCCTCGACAATTTCGCGCCGCCGAGCATCAAGGAGCGCCTGCTGCCCGGCGTCTGCACCGCTGATGTGATCCTCGCCGTTTGCATGACGGAGCCGCATGCCGGCACCGACGTCGCGAATTACCGCACCAACGCCGACGTCCGCGGCGACAAGCTCGTGTTAAACGGCGTGAAGACCCTGATCAGCCGTGTCGATGAAGCGCACGCGTTCGTGGTATTCAGCCGGATCGACAAGCGACCGGGCCGCGAAGGCATCGGCTGCGTCCTGATCGAGCGCGGCACACCGGGATTCGAGTGCACCGCGCGCTATCATACGATGGGCGGCGAGAATCTGGCGGAGATCCGCTTTGAGAACTGTGAACTGCCGCTCGAAAACCTGATCATCCGCGAGGACGGGTTCCGCAAGCTGTTGAACGCGTTTAACACGCAACGCTGCCTTAACCCGAGCATTTCGTTGGGTCTCGCGGAAGGCGCATTCGAGGAGGCGGTCAAGTACGCGCGCGACCGCACTGCGTTCGGCCGTGTAATCGGCGAATTCCAGGCGATGCGCCACAAGCTCGCCGAAATGTACCGCGATATCGAAGCAAGCCGCTCGCTTCTGTATCGGGCGTGCGCGACGGCGAATCCGTTCCCGGATCCGTACATGGCTGCGATCGCGAAAATCACCGTGAACGAAATGTCGCTCCGCGTGACCAGCGAAGCGATCCAGGTGCACGGCGGCTACGGCTTCACCGACGAGTTCCCGGTGTCGCGCTACTACCGGGGCGCACGTTACGGCTCGCTCGGTGGCGGCACGACGGAAACGCTGAAGGAGCTCGTCGGCAAGCGGATCATGACCAGCTTTCCGATTGATGGCTTCCTCGGCATGGGTACCTTCTGACCATGCGTTCGTTCCTGTTCGTTCCCGGCGACGACGAACGCAAGATCGCGAAAGCCATCGACTCCGCCGCGGATGCGCTGATCCTCGATCTCGAGGATGCAGTAGCGGCGCAGCGCAAGGCGGCGGCGCGCGAACTGTGCACGTCGGTGCTGCAGAGGGAGAAAACCCGCAAAAAAATGTTCGTGCGGATCAATGGCCTGGATACCCCCCACGCGCTGGCTGATCTCGCCGCAGTTGTCGCCGGCAAGCCGTTCGGCGTGATGCTGCCGAAATCGAGTTGCGGCGATGACGTGCGTCGAATTTCGTGGTATCTCGACGCGCTGGAAGCGCGCGACGGGATCGCGGCGGGAAGTATCCGCATTCTGCCTATCGTGACCGAGACGGCCGGGTCGATGTTCGGGCTCGGCAGCTATGCCGATCCCGCGATACCGCGGCTCTTTGGCATGCTGTGGGGCGGGGAGGACCTCGCTGCCGACGTGGGCGCCACCGGCAATCGTCGAGAGGACGGGCGCTACGCACCAGCGTACGAGCTCGCACGCTCGTTGTGCCTGTTCGGGGCGGCGACGGCGAACGTGCTCGCGATCGACGCGGTATATACGAATTTTCGCGACTCAGCAGGACTCAAAGCCGAGGCGCTCGAGGGCCTGCGCAGCGGTTTCGGCGCGAAAGCCGCGATCCATCCCGCACAAATCGAAGTAATCAACGCGGCGTTCACGCCATCGCATTCGGATATCGAATGGGCGGAGCGCGTCATTGCCGTCTTCGCGGCTGCCGGCGGTGGCGGGGTCGCCGCGATCGATGGCCAGATGCTCGACCGCCCGCATCTGCGCAGCGCGCTTCGCGTGCGCGAGCGCGCGCGTGGCGCCGATGCGCTCGACTGATCCCAGTCCACAGGAATCCGGAGGAGGAATGACCGCAGCACCATCAGCATTGAACGAAGCGAAGCCGCATTACCCGCTGTCGGGCATTACCGTGCTCGATCTCTCGCACGTCTACAACGGGCCGTACGCCGCATTGCTGATGGCTTTGGCAGGTGCGACCGTGATCAAAATCGAGCCGCTCCATGGTGAGCATTTGCGCAGCCGCGGCGACCTCGGCGGGGCCGACCTCCCGTTCGCGATGCTTAACTCCAACAAGCAGCCGGTCACGCTTAACCTGAAGAGCGAACAAGGCTGCGAGCTCTTGCGGGAACTCGTAGCGCGCGCCGACATTCTGGTGGAGAACTTCGCCCCCGGTGTCATGGACCGGCTCGGCGTGGGCGCAGCGGAGCTGCACAAGATCAACCCGCGGCTGATCTACGGCTCCAGCTCAGGTTACGGTAAAGACGGCCCGTATCGCGACTATCCGGCGATGGATCTGGTGATGCAGGCGATGTCCGGCATTATAAATTCGACCGGTTTTCCGGATCAGCCGCCGGTCAAGTCGGGTGCGGCCGTATGTGATTTCAGCGCCGGCATTCACCTCTATGGTGCAATCATGACCGCACTATACGAGCGTGAACGCACCGGCAAGGGCCGCGTCGTGGAAGTTGCGATGCAGGACGCCATCTATGCTTCGCTCGCGTCGAATTACGGGATGGTGCACGCGCGCGGGGACAGCGCCCCGGCGCGCACGGGCAACCGCCATGGCGGGCTCGGCATCGCGCCGTACAACGCCTATGCGACACGCGACGGTTACGTGGTGCTCAATTGCCCGGGCGATCATCATTTCCGCGCGGTCCTCGAGGTCATGGGCCGGCCTGACCTGCAAGAGGATGCGCGCTTCCACACGCGCTCTTCGCGCGTAGTCAATTTCGCAGCGGTCGACGAGCTTATCGAAAGCTGGACGAAGACGCTCACCAAGGACGAGGTCGCCCAACGCATGCTCGCAGCCGCAGTACCGTGCGCTCCGGTGCGGGATCTCGTCGAGGTGATGAACGACGAGAACATGCACGCGCGCGGCAGCCTGCAATGGATCGATCATCCCAAACTTGGCCGCGTCGCCCTTCCTCATTCGCCTCTTGTCTTCGAAGGAACGCAGCGCCGGCCGCTAGAGCCCAGCCTGCCGCTCGGCGCCGGCAACGACGCCGTCTTCGGCGACTGGCTCGGCCATTCGGCAAAGGAGCTCGCGGCTTACAAGGCGGAGGGCGTCATCGGGTATTCGGAGGAGGAATTGGCGGCGAAGACCGAAGTTACCTGAGGGCGCACCGAGTCCGACGCGCGCGGACGGTTGCGTGCTTGGATCGGCGAGCATCACGCGCGCGCTCGCCGAAACCGGATCGAGCATGAATCTCAAGCAAGTCCCGTCAAAGCCGGTCATCGGCGATTCGACGCGGCACCCGCGCAATGAGCCGGCCGCGCGCTCAGTATAGAATGCGTCTTTTCAGTTCGCGCCGCGCGGAATCACACCCAAGCGCGGCAAATCAAACACAGGAGCGGTAGCAATGACCACGCAGTCGGCAGTCGAAGCAAAGGGGCAGGAGCACTGGACCAAAAAGGGCGAGGTCAAACTTTTTTTATTTGAGAAGCCCGCTACCGTAAAGCCAGTGCGCGGCACCATCCTGTTCATACATGGCTCGTCGATGGCATCGACGCCGACGTTCGATCTGCAGGTGCCCGGGCGGCCGTACTCGTCGGCGATGGATTATTTCGCCTCCCAGGGCTACGACACGTGGTGCTTCGACATGGAAGGCTACGGCCGGTCCGACAAGTCGCGTGACATCAACTGCGATATCGCGAACGGCACTGACGACGCCAAAGCCGCGACGGACTACATCATGCACACGCGCGGCGTGAAAAATTTCCTGGTCTATGGAATTTCGTCCGGCGCGTTGCGCGCGGCAATGTTTGCGGAACGGCACCCCGAGCGCGTGGCACGACTGGCACTTGATGCTTTCGTGTGGACGGGGAAGGGCAGCCCGACGCTGGAAGAGCGGGCCAAGAAACTGCCGCAATTTCTCAAGATCAACCGCCGCCCGATTGACCGCGCATTCATGCACAGTGTGTTCGATCGCGATCATCCGGGCTGCGCCGAGAAGAAAGTCGTCGAGGTCTTCGCCGACGCGGTGCTGGCGCTCGACGATTCGATGCCGACGGGCACGTACGTCGACATGTGCTCGAAACTGCCAGTCGTCAATCCGGCAAAGATCACGGTGCCGTCGCTGGTATTGCGCGGCCAGTACGACGGCATCGCGAGTTTCGAGGACCTGATCGAGTTTTTCAAGCTGCTGCCGAATCCCGACAAGCAGTTCACCGTGATGGCGGGGATTTCGCACGCCAGCTTCCAGCAGATCAATTACATGATGGTGTACCACATCCTGCTGGCCTTCTTCTCGCAGCCCGCGCCGGTTTACCGCGGCTGACCGCGCATGGACGAAGATGGCTTGCGGCGCGGCGTGGCGGTGTTTTTCGCCGCATTGACCTGGGGCGCCGCCGATGTTTCTGCGCAGACCGCTTCGACCGGCTCAGGACAGGCCGCTTCGACAGGCTCAGGACAGGCCTGGCCGGCCAAGCCGGTGCGCGTGATAGTCCCGTTCGAGCCGGGCGGCGGCACCGATATACAGGCGCGGCTCATCGGCCGGAAATTCTACGACAGCTTCGGCCAGACGTTCATCACCGAGAATCGTGCCGGAGCGGGCGGCATGATAGGCGCGGAAGCGGTGGCGAAGGCCGCGCCCGACGGCTACACGTTGCTCTTCACATCGGCTTCGCTGGCGGTCAACGTAAGCCTTTACAAGAGAGCTGTGGTCGATCCGCTGCGCGATTTTGCGCCGGTTTCGTGGGTGTCGTCGACGCCGTTGGTGCTGGTTGTGCATCCGAGCACGCCGGCAAAAAATGTCCGCGAACTCGTCGCACTTGCCAAGCGCCGTGCCGGCGAGCTGAACGCGGCTTCCAACGGCAGCGGCACGACGAGCCACCTGTCGATCGAGATGTTGAAGCAGTTGGCGGGCGTGCAAATCACGCACGTTCCGTACAAAGGCGGCGCGCCGTCGACCACCGCGGTGGTGTCGGGCGAAGTCGGCCTGGCCTTCCCGCCTATCCTCTCGGCGCAGCCGTTCATCAAGAGCGGTAAAGTCAGGCCGCTCGCGGTCACCACCGCGAAACGCTCGTCCGCGTATCCCGAGCTGCCGGCAATTGCCGAAACCGTCGCCGGCTTCGAAACCAATAACTGGTATGCGTTCTTCGCGCCGGCGGGAACCCCGCAGGACATTATTGCAAAGCTGCAGGCAGAGACCGTCAAAGCCCTGAAAGCAGCCGACGTGGGCGAATACATGAAGCGCGACGGCGCCGATCCGGTCGGCAGTACGCCGTCAGAGCTGGCCGCGTACTTCAGGCGCGAGGTGGCAAAGTACGCGAAGCTGATCAAAGCTGCCAACATACAGGTCGAGTGATTATTGAAAATTGCATAACCTTGTGACAATAAACCTTCCCTCATCCCCACCCTTCTCCCGGGGGGAGAAGGGCTTACCTTCCCTCTACCTCCGGGAGAG
>JBKJMN010000441.1:0-11795 GCA_046596405.1 Burkholderiales bacterium
CTCCCGCGTTCGGTTGGCCAAAGCGTTCGCTACGAATGAGCCGCGCGGTATCGCGTTTCATCTGAACGGTTATGACGTACGCCATGTGAATGGCGGTCAGAGCAGCGCCGAGCGTGCCGAGATAATCCAGTCATTTGCCGTGCAGCCGAATGGGTTGCTGACTAACGCCCGCTGTTTGACAGAGGGCGTGAATATTCCTGCGGTAGATATGGTTGCGTTCATCGACCCTCGTCAGAGTCGCATTGATATTGCTCAGGCGGTAGGACGAGCGATGCGAAAGCCGAGGGGTGAGACAACGAAGACCGTCGGCTACGTAGTGGTCCCGGTGTTCGCGGGGATGGGCAAGAAAGACAGCATTGAGGAGGCAATAAAGAGCGAGCAATTCGATGTGGTCGCAGATGTGCTCAACGCATTGCAGGAGCACGACGAGGACTTTGTAGACATTATCAGAGAGATTAAACAGCGCAAGGGTGCAGGCCAACCTTTCAACCCGAAGCGTTTATGGGAGAAGCTTGAGGTTATCGGCCCGCATATTGATTTGGGGCGGTTGACGGAAAGCATCGGCATCGCGCTCGCGGATCGCATTGGGACTAGTTGGGATGAGTGGTATGGGCGAGTGATGAGATACAAGGCGCGAGAGGGGCATTGCCGCGTGCCTTACGGACAAGTTGAGGAAGGCTTCAAGCTTGGGTCATGGGTCAGCGTTCAGCGTAAATCCAAAGACAACATGCCTGTCGAACGCAGGCAGCGGCTTGACGCCATCGGCTTTGAGTGGGATCCATATACCGCTGATTGGGAAGAAGGCTTTGCCGCATTACAGAAATTCAAAGAACGCGAAAAGAGCTGCCGAGTGCCTCAGACGTATGTCGAGGAGGGGTTCACGCTCGGGAGGTGGGTCAGCAACCAGCGGAAATCCAAAGACAGTACTTCTTCTGAACGCAGGCAACGGCTTCCCGTTTTTGATCGGTTCATGCTGCAATCAACCTATTAAACCCAAAAATCAGCAACCCTACCAACCCACCCACCACTGTCCCGTTGATACGGATGTATTGAAGATCCCTGCCGATATTCAGTTCGAGCTGCCGCACCATATGACGGTCGTCCCACGCGCCGACCTGCTCGGCGATGAACTTGCCGACTTTCTCGCGGTTTCGTTCCACCAGCGGTTTGGCCATTTCCTGGATTTTTTCGTTAATCCACGATTGCATCTCCGGATCGGCGCGCAGGCGCTCGCCCATGTCCAGCACCGCGGCGGTGACCTGCGCCTTGATGGTCGAATCCGCGCTTTCGAGATCGCTCCTGAGCCAGTTACGAAGCTGCACCCACAGCCCCTTTAGATAATCCGAGACTTCCGGGCTCGCGATTATCTGGTCGCGGATTTGTTCGCCCTTCAACCGGAAGTCCGGGTCGCTCTTGAGCTTGGCGATGAAGTCATGAACCATGCGGTCGAATTTCTGGCGCACCACGTGCTGGTCGTCTTCGCCAACCTCTTTCAGGTAATGCGCGAGGCCGACGACGAGTTTTCGCGCGACGTAGTTGCCGATCACATTGTCGTAGTTAAGTGCGCGCACCAGCGAGTTCAGGTTTTTTTCGATGAGGTCGGCCAGCATCGCGCGCGTAGCGCTGTTTCTGAGCAGGGCGCGGACCACCCTGATGGATTTATCCAGCAGTTGCTGGTGCCGGCCGTTCTGCGTCAACACGTCGAGGAGCTCGCCGCTCACACGCGACAGGTCCGCGGTTTTGAGGCGCGCCACGATCGTGTCGTGAAGAAAGCGCTGCACCCGCTGATCCTCGACAGCTGCGAGCCAGAACGCTAGACCCTTGGCCGCGTAAGTGCCGAGCATTTCAGCGACGTCACGCTTGACCAGCCACGTCGCCAGTCTTGCGCCGGGATCGAACGCACGTATGCGTGCAAGTATCGTCTCGGTGCCGAGGAAGTTGCCGGTGATGAAAGAGCCAAGGTTCTCCGCGATGCGGCCCTTGTTCGCCGGGATGATCGCGGTGTGCGGTATCGGGATGCCCATGGGATGCCGGAACAGCGCGACCACCGCGAACCAGTCCGCCAGCGCGCCGACCATGGCCGCCTCCGCAAAGGCGGCGACTATCGCGAGCCCAGGATACCGCCGTTCCAGCCCGCGCGAGACGATGTAGGTCACGGTGACCAGCACGAACAAACTCGTCGCGATCCATTTGGTTCGCGTTAGTGCCTGTTCCTTGTCGGTCTGCTGGTCGATGTAGGTGGTGAGCATGATGTTTTTCCTTTTGATTCTTTCGCGTTAATACTCTACTGCATTAAGACTTGCCGGGGGCAGCCCGGCGGCTGGTGATTTTTGCAGCCGCGCAAAAGAAAGTGACCAGCTCCCGGTCTGCCACCGGGGAAGTAGCTCGCGCTAGCGAAACGGTAGAATGATTTAACGAGATCCAGCGCGCCGGTAGACCGCAAGCGCTGCATTTAAGATAAAGGTGAACCCGTGAACCACATAACTCCCATCATCGGCTTCGCAGCCGCGATCCTCACCACCATCGCATTCGTGCCGCAGATCGTGAAAGTCTGGCGCACGCGCCTGACGCACGACATTTCTCTCGGGATGTACTCGCTGTTTACGCTGGGTGTGGCGCTGTGGCTGGTCTACGGCGTTCTCATCGAGTCGTGGCCGGTAGTCGCCGCCAATGCGGCTACGCTGCTGCTGGCGGGATCAGTGCTTGCGATGAAGCTCAGGTTCGGCTGAGCGCGACTTACAGCCGGCGCAGCGCCTGCGCCAGCTCCCGCGCGGTGTGCTGCTCGAGGTCGAGCACGATATCGCGGAGTTCTCTGGCGCGCGCCGGTGTCGTTACGAGTTCGGCATTTTCGATGAACTTCGCGCTTATTTCGTCGCCGCTCAACGCACGCTCGCCGGCGCCGCGGTTGATTTTGTCGACATGCTTGAGCGTGGTGCCGTTTTTCAGCGTGATGACCGCGCCGCCGGAGAAATATTCCGGATACAGTGAGTCGGGGTCGGCGTCGTAGGTCACGCGCGCGGCCAGCGCGAGGATGGCGGGATCGCCGAGCGCCTCGTCCTCGAGCTCGGCAAAACCGCAGCGCCCGCGCACCAGCGCCGCCCCCAGCGTGTAATAGACGCTGAACTTGGCGATGTAGTCGCTCGCGGGTCGGCGCCGCAGCTCCGGGTTCTCGCACACGCTGTGGAAGACCGCCGGATGCAGCAGCGCGCGCACTTCCGCAATGTCGTCCACTTTGATCTGATGCTCGCGCTTCAACGCGAGCACCGAGTCGATGCATGCGTGCAGCATGTGGCACACGGGATACGGTTTGATTGCCACCTCTTCTGCACGCCACGTCGTGCCCAGCCCCTCGACCAGGGCGTCCGGCTTGACGAGACTTAAGTGCGTGCCCGCGTGCGAGCGGAACAGGCCATCCTGGCCTTCGTAAATTTTGCGCGTGCCGAGAAAGCCGCTGCGCGCGAGGCTCGCGGCGGTGATCGCGCCGGCGCCCGCCCAGCCGGGATGAAAGCGTTTGTTCCATGCCCCGTCGGCGCGATGTTCGGCAAGCGCGGATGCCGTGCTGCCCGCGAGGCCTTGCGCGTAGACGAGTTGCTCCGCATTGAGGCGCATCAAATGACCGGCACCCAGCGCGCAGCCCATATGGCCCGCGACGCCGGTCGTGTGATAGCCCGACTTGAGAAAGGCGCCGTTGGTCGCAATCCCGAAGCGCGTCGAGATTTCCACCGCGATGAGATAAGCGGTGAGCAGGTCCTGGCCGCTGCGATCGAGAAATTCGGCGAGGCCGAGCGCGCACGGGAAGGCCGAGGAGCTCGGATGCACCGGGCCGCCGGGATGCGTGTCGTCGTAATCGAGCCCGTGCGCGAGTATGCCGTTCATGATCACAGCGTCTTTCAGCGGCAGCTTCGCGCCCATGCCGATGACGGATACCGAACCGCCGTCGGCCATTGCCGCGAGCCCGTTCAGCGCGCGCTGCGCGAATTCAAATTTGGTCGCGGCGAGTGCGGTGCCGACGACGTCCAGAATGTGCCAGCGCGCGAAGTCGCGCAGCCGCTGCGGCAGCGATGAGTAATCGACGTCCTGGACAAACTCCGCGATGGTGCGCGACAGCGCGGGCGCTTCAACGGCAGGGGTATTGTTTACAGCGAGTTCGAGCGTCATGGGGGATTCGCGCGTGTACCACGAAGTCCCTACTTTACACCAGCAGTCCCGCTTGACCAGTCCCGGTCTGCCACCGGGTAATTAAAGTCTGCTTTGATCCATATCAAGCCCGCTGCCCGGCGCCTTGCCTATTATGCACACTGCGGATTTCTCTGAATTCACCGGCCCCGCGGCCGCGACCATGCCCGATTCGATACAACCAGCCACGGAGTGCTATCACTGCGGTTTGCCGCTGCCGCAGGGCATGCGTCTTGCCGTCCTGATCGACGGCACCGAGCGCCCGATGTGCTGCGCCGGCTGCCAGGCGGTCGCGCAGACCATCGCCGACAACGGGCTCACCTCTTATTACCGCCACCGCAGCGCGCTGCCCTTGCGCGAGGACAGCGTGCCGGCGATGGTGCGCGACCTCGCCGCGTACTCGATTCCCGAGGTCGAAAGCACCGTGACCAGCGAAACCGGCGAGCACGCGCGCGCAACGTCGCTGATGTTGGAAGGCATCACCTGTGCGGCCTGCGTATGGCTGATCGAGCAGCGGCTCGGGCGCCTGCCGGGTGTCCTCGCCATTGAAATCAATTACGCGACGCATCGGGCGCATTTGCGCTGGGACACGCGCAGCACGCGGCTCACCGCAATATTGGACGCGGTCGCGGCACTCGGATTTCGCGTTTACCCGTACGACAGCACGCGCGCGGAGCAGGGGCGGCGCAGCGGGCGCGACCGCGCGCTGTGGCGGCTCTTCGTGGCGGGTTTCGGCATGATGCAGGTCATGATGTACCTGGTGCCGGTCTACCTGACGAAGGGCGAAATGACGCCGGACATCGAGCAATTGATGCGCATCGCCAGCCTGATCCTTACGCTGCCGGTGGTGCTGTATGCGGCGGCGCCGTTTTTTGCGGGCGCGTGGCGCGATTTGCGCGCGGGACAGCCCGGCATGGACGTGCCGGTCGCGCTGGGCATAGGCGTGGCGTTCGCGGCGAGCGTGGTTGCCACGGTGACCGGTAGTGGCGAGGTCTATTTCGATTCGGTCACCATGTTTGTGTTCCTGCTTCTCGCCGCGCGCTTTCTCGAAATGACGGCGCGCATGAAAGCGGTCGCGACGCAGGAAGAGCTCGCGCGCCAGGCGCCGGCGGTCGCGGAACGTCTGACGGACTGGCAGGCGTCGCGCAGTGAAATGATCGCCGCTGCCGGCTTGAAGGCCGGCGACTGCGTGCGCGTGCGCCCGGGCGCGGCAGTACCCGCCGACGGCGTAGTCATCGCGGGCGAGAGCGATCTCGACGAGCGGCTGCTGACCGGCGAATCGCGCGCGCAAGTCAAACGCCTTGGCGACAGCCTGACCGGCGGCTCCTTCAATATCGGCAGCCCGCTCGTGATGCGTGTCACCCGCGCGGGTGCCGACACCGTGCTTGCCGGCATCCTGCGCCTGCTTGAGCGCGGCGCCGCCGAGCGGCCGCGCATCGCGCGCAGCGCCGACCGCGTGGCGCGGTATTTTGTGTTGGGGTTGCTGGTGCTCGCCGCCGCGGTCGCAGCAGCGTGGTACCTGATCGATCCGGCGCGCGCGCTATGGGTGACGGTGGCGGTGCTGGTAGTGAGTTGTCCCTGCGCCTTGTCGCTCGCGACACCCGCGGCACTTGCCGCCGCGACCGGCGCTTTGCACGCGCGCGGCGTGCTGGTCACGCGTGGCGACGCCATCGAAAATCTCGCGCGCGCCACGCATTTCGTCTTTGACAAAACGGGTACCCTGACCAGCGGCGACATGCGGCTGCTCGGAGTGATTCCGCTCGCGGACGGTGGCAACAGGCGCACGCGCGAGGAGTGTCTCGCCCTGGCGGCCGCGCTCGAAGGCGGCTTCAGCCACCCGATTGCGCGCGCCCTCGTGGCGGCCGCGCCGGCAGCGCCCGGTGGCGCGCAATGCAGGTCATTCCCCGGCGCGGGCGTCGAGACGACGCTCAACGGCGTGCGCGTGCGCCTTGGCAGTCCGCAGTTCGTGGCGGCGCTCGGCGCTTATGCGCTGCCGCAGGAACTCGCATTCGTCACGGACGATGTGACCGTAGCGGCGCTCGGCGATGACGCCGGCTGGATTGCGTTGTTCACATTTGTCGACCCGGTGCGCGCCCAGGCGCGCGCGGTGGTCAACGCGCTGACCGGCATGGGGCGGCAGGTGCATATGCTGTCGGGCGACCGTCCGCAGATCGTCGCCCACGTCGCGCACGAGCTCGGCATCGTCACTTTCCTGGGCGGCGCCACGCCGGACGGCAAGCTCGCTTACGTGCAGCGTTTGCAGCAGGACGGCGCAGTGGTGGCGATGATAGGCGATGGCGTCAACGACGCGGCGGGGCTCGCCGCTGCGCACGTTTCGATTGCAATGGGCGGCGGGGCGGCGATTGCGAGCGGCAACAGCGACGTGGTCCTGCTGTCGGGCCGGCTCGATGCACTGCTCGCGGCGGTGCGGGTGGCCGACGCTACCTTGCGCGTCGTGCGCCAGAACCTCGCGTGGGCGTTTGCGTACAATCTGGCGGCGATCCCGCTCGCTGCCGGCGGTTATGTTTCGCCTTTGGTGGCGGGCATCGGCATGGCTGCGAGTTCGACGCTGGTAGTGGCCAACGCCCTGCGCTTGCTGCGTAGCGCGCCGGCGCCGGCGTCTGCCGTGGTGGCGCAACCGGCGCACGCAGAGTAGCGGACATGGATATCGTCTACCTGCTGATACCGTTAAGCCTGGTGCTGGTGTTTGTGATCGGCGCCATATTCTGGTGGGCGCTGCGCCGCGGGCAGTTCGACGACATGGAGGGGCCGGCGCACACCATCCTGATGGACGACGACCGGGCTGACGATAAAAAAGCGCGCCGCCACGATTGAACGCGGGTTGACATAGATCAAAAGCACCTCCGGGACGGCGTTTTACCATGCGCTCACGTCATTCGAGCGGGGTAGTTTTGATGAGCGAGCAGGACGCATACAACTATCGGGTCGTGCGGCAATTCTCGCTCATGACCGTGGTGTGGGGCGTGGTGGGCATGCTGGTCGGGGTGATCATTGCCGCGCAACTGGCGTGGCCCGAACTCAATGTGGGGCCGTGGTTTTCGTACGGACGGCTGCGCCCGCTGCACACCAATGCGGTGATTTTTGCGTTCGGCGGCTGCGCGCTGTTCGCGACGTCGTATTACGTCGTCCAGCGCACCTGCCATGCGCGTCTGTTCTGCGCTCCGCTGGCCGCGTTCACATTCTGGGGGTGGCAGGCGGTGATCGTTCTGGCGGCGGTCACGCTGCCGCTCGGCTACACGAGCGGCAAGGAATACGCGGAGCTCGAATGGCCGATCGACGTCCTCATCACGCTGGTGTGGGTTTCCTACGCGGTGGTGTTTTTCGGGACGCTCGCCAAGCGCCGTATCAAGCACATCTACGTGGCGAACTGGTTCTTCGGCGCCTTCATCCTGACCGTGGCGTTGCTGCACCTCGTCAATAGCGCAGCGATACCGGTGACTTTCTGGAAATCGTACTCGGTGTACGCCGGCGTGCAGGATGCGATGGTGCAGTGGTGGTACGGGCACAACGCGGTCGGGTTTTTTCTGACCGCGGGCTTTCTCGGCATCATGTATTACTTCATTCCCAAGCAGGCCGGGCGTCCGGTGTATTCGTACCGGCTGTCGGTGGTGCATTTCTGGGCCCTGATATTCACTTATATGTGGGCGGGCCCGCATCACCTGCACTACACGGCCCTGCCGGATTGGGCGCAGTCGATCGGCATGATTTTCTCCTTGATCCTGCTGGCGCCGTCGTGGGGCGGCATGATCAACGGCATCATGACGCTGTCAGGCGCATGGCATAAGCTGCGCACCGATCCCATCCTGAAGTTTCTGGTGACTTCGCTCTCGTTCTACGGCATGTCGACCTTCGAGGGGCCGATGATGTCGATCAAGACCGTGAACGCGCTGTCGCATTACACCGACTGGACGGTCGGTCACGTGCACGCCGGCGCCCTGGGCTGGGTCGCGATGGTGTCGATCGGCGCCATGTATTACCTGATCCCGCGTCTGTTCGACCGCGCCGCGATGCACAGCGTAAAGCTCATCGACCTGCATTTCTGGGTGGCGACCCTGGGAGTCGTGCTCTACATATCGTCGATGTGGATCGCCGGCGTGATGCAGGGCCTGATGTGGCGCGCGGTCAACGCGGACGGCACGCTCACTTACAGTTTCGCGGAGGCGGTCAAGGCAACGTATCCGTACTACGTGGTGCGCCTGCTGGGCGGCGCGATGTTCTTCGCCGGCATGCTGATCATGGTCTACAACGTGTGGAAAACCATCGCCGGTAGCCGTGCGGTCGACGATGCGAAGATTCCCGCGGTCGCGATGGCGCACGCCTGAACCCGGAGCACGCACATGAGCAACCGACACGACATCGTTGAGCAAAACATGGGACTGCTGATTGTCCTCATCATCCTGGTCGTGGCGGTGGGCGGCCTGGTTGAAATCGTGCCGTTGTATTTTCAGCGCTCGACGACAGAGCCGGTGGCCGGCTTGAAGCCGCTGCCCGCACTGCAGCTCGAAGGCCGCGACATCTACATACGCGAGGGCTGCAACACCTGCCACTCGCAGATGATCCGGCCGTTTCGTGCGGAGACCGAGCGTTACGGCCATTACTCAGTCGCCGGCGAATTCGTCTACGACCACCCGTTCGTGTGGGGTTCCAAGCGCACGGGTCCCGACCTGGCGCGGGTCGGCGGCAGGTATTCCGACGAATGGCACCGCATACATCTGAGCAATCCACGCGATCTCGTGCCCGAATCCAACATGCCCGCGTACGCGTGGCTCGCGCGCGTGCCGGTAGACGCTGATGTGCTGCCGGCGAAACTGCGCGCATTGCGCCGGGTCGGTGTGCCGTACACCGACGACGATATTGCGGGCGCCGCCGCTGCAGGCAAGGGCAAGAGCGAGCAGGATGCGGTGGTCGCGTACCTGCAGGGACTGGGGCTGGTCTTGAGAAATGTGAGATGAACATGGACTACAACACGCTGGGCAGTCTGATGACGGTCGTGATGCTGGTGGTGTTTCTCGCGATTGTCGCGTGGGCCTGCAGCAGCAAGCGCAACGCGCAATTCGATGCGGCGGCGCGCGTGCCCTTCGAGGAAGACGCGGAATCCCCGCCACGCCCGGCCGGGGGCCGGCCCGGAGAATCGGCATGAGCGATTTTTCGAGCGATTTCTGGGCGTACTACGTCGCCGGGATCACGGTGGTCAGCATCCTCGCCTGCGCCGTATTGCTGTTCGCCTGCAGCACCAAGCGCGTGAGCGAAGGCGGGCAGACCGGCACCACCGGCCATACCTGGGACGAAGACCTCAGCGAGTGGAACAACCCGCTGCCGCGCTGGTGGATGTGGCTCTTTTACATAACGATCGTGTTTGGATTAGCTTACCTCGCGCTGTACCCCGGGTTCGGCAACTATCGCGGATTATTGGGCTGGACCTCGAAGGGCCAGTTCGACGACGAGCAGACGCAGGCAGCCGCGCAATACGGCCCGCTATTCGACAAATATCTCAAGCAGGACATCGCCACCGTCGCCGCAGACCCCGAAGCGCGCGCGATCGGCCAGCGCTTATTTCTTAATTATTGCGCGCAATGCCACGGTTCAGATGCCGGCGGCGGCAAAAGTTTTCCCAATCTGCGCGACCACGACTGGCTGTACGGCGGCGAGCCGGAAACCATCAGGACCACCATCGCCAACGGGCGCAACGGCATCATGCCGCCGATGGGCGCGGCACTCGGCGGCGACGAGGACGTCAAGAATGTCGCCCATTATGTGCTGTCATTATCGGGGCGCACGCACAACGAATTGCGCGCCGTGATGGGCAAGCCCAAGTTCATAAGCACCTGTGCGGCCTGTCACATGCCGACTGGCAAAGGCAATCAGGCCCTGGGAGCGCCTGACCTGACCGACAGCATATGGCTGTACGGCGGCTCCGAAGCCACCATCATGGAAACCATCAGCCGCGGACGCAACAACATGATGCCGGCGCATAAAGAGTTCCTCGACGACGGCAAAATTCATTTGCTGGCGGCCTACGTTTACTCGTTATCGTCGCCGCCGGCAGACCGGAAGTAAGGCCGGGGCGGCGGCTTGAGTCAGTCATATTTTAATCTGGCGCCGGTCGAATCGCCGGTCGAACTCGACCTCTACGAGGTTCGCCGCACCATTCACCCGCGTGCGGTGCACGGCTGGTTCGCCAGCTGGCGCATTACCCTGGTGGTGCTGACGCAGTTGGCGTTCTATGGAACTGCATGGCTGACTTGGAACGGGCGACAGGCCGTGCTGTTCGACCTCGTTTCGCGCAAGTTCTACATCTTTGGCATGGTGTTCTGGCCGCAGGATTTCATTTTCCTTACCGCACTGCTCGTCATCTCCGCGTTGTCGCTGTTCTTGTTTACGGCGGTGGCCGGCCGCCTGTGGTGCGGCTACGCCTGCCCGCAAACCGTCTACACCGAGATCTTCATGTGGATAGAGCAGTCGATCGAAGGCGACCGCGTGCAGCGCATCAAGCTCGACCGCCACCGCCTCGACGTCGAGAAGCTCTTCAAGAAAACTTTCAAGCACCTGGTGTGGATCGCATTCGCGCTGTGGACCGGGTTTACTTTTGTCGGCTATTTTTCACCCATCCGCGAACTGATGATGGAGTTTCTGCAGGCGCGGCTGGGTCCGTGGGAAACGTTCTGGATCCTGTTCTACGGCTTCGCGACGTACGGTAACGCCGGCTGGATGCGCGAGCAGGTGTGCAAACACATGTGTCCGTATGCGCGCTTCCAGAGCGTGATGTTCGATTCCGACACGCTTGTCATCACGTACGATGCGCAGCGCGGCGAGCCGCGCGGTTCGCGCAGCAAGTCCGCCGACCATAAGGCAGCCGGACTCGGCGCCTGCGTCGATTGCGGCATCTGCGTGCAGGCGTGTCCGACCGGCATCGATATACGCCAGGGGCTGCAATACGAGTGCATCGGCTGCGCCGCGTGCATCGATGGCTGCAATCAGGTGATGGACAAGATGAACTACCCGCGCGGACTGATTCGCTACTCGACACTGAATGCACTCGAACAGCAGTTCGGTTGGCGCGACATGTTGCGGCGGGTGTTCCGGCCGCGTGTGCTGATCTACACCGCCGTGCTGTGGACCATCATCATCACCGCTGGCGTCACGCTCTGGTATCGCGTCCCCGTCAAGGTCGACGTGATTCGCGATCGCACCACGCTAGCGCGCGAAGTTGCGGGCGGCAAGATCGAGAATATCTACCGGCTACAGGTGATGAATACGCAAGAGCGGCCACAGCGTTTTGTCGTCAGCGTGAGTGGTATTGAGTCGCTCGCCGTCGCGGGTGCCGCACAGCCTTTCACGGTCGGGTCGGCCTCGTCAACGATGATCGCAATCGCTTTGCGTGCCGATGCCGAGCAAGCCAAGAAGGGCGTCAGTCGCATCGAATTTCAGATCACGGCAGTCGATGCCGACGGCCGTCCCGCGTCGGAAATATTCAGCATCCACGAGAAGTCAGCGTTTTACAAACCCTAGTTTTATCTACCCTAGGAGGCAACATGCACGCCATCAAATCAACGACCCCCTGGTACCGCGAGCCATGGCCGTGGCTGCTGATGTCTGGC
>JBKJMN010000045.1:0-8765 GCA_046596405.1 Burkholderiales bacterium
GTTACGTAATTCTCAATAGTCATCCTGAACAACGCACCGGGGGCGCAACTTTTGTTCATCAAAGACTTTTAAAATCTTAGCATTCGCGTCCGCATTCGACGATTAGAGGAACACGCATGATTGTGTAGGTACATAGACGACAAACGTTGGCGCTCGACCGGGGTGCGGTCGGGCCGAAGACGTTACGGTTGCATTTGACCGTGCACGCGTGTATCTACTGAGTCGAGATTCGGCATCGGTGGTCTATTAATTTTCGCAACAAGCGCGCGGTCACGAGCCCAGCATTTATGCATGAACGGCTTTCATTGCAGGACGATACGCTGATTGCGGGCTATGCCGAAAACATTCAGCGCTTCGAGTTCGCGCTCGAATGGTGCCGCGGCAAGCGCGTGCTCGACGCCGGCTGCGGCAGTGGCTATGGCGCGCACTTTCTCGCCTGCCATGGCGCTGCATCGGTGCTTGGCATCGATATTTCGGGCGAGGCGGTCGGGGAAGCGGCACGGACTTATTGGCTGGATAACCTCCGGTTCGAACGCGGCGACCTGCAGGAGTTGGCCGCGCACCTGTCACCCGAACCATTTGACACGATAGTCAATTTTGAAACGCTGCCGCATCTGCAAGCACCCGAAAAATTTATGGACGGCCTCACTTCCGCGCTCAAGCCGGATGGCGTTTTTCTTTGCAGTACGCCAAACGGCGCAGGGGTGAAAACCGACCGCGGGGGCAGGCCGCTGTATCAGTTCCAGTACAAAGCCTATGGCGCGGAGGAATTCAGCGCATTTTTGTCCGCCCGGTTCGCCCGGGTTGCTCTTTACGGACACTGGCTCACCCATCAAGGCAGGCTGCGGAAAGTACGCTCGCGCGAGTTGTTTGCGCAGCTTAGCGAGGCTTACTTCAACCCGGCGGCACGCATCGGGCGCGCAATCCGGCGCATCGCCGGCAGAAAAAACGCGGCGCCGCCCGTCTTTACTGGCGAGGCCGATTCTTATGCCGGCGATTACGTTATCGCGCCGTTCGCAGCCGCCGGATTTTCGTGGCCGCCGACGACGCTGATTGCCGTGTGCAAAACCTGACCCGGCCTCGCTTTCGTGTACCGACTTGATCTGCTGGGCCGTATCAAGCGTCTTGCCGGGTTCGAAACCCGCGCGGCGGATGCGGCGTACGTTTACCGGCCCGGCGATACGGTCGTGGAGGACTACGCCGAGTTTTCGCGTCTTTCGGTGGCGCAAATCAGCGCGAGCATCGCCGACTTCCACCGCATCAATGCGGCGGACTGGCATAGCGTCGAAGGCCGGACTTTTGCGCAGCGCGCCGCGGAATTCTACGAGCGATCCGAAACCTTTATTTTCGGCATCCTGTCCGCGAATCCGCGGCCGCAGGCGGTGATCGATAAGCTCAACCGGTTCAATCCGGCAATCGTCAGTGCGCTCAAGACCCATCCCGGCCCGCGCCTGCTGGAATTCGGCGGTGGCGCCGGCGTGTTCTGCGAGATCGCCGCGCGGATGGGCAAACAAGTTTTTTACATGGAGCTGCCCGGTCTGGCTTTTCAATTCGCGACGTGGCGGTTCCGTAAATACGGCTTGCCGGTGACGCCGCTCGAAGCGCAGGCCGGGGTGATCCGCATCCCCGACCGTTACGACCTTGTGTACACCGATGCCGTGATCGAGCACCTGCCGCCACCGCTGCAAGTCGAGGCCACCCGCGCGCTCGGCGCGGCCGTCGCCAGCGCCGGCTTGCTGATCTTCCTGGTCGATCTCGGCGGCCCGACTGCAGAAGATCCGATGCACCACGCCGTCGATATCGTGGCGCTGCACAGTCTGTTGGCGAACGCCGGGCTGAAATGCGAAGCCGGGCTGAATACTTTTTGTTCGCTGTGGCGCCGGTCATGAGCACGCAACGAATAACGCTATCGAAAATCGGCAAATAGCGCACGGTTTACCATTCGCGGTATGGCAAAATCCCCCGATGCGGTGCACACCCGGCCATGAAACGGTGAAAACCCGGTTACGGCTCGCAGCGCCGTTGGGCGTCGCGCTTGGCGCATTTGCCGCACCGCACGCCGCGGCCCAATCGTGGCCGGCCAAGCCTGTGCAGTTGATCGTGCCGTACACCGCGGGCGGCGGCGCCGACGTGGTCATGCGGGGCGTCGCGCAGCGACTCGCGGAGGCCTGGGGCAAAAACGTCGTGGTCGACAATCGTGCGGGTGCCAGCGGCATGATAGGCACCGAGCTTGCAGCGAAGGCCGCACCGGATGGCTATACGTTGCTCGGACACACCTCGTCGTATCCGGCCACGGCCGCGATCCGTGAGAAGCTGCCATTCGATCCGGCGCGCGCGATTCAGCCGGTTGCGGCGGTCGCGAAGACGCCGCTGGTGCTCGTCGTGCATCCTTCGGTGCCGGCGAAATCCGTGCAGGAGCTCGTCGCGCTGGCGAAGCAACATCCCGGGAAGTTGAATTACTCCTCAGCCGGGACCGGCGGCAACAATCATTTCGCCGCAGCGCTGTTTGCGCTGGCGGCGGGTATCAATCTCACGCACATACCTTACAAGGGCGTCGCGGAAGCGTCGATCTCCGTGATGTCGGGTGAAGTGGAAATGCTGTTCGCAAGCTCGCCCGCGGTCAGTCCGCAGATCAGGGCCGGCAGATTGCGGGCGCTCGGGGTCACGAGCCTCGAGCCGTCGGTTTTACTGCCGGGCCTGCCGGCGATCGCGCAGTCGGGCGTGCCGGGCTACAGCTATGAATTGTGGTGGGCGATATTCGCGCCGGCCGGCATCACCGCCGAGCGGCGCGATTTCATTGCCGCTGCGATCGCGCATATTTTGGCGAGCGCCGACATGAAGAAATTTTTGAGCGAGCAGAATATCGAGGCGTGGGCGCTCCCGCCAGCGCAGTTGAACGATTTGTTGCCGCGGGAAATCGAGCGCTACCGCAAAGCGGCGAAAGCGGCGGGCATTCAGGCGCAATAGCGGCTAGGGTTTATTGGCCGGCGTGACTTCCGCGCCGACCCGCTCGACGATCAGCTTGTAGTGCTCGGGCCGGCGGTGCGCCGCGAAGTTGAACACCGTGCGCTTCAAGTCGGCGGCGAGGTCCAGGTCTGCGTTGACGCAAATTACCTCGTCTTCCTCGCTTAACGACCTGGCCGCAATCTCACCGGTCGGCGCGACAATCAGCGAGTGCCCGAACATGCGATTGCCGTCTTCAAAACCGCATTTCGCCGTTTCGACGAGCCAGATCGCATTCTGATACGCCATCGCCTGCGCCGTGATGAGGTGATGGTGCACGCGCAATGCAGCCGGCTCGGGGTAGTCCAGGTTTTCGCTGGGCGTGTTGAAGCCGAGGGCCACGATTTCCGCGCCCTGCAGCGCGAGCACGCGAAACGCTTCGGGCCAGCGCCGGTCGTTGCAGATCATCATGCCGGTGATCGCATCCATGAAGCGCCACACGCGAAATCCCAGGTTGCCGACTTCGAAGTATTTTTTCTCGAGATGCTGGAAAGCGGCTTTGGGCTTGTGCTCCGCGTGGCCGGGCAGGTGGATCTTGCGGTATTTGCCGACGATCGTGCCGTCCGGGCCGACGAGGATAGCGGTGTTGAAGCGGTGGGTGCGGCCTTCTTCCTGAATCAGTTCCGCATAGCCGACATAGAAGCCGATGCCGAGTTTTTTTGCTTCGTCGAACAGCGGCTGCGTCTCGGCGGACGGAATCGTGAACTCGTAAAAGCGGCGGTCCGTCGCCGCCTGATCGTCGTACCAATAGCGCGGGAAGAACGTCGTAAACGCGAGTTCGGGAAACACCACGAATCTGGCGCCCATGCCGTGCGCGTCGCGCAGCAGTTTCACGAGCCGCTGCGTCGCGCTGGTGCGGGTATCTGCCAGATGGAGAGGGCCGAGCTGGGCGGCGGCGATTTTAAGTTGTCTCATATTCAAACTTTCAACCAGGCAAAACTTTGGATTTCTTCCGCGTTTTTCGGCGGTTTCTATTGAGAATTACGTAACCGAGTGACAAGATTTTCCCGCCTTCGGCCCCCTCGCTTTGCTCTCCCCACCCTTCTCCCGGAGGGAGAAGGGCTTTTTCATCCCTTCCCTCTACCTCCGGGAGAGGGACCGAGGGTGAGGGAAGCTTTTGGCACGCTACGCATTTGTCATACGGTTATGTAAAGATCAATAATTGCTTTTTTTGTCCTAATGAGGCCATTGAAGCGCCGGTAATGCACGTGAGAAGATGCGCCGGCCGCGCTTGAAACCGGCCAGCGGCAGCGCGGATTTGGCGATGACGTCGGAGGGCCGCTCCTCGCCCCACACCACGAGGTCCGCCGCCTTGCCGACCGCGATGCCGTAATCGGCAAGGCGCATCAATTTCGCGGCGCGGTCGGTGATCATCTCGAAACAAACGCCGAGGTCTTTGGGCCCGTAGCGCTGAACCACATTGGCGTAAAGATTGGCGATGCGGGTCAGCGAGCAATCGCCATAGGGCGTGAAGGCATTCAGCACGTTGTTGGTGGCGATGGTGCAGTTGGCGCCGTTCTCGATTAGCGTGTTGGCGTCGGTCACGCCGCGCATCACGCTGTGCTCGACGTGCCGCCCGGCGTTGAACAGATCGGTCGCCGGCAGCACCGCGAGCGACACGCCGGATTCGCCGAGCCGCCTGCCGATGGCGGCCTGCTCCTTGACCGGCATGAACGAATATTTCGAACCGTGCCCGAATGCGACGCGGTCCTGCCAGCCTATCTTGTCCGTAATTTCGCAGACCTGCGGATAATCCAGGGACTTCACTTCGTAACCGCCGTCGAGGTGGAAATCCACATCGACGTCGTATTCCTGCGCAAGCTCGAAAACGCGGCGGATTTGACCAGGGCCGTCTTTGTCGTAGCGGATCCCGCCGCCCACGACCGTCGCGCCGCGTTTCAGGCAGCTGACCAGGTTTTCGTCGGCGCCGGGCACGCCGGTCCAGCCCTCCTGCAAAAACACGCAGGACTGGATATCGATCGCCCACGCGTAGTCCTTACGCAGTTGCTCCAGCGCCTCGAACCCGATCAGCCCGACATTGGGATCGACCTCGACCTGGGTGCGCATATGGGTGACGCCGTGAAGTAGACATTGCTCGAGCGTCGCCTGCGCCCGCGTGTAAACGTCTTCGGGCGTGAAAGTATGCTTGATCGACGCGGTGCGTTCCATGTGGTCGCGCACCATCCGATCGGGCTGGATCGGCACGCGGTCGGCGATCAGCGCCTTGTCGAGGTGAAAATGGCTCTCGATCAGGCCGGGTGAAACCAGCTTGCCCCCGGCATCGTGTTCCGGGCCGGTGGCGCCGAGTTGGGGCGCGATTGCCACGATGACGCCGTTTTGGATCCCGATGTCGGCGATTGAAAGCTCGGTGCCCCCATTCGGGAGCCGGGCGTTGCGAATAATGAGATCCAACGTCATGTGCCGGTCTTTTCGCTATCAAATCAAGGGAGGCAACATCATATGGCAAGGCTGTAGGACAGATCAATCCTCAGCCAATCGACGGCGATACGTCTCAGCCCGGTCTAAATTTCTCCATATGTACGCTGGTGTACAGAGACGCCTTCAGGCCGGCGAAGATACTGCTCGACCGGGCGCAATTATATCGTTACGAAAAGCGGCGATCTCAATTTCCGTCGGTTTTCCAATTGGTCATCAATGATCCAACTTGTCGAAACGTCCAGAGCCTCTCTGGCAGACGTCCTGATCACCAACCAACTGGGGGCTCGACCCACCCGGCTGCCCGATTATGCGGGTGAGGCCGCCACGCTTCGCGCCCTCGTCAATCGGCTGGCCGAGTCGCCCCACGCGGTGCTGCAATTGCTGGCAGACAAGATTATCGAACTCACCGGCGCTCAGTCGTCTGGAGTCAGCATATCCGAAATGGATGGCGACGAACCGGTTTTTCGCTGGCACGCAACCGGTGGTGAATTTGCGCCCTTCGTGGGTTCGACGATGCCGCGGCACGACAGTCCGTGCGGAACTGTTCTCGACCAGAACGCGCCGCTGCTTATGCGCTGGCCGGAACGGCATTTTCCGTTTGCGCCGCCGCATCCGATCGTCGAAGTCTTGCTGGTGCCCTTCTACGAAGGGAAGATTCCGATCGGCACGGTGTGGGCGATCGCGCACGACAAACAGAAAACTTTCGACAGCGAGGATCGGCGCCTGTTGACGAGCTTGTCCAGCTTCGCGGCTTCAGCGGTCAAAAGTCTGAAAAATTTGGCGCTGCTCGAAGACGGCAAATCCAGGGTCAGCGAGGAGTCGCAACAAAAAACCGAATTTCTGGCGATGCTGTCCCACGAGCTGCGCAATCCGATCGGCCCCATTTTAATGGCCGCCCACGTGATGCGAAATCATTCTGTCGAAGCGCCGGCCGACCGCGGCATGCTCGGTATCATCACGCGCCAGTCGAAGCAACTGGAGCGGATTATCGACGACCTGATGGACGTGTCGCGGGCCGCCACGAATAAAATGGAATTGCGCAAGACCAGGGTGAACCTGCTGGATATCGTCGACACCGCGATCGAATCCAGCCGCGCCAATATCGATTTACGCCGGCACAGCCTGCGCGTGGTCCAGCCGGACCGGGCGCTATACCTGACGGCGGACAGCACTCGAATGACTCAGGTCATTGCCAACCTTTTGAATAATGCCTGCCGTTACACGCCCGAAGGCGGAGATATTGCGCTGGTGATCAAGCCGGATGGGGATGACGTCACAATCGCCGTCAAAGACAACGGGATCGGAATTGCGCGGGAGATGCTGGAGCGCATTTTCGAGATGTTCGTGCAGGCGGGCACGCCACATGCAGGTGGTCTGGGGATAGGCCTGACCCTGGTCAAGCGCGTGGTGGAACTGCACGGCGGAAGCATCAAAGTAAACAGCCTCGGCGAGAATCTCGGCAGCGAGTTTGTGATTCGCTTGCCATTGTGAGCCGAATTGTCCAGCACCACCAAGGTGCGGGGCGACGTCACGGCGTGTGATGCTATGATTGGTGAATGATCAAGTCAGGCACCACGTCAAGAAGCCCGGTTCGATTTGGAGTTCTGTATTGGCGACATTGAACTCCACTACCGTTAACGCGGAACGCGCTAATTTAGCGGTCCTTTACACGGAAGTCCGCGGCTTCACGCGCATGTCGGAAATCCTCGAACCCGCCGTTGTCATCGCACGGATCGCCGAATTTTTTGCCATGGTTTCGGCGGCGATAGTGCGGCACAAAGGCATCGTGCGCAGCATGCTCAATGATAACCTGGTGGCAACCTTCGCCGGCCCCGACAATGCGGCGCGAGCGGTCGAGGCGGCCCAGGAGATCCTGCGCGAATTCGTGGGCATCGAGGAAGCGTGGCAGCGCGATTACAGTTTCGTCACGGCCGTGGCAATGGGTCTGCATTGCGGTGACGTGGTCGTCGGCGAATCAGGCCGCCAGCCGCCAGCCCAAGTGCTGATCATAGGCGACGGCTTGAGCGTAGCGGAGCGCTTGCTCCATCGTTCACGTGCCGGTGAATTCATATTCTCGAAAGAGATCATGGATGCGCTGGCGGCTTCGGGCCATCCCGTCGGGGCCGAAAAACTGCCGGCATTGAACATCAGGGGCCGCGAGCCTGTGCAACTTTACGGCGTGCTGCTCGATACGCGGCTGGACTTCACGGACTAGTGTCGCTACGCCGTATCAGGGGCTTTGCGTAACGGCTACAGCCGCCTGATCAACACTTTCCGGAATTTGATGGTGCCGGCGTTGTACTGCAGCGCGATCGGTCCCGAAGTAAACGTTGAGTCGTTGACGTCAACCGCCTGCACGCCGTCCATCGTGACGGTCAAGCGCCGCAATCCAGCGACGCATTTTCTGTTTTATCGTCTGTGGCGAGCCGGGACGAAAACCTATTCGGCGCGCAGTCCCAGGTCTTTCACGACCTTGCCCCATTTCACATTCTCTTCGCGCAAAAACACCGCGTACTGCTCGGGCGTGTTGGCGACGATTTCGAACCCCATTTTGGTGAGTTGCTCGCGCACGTTGGGCTGGCCCACTGAGGCGACGATTTCGGTGTTGAGCTTGTTGATGACGTCTTTCGGCGTTGCCGCGGGCGCGAGGAGGCCGAACCACGTGATGACTTCGAATCCCGGCAGGCCCGACTCGGCAATGGTCGGGAATTCGGGTGCGACCGGCGAGCGCTTCAGGCCCGTGACCGCGATGCCGCGCAGCTTGCCGCTCTTCACGTACGGCATCAGCGCCGACATGCTGGAGGTCAGCATCGGCACCTGCCCGCCGATGACGTCGATGATCGCGGCACCGTCGCCTTTGTAATGGATAGGCACCATGTCGATCCTGGTCGTGCTCTTGAAGAGCTCCATCGACATGTGCGGCGACGAGCCGATGCCGCCGGTCGCGAAATTGACCTGGCCCGGGCGGGCTTTCGCCAGCGCGATCAATTCCTTGATCGACGTGACCGGAAACGCCGGGTTCACGACCATCAAAAGCGGGTTGTGCACGACGCGCACGACCGTCGCGAAATCCTTGAGCGGATCGTAGCCGACCTTGGCGTACATGTACGGTGCGACCGCGTGGGTCGTCTGGCTCGCGAGATACAGCGCGTAGCCGTCGGGCGGCGCTTTCGCTACGATCTCGGCGCCTATCGTGCCCGTCGCGCCGACGCGGTTCTCGACGATGAACGATTGCCCCATGCGCTCGGTCAACTGCTGCGCGACGATCCGCGCGACGATATCCGACGGCCCGCCGGCGGTGAAGCCGACGACGATGCGCGTGG
>JBKJMN010000248.1:0-6130 GCA_046596405.1 Burkholderiales bacterium
GCGCGTCATCGACTACCTCTATCTGATTTCGGACGGCGTGGTAGCCGCCGCCGGTCCTGCCGCTGAAATGAAGGTTTCGCAGGATCCGTTCGTGCGCCAGTTCCTGGATGGCGCGCACGACGGGCCGGTGCCATTTCACTATCCGCATGACGCTTATCAGGCCGATCTGGGTTTGACTGCGTGAGGCGTGAGGCGTCAGGCGTAAGAAAAAAGACCTAAGCGCATTTCCGCCTCACGCCTAACGCCTCACGCCTTACCTAAAGCTAGTGCTTCAACTCCGACGGAATCTGCGGCAGCGGGCCAGTGCGCACGTTCAGCATGTGGCGTTCGCGCACCAGCGTCATCGTGACGGCGACAAATAAGCCGAACAGCACGATCACCGTGTAAATCGAGAAATTGAACTTGATCAGCAGCGAATAGACGCCGAGCATCGTCAGGATACTGAGATTTTCGTTGAAATTCTGCACCGCGATCGAGTGGCCGGCGCCCATCAGGATATGGCCGCGATGCTGTAGCAGCGCATTCATCGGCACTACGAAGAAACCGGCCAGCGCGCCGATCACCGTCATGATCAGCATCGCCGTATAGACGTCGCGCACGAAGATCATGCTGATCGTGATCAGGCCCATCACGATGCCCACCGGCAGCACGTTGACTGCGCGGTGCAGCGGGACCATTTTCGCGGCCAGTATGGCCCCGGCGGCGATGCCCACTGCGGTGATGCCCTGCATGACGGTCGACTGCGACAGCGTGTAACCGAGCGCCACCTCCGCCCACTTGAGCACGATGAACTGCAGCGTCGCGCCTGCGCCCCAGAAGAGCGTTGTGGTGGCCAGCGAGATCTGGCCGAGCTTGTCGGACCATAATAGTTTCAGGCAGTGCGCGAAGTCGCTGATCAGATACAGCGGATTCTTGCGCGCCGGCTTGTGGTCGACGCCGGTCTTCGGCACGTAAAGATTGAATATCGCCGCGATGATATAGAGCGCGATGATCAGCGCGATCGCGATTTCCGGCGCGGTATCGATGCCGGTCTCGATGTGCGGCAGGTCGAACTGCAGCAGCTTCGCCGATATTGCCTCGCTGATCAGCGCGCCGCCCAGCAGCGTGCCGAGGATGATGGAGCCGACCGTCAGCCCTTCGATCCAGCCGTTGGCGACCACAAGTTTGTGGTGCGGCAGGTATTCGGTCAGGATTCCGTATTTGGCCGGCGAATAGGCTGCCGCGCCGAGTCCGACCACGCCGTAGGCGATCAGCGGATGCACGCCGAAGAGCATCATCGAGCAGCCGACGACCTTGATCGTGTTCGACACGAACATCACCTGGCCTTTGGGGATCGCATCCGCGAAAGCGCCGACGAACGGCGCGAGCACCACGTACGAAATGGTGAAGAACAACTTTAGCATTGGCGTGAGCCATGCCGGCGAATCGAGAAATGCGAGGGTCGCGATCGCCGCGACGAGCAGCGCGTTGTCGGCCAGCGACGAGAAAAACTGCGCCGCCATGATGATGAAAAAACCGAACGGCATGAAGGGGATGCATACCCTCTTATAAGGTGAAGCTTTATACCATAGTTTAGCGGCGCAAGCCTGTGCGCCAGGCCACCCTCGACCATGACTTGATTAAAGAATTGTGGTTGAATACCAGCCCGTATTCGAGTGAGGGGTTAGGAGAGAGGAGAAGGGAGAAAGCAGTGCCGCCGCGACTTGTCGCGGAATGGTTAGAGCACTTCCAGTCTTTCCCCCTCTCTCCTCTCTCCTCCCGGACAAATGGCTGATCGCCGATTGCAGGTTTTTCACACCGTCGCCCGCCAATTGAGTTTCACCAAGGCGGCGGAACAGCTTTTCATGACGCAGCCCGCGGTGACTTTTCAGGTCAAGCAGCTCGAAGAGCATTTCAGCACGCGTCTCTTCGAGCGCAGTCACGGCAAGATCGCGCTGACGCCGGCCGGCGAACTCGTGCTCGACTACGCGGAACGCATTCTCGGCTTGTCGGCGGAGCTCGACAAGCGCGTAAGCGAGCTCACCGGCGCGGTCAGCGGCCCGCTCATGCTCGGGTGCAGCATGACCATCGCGGAATTCATCCTGCCGCGCGTGCTCGGCGAATTCAAGGCGCGCCATCCGCAGGTGCAAACGCACATGACCGTCGCCAATTCAGAAACGATCGAGCATAGGGTCGCCGACCACACGCTCGATCTCGGGCTCATCGAATCGCCGGCGCACCTGCCGGGCGTGCATACCGAAGTGTGCTGCGACGACGAACTCGTGATGATCTGCGTACCAGGATACAAGCTCGCGCACCTCGCCAGCGTGACCGCGGCGCAGATCGCGAGCGAGCCTTATATCAGCCGCGAGAGCGGCTCCGGCACGCGCCAGTTCGCGGACAATTTTTTTCGCCAGGGCGGGGTGGCGCCGGAAGACCTCAACATCGTGATGGAACTCGGCAGCCCGGAAGCGATCAAGGGCGTGGTCGAAACCGGCATCGGCGTCGCAATCATGTCGAGCGCGACGGTCGCTAAAGAGCTCAAGCTGGGTTCGCTGGTCGCGCTGCCGCTTGAGCCGCGCCTGATCCGCACCCTGTCGCTGGTTTTTCCGCGTGAAAAGTTCCGCTCGCGGCTTCTATCGACGTTCGTCGAATTCGCGACGGGTAAAATGCGCGCGATGGCGGAGAAGCAGGATTGAGGAGCGAGGATTGAGGAGTGAGTTTGCCGGGCAGCTTCAACCCGGTTTTGACCTAAAGTCTTTCCCTCAATCCCCAGTCCTCGCTCCTCAATCCTGAAGTCATGCGCCCCATCAAAGCCCTCATCAGCAGCGCTGCGCTGCGCCACAACCTCGGCGTCGTGCGGCGCTGCGCACCGCGCGCGCGCGTGTTCGCGGTGCTCAAGGCGAACGCCTACGGGCACGGAATCATGCGCGCGGCGCGCGCGCTCGACGGCGCGGACGGTATCGCGCTGCTTGAAATCGACGGCGCGGTGCGCTTGCGCGAGAGCGGTTATGCGCGGCGATTGGCTTTGCTCGAAGGGCTGTTCGATACGACGGAACTGACGACCGCCGCGCGGCACGATCTGACAATCGTCGTGCACCACGAAGAGCAGGTGCGCATGCTCGACAAGGCACCAGCGGACGCGCGCCTGGACGTCATGCTGAAAATCAACACCGGCATGAACCGGCTCGGGTTCGCGCCACGTGCTGCGCTCGCTGTGCGCGATCGGCTGGCCGCGCATCGCGCGGTCAGGCAGCTCACGCTGATGACGCATTTCGCGACGGCCGACGACGCGCGCGGCGTGGCATGGCAAATGGAAGCCTTTGAAACCGTCGCGGCCGGCCGCGCGCTCGAGCGATCGGTGGCGAACTCCGCGGCGATTTTGCGGTTTCCGGCCACGCTTGCCGGATGGGTGCGGCCCGGCATCATGCTGTACGGCTGCACGCCCTTTGCCGACGCGACGGCTGCGGACCTGGGACTCATGCCAGCCATGACACTGGCAAGCGAGATCATTTCGGTGCAGCAACTGCGGCCGGGCGACCGCGTGGGTTACGCGGGTACTTACGAGACGACTGCACCTCTGCAGGTGGGCGCGGTGGCCTGCGGTTACGCCGACGGGTATCCGCGCCATGCGCCGACCGGCACCCCGGTCGTCGTCAACGGCGTGCGCACGCATACGGTGGGTCGCGTGTCGATGGACATGCTGAGCGTCGATTTGACGGGCGTGCCTGACGCGCGGGTGGGCGCTGCCGTCGTCTTGTGGGGCGAGGGTTTGCCCGCGGACGAGGTCGCGCAAGCGGCCGGCACGGTGAGCTATGAATTGATATGCGCGCTCGCTGCGCGGGTGCCGGTGCTCGAGATATGAAGGCGGCGGCCGGTGCGCGATTCGCGATGAAAAGCGTCATCCGCGGGTGTATCATCTCGCCATGAGCAGCCAGCGCACTGCGGACGTAACCACGACCGCCCCGCACCCCCGTCAGGTCTGGCCGTACCGGCGCTCACCCGCGCTGCGTTACGGGGTCGCGGTACTCGCCGTGCTCGCGGCGTTCACGATCCGTTACCTCATTTACGGCAATTTCCAGAACCGGCTCGTGTTCACTTTTTTCGTGCCGGCGGCGGTGGTCGCGGTCTGGTACGGCGGCATCGGCCCCGGCATCGTCGCGACCGTGCTGGGCCTCCTGATGGGCGATTATTTTTTCATGATGTCGCGCAAGGCGCTGTGGCCGCTGGGCAACCGCGAGTCGATGGCGGTCGGCGTGTACGTGGTGACGACGCTGCTGTGCGTGGTGCTGTGCGAGCGGCTGCACCGCCACATCCGCCAGTTCGAGCGCGCGCTCGATAACGTGCGCAACCACGGCAACGCGAAGCTGTGCCCGGAAGCGGCGGAGTTCGCGCAGTACCTGGAGCGCTATTACGCGCGCGCGAGTCATCATCACTACGATTATCCGAGCTGGCCGTATCGCCATCCGTTTGTCATGCGCTATGGCGTCGCGATCGGCGTCGTCGCGTTTTCGTTTCTGATGCGCTACTGGCTGTTCGCGCAGGATGCGCGTTTTCCGTTTCTGTTTTTCGTGCCCGCGGCCATTGTTGCCGTCTGGTACGGCGGCATAGTGCCCGGCCTGGTGGCGGCGGCGGCGGGGCTGATGCTGGGCGATTATTTTTTCCTGAGCAACCACGAAGCTCTCGGCGCGGTGCTCGAATCCGAACGCATGCAGATCGGGCTTTTCGCGGTGACGACGACACTCTGCGTGATGCTGTTCGAAAACCTGCACGAGCGCATCCGCCGTCTGGAGCACGCGTTCGACCGCGCGACCCATCACCATCCGCTCGCGGCGGCATCCACTGGCGCCGCGCCCGCGCCCGTAACGGCGCCCTGACGCTGCTCGCGTAACCGGGCGCCCGCGTGGCGCGCGTCGCGACAGGCACTTAATCCCGCATGGCCAAAGCAAAATCGATCTATACGTGCACCGAATGCGGCGGCCAGGCGGTCAAGTGGCAGGGTCAGTGCCCGCATTGCACGGCGTGGAATACGCTGGTTGAAACCGTCGCGGAACAGGCGGTGGCGGGCGCCAACCGGTTCACCGCACTTGCCGGCAAAGGCAAGCTGCAGCGTTTGAGCGAGGTCGAGGCGAACGAAGAGAGCCGCGTGCCGACCGGGATTGCCGAATTCGACCGCGTGCTCGGCGGCGGGTTGGTGCCCGGCGCGGTGGTGTTGATCGGCGGCGATCCCGGCATTGGTAAGTCGACCTTGATGCTGCAGGCGTTGTGCGCGGTAGGCGCGCAGCACAAGGTGCTCTATGTAAGCGGCGAGGAATCGTCGCAACAGATCGCGTTGCGCGCGAAGCGCCTCGCGCTCGATGCGTCGGTTCTGCACCAGATCGCGGAAATCGGCCTCGAAAAGATCCAGCATGTGCTGCAGACCGAAAAGCCGGCGGTCGCCGTCATCGATTCGATCCAGACCCTGTATTCAGATGCGCTCCAGTCGGCGCCCGGATCGGTCGCGCAAGTGCGCGAATGCGCGGCGCAGCTCACGCGACTGGCGAAGTCGAGCGGCATCACGGTGATCCTCGTCGGCCACGTTACGAAGGAAGGCGCGCTCGCCGGTCCGCGCGTGCTCGAGCACATCGTCGATACCGTGCTGTATTTCGAAGGCGACACGCATTCGAGCTTCCGCCTGATACGCGCGGTCAAGAACCGCTTCGGCGCGGTCAACGAGCTCGGCGTCTTTGCGATGACTGAAAAAGGCCTGAAAGGGGTGGCAAATCCGTCGGCGATGTTTTTGTCGCAGCACGCGGAACCGGTGGCCGGCTCATGCGTGCTCGTCACGCAGGAGGGCACGCGGCCTCTGCTGGTCGAAATCCAGGCGCTGGTCGACGATGCGCATGCGCCCAACCCGCGCCGCCTCGGCGTCGGGCTCGAGCAAAACCGGCTCGCGTTGCTGCTCGCGGTGCTGCACCGGCATGCCGGTATCGCGTGCCACGATCAGGACGTGTTCATCAACGCGGTCGGCGGCATGAAAATCACCGAGCCGGCCGCCGATCTCGCCGTCTTGATGGCGATCGTCTCGTCATTGACCAATCGCGCGCTGCCGGCGCGGTTGGTCGTGTTCGGCGAAGTGGGGCTCGCCGGCGAGGTGCGCCCGGTACAGCGC
>JBKJMN010000381.1:0-9643 GCA_046596405.1 Burkholderiales bacterium
CTTTGTGCGCGCGGCGCAGAGTCTGCGGCCCCGCCTCGCACAACCCTATATAGCGCACCTTGCCCTGCTCGACGAGCCGCGACATCGCGCCGACGGTGTCTTCGATGGGCGTCGTCGGGTCCACGCGATGCATGAAATAAATGTCGATGACGTCGATACCCAGACGCTTGAGACTTGCTTCGCACGACGAAAACACGTACTCAGGCTTGCCGTTGGTGCCTTTCTTGCCGTCGGGCAGATCGATATTGCCGAACTTGGTTGTGATGAGCACTTTATGGCGGCGCCCCTGCACCGCGCGCCCGAGCAACACTTCGTGCCGCGTGTTCCAGTAGAGATCCGAGCTGTCGAACAACGTGATGCCCAGATCGATCGCGCGCCGGATCGCGTCGTTGAATTCGCGCTCGCCCGGCGCGCCGAACTGCACCGACTGGCTGCCGCGCCCCATGCCGATGGCGGACACCCGCGGCCCCGTCTTGCTCAAACACCTGGTTTTCATGTGCCGATACCTCTGTCGCCGTTATTTTTTTGTTTTGCCGGCAGACTCGCCGTCGTCGTGCGTCATCTCGACCGTGCGCCAGTTAGCGTGCGACGCATCGGCAAGTACGGGCGTGGTACCCGGCAGCTTTCCGGCGGTCTTCACCTCAAGCGCCGCATGTTCGCGCGTGCCCTGCACGGTATAGATGTGCGGCGCAGCGCGGTTGATCTGGAGCTGGAATATGTCCGGCCGGTTGTAATGCCCGGCAAAGTCGTGGCGCAGCTTGGTCAGCACGCCGAGTTCGAGATTGCACTCCGCATACAAGACGCCTTCCTCTGCGCCCATCGGGCCGGCCAGGATACGGCTGTTGGGAGCGACGATCACGCTGCCACCGCACGAATCGGGATCGCGCAGGAACTTCTCGCCGTCGGCTCCGACCTCGAGCTTCTTGATCATGTCTTCGTCGACCGTGCCGCACGCCGAGATCACAAACGCCTTGCTCATCTGCGCGAACGCCTGCGCGTCTACCGTCACGCGATTGCGCAGCGGGTCCCCGCTCGTCGGAAAGTGATTGGGCCAGCTCATGACGTGGATGCGGGTGCCCTCGGCGGTCAATGCGAAGATCGCGAGCGGGTTCGAATTCTCGCCGCAGATCAAGCCGCTCATCGGGCCGAACTCGGTCTGGAACGCGCCGAACGTGTCGCCGAAACCGCCCATGTGCACCAGCCGCTCGCCCACTGTCGGCATGATCTTCTGGTGCTTGCGGATCAGCGTGCCGTCCGGCCCGATATAGACTTGCGTGTTGAACATCGTGCCGATGGTGTTCGGTATTTTCTCGCAAACGCCAACCACGACGTAAGCGTTGGCATCGCGCGCCGCCGCGCATAGCGCGTCGGTCTCGGGCCCCGGAATCTCGACCGCGTTCTTGAACAGTTCGACGGAAAACTTGTTGGCGATCGCGCTGGTCGCCGAATGGTGATGGAACCACACCGGATGAGCCGGGATGAACCCTTCCGGCAGGCCGATCACGCGCGCGCCATTCTTACCCGCTTCGCGGATGAGCCGGCACGCCTTTTCGGTCGAACCCGCGCGATCGAGAAACACCGACGCGGCCTGCACCGCCGCGACCTTTACAACCGGATACTGGTCACCCATCAGTCAAACACCTCGAAAAGTCTCGCCGCAGAGCACGAAAAGTTGCAGTCATTGCGCCTTGATGCCGGCAGCCTTGATGACGCGTCCGTTGTCTTCGATCTCTTTGCGCACAAACGCGGCAAATTCCTTCGTCGTCATCACGAGCGGCTCGGTACTCGCCTTGGCGAACTGTTCGCGCATGTCGGCGGCGGCGAGCACGCGGTTGATGTCGCGCGCGATCTGCTCCACGAGCTTCGCAGGCATGCCGGCGGGTCCCCATACGCCGAACCAGAGCAGAAAATCGAAGCCCTTGACGCCCGCTTCGGCCACGGTCGGCACATCGGGCAACTGCGCCGAGCGCTTGGCGCCGCTCACCGCAAGCGCGCGCAGCTTGCCGCCCTGCACGAACGGGAGCGCGGCAGTAATCGGCGCGAAGTAGCCGGTCGTGCGGCCGCCGATGATGTCGGTCACGACCTCGGGCGTTCCCTTGTACGGGATGTGCGTGATATCGACGCCGGCCGCGATCTTGAATTTTTCGAGATTGAGGTGCGTTCCGGTACCGATGCCTGCCGAGCCGAAGTTGAGCTGGCCGGGCTTCGCTTTGGCCTCCGCGATCAGCTCGGCGACCGACTTGATGGTGGAAGAAGGATTGACCACCAGCAGGTTCGGTTGCGATGCAACCGACGCTATTTCGACGAAATCCTTGAGCGTTTCGTAAGGCAGCTTCGTATAGAGAGACGGATTGATGCTTTGCGCGGAAGAATTGAACAATATGGTGTAGCCGTCCGGCGTAGCTTTTGCCACCGCAGCCGCCGCGATGGAACTGCCGGCGCCGGCGCGGTTGTCGGCGACGACGTTCTGGCCCCAAAAGTCCCCGAGCTTCTGCGCGAGCATGCGCGCGAGTATGTCGGTGGAGGTCCCGGCCGGAAATCCGATGAACATATGCACCGGTTTCATTGGAAAATTCTGCGCGAACGCCGAGCCGGCGCCGAGTGACAACAACGCAAAGGCAATCGTGATCGCACGTTTCATCGCTGGCTCCTCGTCTTATTGTTATGACAATCCGTCGCTGATCTGCACGTTTTCCGGCTTGAGCTCGACACCCGACGCCTTCGCCTGCAATAGCAGCAATTGCGAGAAGTCCTGATCGTAGCCATGATCGATCAGCTTCTGCACCTGGTCGCGTGCGGTCGCGGTCGTCGGCATCGGCACACCGCGCGCCTTGCCCGCATTCAGGCCCAGGTCCATATCCTTCCTCAGCAATTCCGGCGTGAACGTCACGTGGAAGTCGAGATTGGAGAGCGCCGGCGTTTTGTAGCACGTGAACATCGAGCCCATCACACTCTTGTTCAGGAAATCGAGGAATGCGTGGCGCTGCATGCCGGCCTTCTCGGCGAGGACCGTGATCTCGCACAGGTTCTGGATCACCACGCCGAGCATCACGTTGTGGCAGATCTTGGCGATCCGCGATAATTCCCCGTCGCCGACGTAGCTTACGCCCTGGCCGATTGCTTCGAGGTACGGGGCAACCGCGTCGAACGCATCCTTCGGCCCCGAGGCGACCACCGTCAACTTGCCGGCTTTAATGACTTTCGCATTGCCCGACACGGGCGCGGCGAGAAATTTGATCCCCTCTTTGGCGAGCTTCTCGCGGATTTCCGCGGACTCTTCGAGCGATATCGACGTGCTGTCGACGACGATTTTCGGCTTCTTGCCTTTCGACATCACGCCGTTCGCGCCGAACAGAACTTCTTTCACGTCCTTGCCCGTGGACACCATCGTGAACACGATGTCGCAGCCGGCCAGATCGGGCAGCGTAGCGACGACCTTTGCGCCGTATTGCTTGAGCGGCTCGGCCTTGGACTGGGTGCGGTTCCATACGGCGATGTCGCAGCCGGCGTGCGCCAGGCGCTGCGCCATCGCGTAACCCATGCGGCCGATACCGATCCAGCCGAGCTTGTGTTGCTTCATGTTTGCAGTTGCCATTTCATTTTCCAATTTAAAAACGTCGAAAATCATTTGCCATTCTTTTTAATACCCCCTTGCGGGGTACAGAGGGCACAGAGAAAGTCACATGCAGGTCTTTTATTTCTTCGATTTTCTCTGTGCCCTCTGTGAACTGTGGCTAAGCATTTATGGTTTAACCGCGAGCGCGCGCTCGATCCAGGGCATCACGACGCGGTCGAGGATCATACGCTGCGGCCACTGCTCGGAGCGGCCCATGTGGCCGCCCGCCGGATTGACCCACGCGTCCTTGGGGTCGCCGTGCTTCATCATAAGGTACAGGTCCGAAATCGGCTGCTGCGTGTCTTTTTCGCCGTTGACGAGCAACATGGGCGCCGACGGCTTGTCGAGAAAGCCGCCGTCGAGCAAAGACAAACGCGGCCCGTACGCGAGAAACTCGTCCATTGTTTTGACTTCGTAGACCGCCGAGCGTGCGGGAAACAGATCGAACAGATATTCGCGCGTCGTCAGTCCTTTCCTCTGGAACTCCGGTTGGAAATAGCCGTGTATGCCCACGCCGTGCACAACCGCGCCGCGTATGCGCTCGCGCTCGGTGTACGCGAGCTTGGCGGCCCAGTAGCCGCTCCAGCTCTGGCCGCGCACGACGATGCGCTTGGCGTCGATGTCATTGCGCGTTTGCAGATAGTCGAGCACACGCGAATATATGCGCTCGGCGCCGACGTCCACCTTCAGCGGTGCCTGACCGGTGCCCGGCATGTCGAGTGCCAATACTGCAATGCCACGCCTGATCAGGCCATCGCTGTTGGCGGCAACGTCCTCTTTACGCGTATCAAGTCCGCTGATGCCGATCAGCAAAGGCACGGGCCGCACGTTCGGCGGTAGCCTAAGATAACCGACGATCTCCTTGCCCTCGAACGGAATGCGCACGATTTCGAGCGGCGGATCGATCAAGCGCCCGTAGGCGGCGAACGCTTCCAGCGCCTTTGCATATGCCTGCTTCTTGCCGGGGGAGTTCTCGACCGGCCAGCGCGCGAAGTTGTATGTCTCCCACGCGTGCTTGTAACTTTCGGCAGCTTCGCGCGGCGCTGACGCCTGCTGCGACTTCGCCTTGTCCATGTAGCGGTCGCCGATGCGGCTGAACGCGGCGGCCCATGCGTCCGGTTCGAGACTGTTTAGATTGGCCATCGCTTCGCGCACATCATCGGCTTTTACGCCGCCTATGGGCGGCAGACTGCGGTCGGCGCGGCGCTGCGTCTCCTGCTTGAGTTCCGCGAGGTCGCGCGGCCCTGCGCTCTGCGCGCATGCCATTGACGATGCGAGCAATCCTGCGGCGACCAGAGCCGCCGCGCGTGTGAGTTCTCCTCTCACCTCTCTCCTCCCGCCTCTCATGCGTTAAGCGCCTGCGTCCAGTCGCGGGTTTCGAGCACGGTCTGCACTTCACGCAGGAACGCCGCCGAATACGCGCCGTCGACCGCGCGATGATCGAACGACTGCGCGAGCACGCCGACCGGCCGGATCGCGATGCTGTCGCCGGTCTCGCTTTCGATGACGACCGGCTTCTTCTTAACGCCGTCGGTCGACAGGATCGCGACCTGCGGCTGGTTGATGATCGGTGCGGTAATCAGCGTGCCGAACACGCCGGAATTCGACAGCGTATACGTGCCGCCGCTCAACTCGTCCGGTTTCAGCTTGTTCGCACGCGCGCGCAGTGCGAGGTCGTTAATTTCGCGCGCGAGCTGCGGCAAAGACTTGTTCGGCACGTCTTTGACCACCGGCACGATCAACCCGTCGAAATTAAGATCGACCGCGATGCCGATATTGATGTGACCGTGCAGCACCAGATCGTCGCCATCGAGGCTCGCATTGAGCAGCGGAAATTTGGCGAGCGCGACCGAGACTGCGCGTGCGATGAACGGCAGATAAGTGAGCGTGAAACCTTCGCGCGCCTTCCATGCCGTGCCGACTGCGGCCCGCGCCTGCTCGACGCGCAGGAAGTCGACCTCGATCGCCTGCAGCACATGCGGCACCGTCTGCCACGACCTCGCAAGATGCTCGCCAGTGCGTTTGCGGATGTTATTGAGCGGCTTGCGCGTCTGCCCCGCGATCGTATAGGGCACCGGCGTTTGCGTTTTGACGCTGCCCGGCGCGGCCGTTCCGCGCTGCGCCACAAAACCGAGCACGTCTTCACGCGTAATGCGCCCGTCGCGGCCCGTGCCCTCAATATGGGCCGGATTCAACTGGTGCTCGGCTATCAGGCGGCGCACGACCGGTGAGAGACGTTCGCCCGCCTGCGCCGGCGTGTAGCGAGGCGCAGCCGCCCCGGTAACAGCGGCCGCAACAGGCGCCGCAGGCGCAGCCGTTGCCAACTTCGCCGCAGCCGGCGCAGCGGTTGCACCACCCGCTTCCTGAATTCTCGCCAGCGGCGCGCCGACTTTCGCCGTCACGCCTTCCTGCACGAGGATTTCGGCGATCACGCCGCTCACGGGCGCGGGTATCTCAGTGCTGACTTTGTCGGTTTCGACATCGAATAGCATTTCATCGGCCTTCACTGAGTCGCCGACTTTCTTGTGCCATTTGGTGACCACACCCTCGGCGACGGTTTCGCCAAGCTGCGGCATGATGACTTCCATTGACTTTACCTATGCAAAAAATTTCTGCGCTGAACTAACTAATGCAGCTTGCGCCGCGTGCCCAGTGAAGGGTGAATGAGTGAAGGGTGAACCCCCTCCCCAGCCCTCCCCCGGTCGCGGAGGAGGAAGATTTCCTTCACCCTTCACCCTTCACTCTTTCACCGCTTCATAAACCACTTTGCCGCCGACCATTGTCATCAGCGGCTTGATGTCCTTGATCTCGTTCGCAGGCACCTTGAGGTAGTCGCGGTCGAGCACCAGCAGATCAGCGTACTTGCCTGGCGCGAGCGAGCCGAGATTCGCTTCCTGAAACAGGATAAACGCATTGTTACGCGTGTGCGCGATCAGCGCCTGCTCGCGCGTAATGGTTTGCCGGTTGACCTCCTGCCCGCTGACCATGCGTCCCGTGACGGCAAAGCTCAGTGTGTAAAACGGATTCGAAGTCGTCACTGCGGTCGCGTCGGAGCCCAGTCCCCAGTGGATGCCGCTCGCCTGCACGCGCCGCATCGGCGGCATGTCCCATGCCTTGTCGCCGTGCGCCTTGTGCATTAGCACGCCCTGGATCAGCGGCCGGCTGTGGATCTGCGCGGTCAGGCCGAGCCGCTTCATGCGCTCGAGCTGCGCGTCGCTGACCTGATCGAGATGCGAAAACGACCAGCGCAACCCCTTGATCGGCGTGGTCCGGCTGATTTCCTCGTAGACGTCGAGAAAGGCGTCGATCTGGGCGCTCATCTCAACGTGCGTGTTGGAATAAATGCCGCGCGCGGCGAGTGCCTGCGATATGCGCTTGAACTGCGCCATGTCTTCCGGCTTCGTATTGCTGTCGGGCCGCAGCAGCGTGGTGGTCGTGGGCATGTAAGCCGATTCGCCCCAGCCGACGTTGTCGAAGTAATCGTTGCCCAGGAAAGCTTTGTGCTGCGCGATCTCCGCAAGCACCTTGTCGACCTGCTCGGGCGTTCCCGGCTGGCGGATCGTGGTCCAGAACGCGCGCACGTCGAGTTCTCCGCGCTGGGCCAGGAGACGGTAAGGTTCGTAGTGCTTTTCGCTCATGCCGCGGCCGCCGGCATCGAGCCATGCGGTGATGCCCATCGAATTCAATTCGCGGACAAGCTTGCGCGTATTGGCAAGCCACGCTTCGTCGCTCGCGTAAAGCGGAATCTTGGCGGCGACGAATGCGACACCGCCGGCGCCGCGCACGACGCCGGTGAGCTTGCCGTTCGCGTCCTTCTCGAGCGTGCCGCCCCGCGGATTCGGCGTGCTCTCGTCGATCTGCGCGGCCTTGAGCGCCGCCGTATTGAGATAGGTATGGCTGTAGACAGACTGCAGCGCAACGGGATTGTCAGGCGCGATGCGGTTGAGTTCGGCCAGCGGAAAACCGCGGGGGTCGTCGAGAAACTGCTCTTCGGACCAGCCGCCCAGCGTGACGATCCACTCGCCGGGACGCTCGGCGCGCACGCGCGCGGCGAGCAGCTGCAGAGCCTTCGCGCGCGATGTCACAGCGTCAAAGCGCACTTCATCGTGCTCGGCGGCGCGGATCCAGTGCGCGTGATTGTCGATCAGACCCGGAATGACGGTTTTGCCCTTGAGATCGATCTTTTGGGTGCCGGCGTCCGCGAGCTTTGCGATCTGCGCAGTCGTGCCCACCGCCACGATGCGGCCCCGCTCGATCGCAAGCGCCTGCGCAATCGTGAAACGGTCATCGACCGTGATTATTTTTCCGTTGACGAGTATCAGGTCAGCGCGCTCGGCGCTGACTGCGTCCAACGACAAAAAGATTGAACCGCCAAGGACGTAAAGGGCGCGCAGGAACACCAAGAAGCGATTCATAAATCAGCTTCCCGCTGATCGAGCGCAAGCGACAACCGAGCCACCGTCATATGGCACGGGGTTTACTAATATGGGTCTTTTCATTTGTCTTTCCTTTGCGTACCCCTCAAGGGGGTATTAAAAAGAATCCTTCGCGTCCTTCGCGGTTCAAGACTTTGCCTTAGTCCATCTTCGCGCGGATCTCGCGCACGATGCGCGCGACCGACGGGATCGTGTTGTCTTCGAGCAGATCGGCCGACGGCAGCGGCACATGCGGCGTCGTGATGCGCATGATGGGTGCGTCCAGGTTCCAGAAACATTCCTCGGCGACGATCGACACGATCTCGGCGCCCCAGCCGCACAGCCGCGGGTTTTCCTCGACGGTGAATAGTCGGCCGGTTTTTCCCACTTCGGCGAGGATGGTTTGCGTATCGAGCGGCACCAGCGAACGCAAATCGATGACCGTGGACGCGATTCCGTGCTCCTTCTCGAGCACCACGGCAGCATCCAGCGCCTTGTGCACCATCGACGCGAGCGCGACTATCGTGCAGTCGCCGCCTGAGCGCAGCACTTTCGCCTTGCCGAGCACGTCGACGTATTCGCCGTCGGGCACTTCGCCTTTCATCGAATACAACGATTTCTGCTCGAAGAACAAGACCGGGTCAGGATCGCGCACGGCCGCCGCGAGCAGTCCTTTGACGTCGGCCGGAAACGCCGGCGCGACGACCTTGATGCCCGGAATCATCATTGCCCAGTTCTCGACCGCCTGCGAATGCTGCGCGCCGAATCGCGAGCCCGCGCCGTTGGCGGTGCGGATCACGAGCGGCAGCGAAATCTGGCCATTCGTCATGTAGCGCGACTTCGCGATTTCGTTGGCAACGATGTCCCAGCACACCGCGAGAAAGTCTGAGAACATGATTTCTGCGATCGGCCTTAAGCCCGTCATCGCCGCGCCCATCGCGGCGCCGAGTATCGCCTGCTCCGAAATCGGGCAGTCGCGCACGCGCTTGGGTCCGAACTTGTCGAGCAGGCCGACCGTCGCCTTGAACACGCCGCCCGCGGCCGCGACGTCTTCGCCGAGAAACACCACGCGCTCGTCGCGCTCCATCTCCTGCGCGATGCCCGCGGCGACGGCGTCCCGATAAGTCAGTTCCGCCACGCTGCACCCCCGTCGGCCCACACGTTCTTTTCAATGTCGTCGAGCGACGGCAGCGGCGAGGCTTTCGCCGTCGCGGTTGCCGCATCCACCTTGCCCATTGCGGTCGCTTCCATGTCTTTTAACGTCGGCTCGTTGAAGCCTTCCTGGAGCAGACGCCCGCGATACATCACGAGCGGATCGCGCAGCAGCCACTTCTCGAGTTCGCCTTCGGGCCGGTATTTACCCGGATCAGCGCGCGAATGCCCGCTGTGGCGATAAGTCATCGCCTCGATCAGCGACGGCCCGCCGCCCGCACGGGCTTTGGCGAGTGCATCGCTCGCGACTTTATAAACCGCATCCGCATCGTTACCGTCGACGATGATCGACGGCAGACCATACGCGGATGCGCGGTCGGCGGCGGGATGCTCGACCGCGGTGACCTCGCTGATCGGCGTGTATTCCATGTACAGATTGTTTTCGCAGACGTAAACCACC
>JBKJMN010000058.1:0-11402 GCA_046596405.1 Burkholderiales bacterium
CCAGAATTGGTGAGGGCAAGGCGCCCGGTGAAGGCAATAGTCGTTCTATTGCCAAGACGAGCAACGCCGCCATCGCCGATTCTGGCTGCAACCCTTCGGGCTGGCACGAGTTTTGGCCTGTAGCCCCCGGCTCTCGGCGAAAGGACCTTGTTCTTGGGGCGGAGACGGGGGCCAAATGGCGCAGTTGCGATCCGGGCGCTACGGCACCGTTCCCGCCAACGGGCCTGCGGCTAACGAGTCTCGGCGCCATGTTGTCGAAAAGTCCCTTGCTTAGAATGACTAAGCCGCAGGACTTTCTTCTAGCCCTGAGCCAAAATCGTGACAGCGCATCGCGCGTTTCATCATGTTATGGGCTCTTGCCCTGTAGTATTATTCGGCCTGTTCGCTTCCGTACAAATCGCATTTCGGAGAATCCCATGACCCAGCGCATTCGCGGCGTCCTGTCGCCCGTCGTCACCCCGTTTAAAGCCGATCTGTCACCTGACAAAGAACGCTTCATTGCGCATTGCAAATGGCTGCTGTCGCAAAATTGCGGGCTCGCCGTATTCGGCACCAACAGCGAAGCCAATTCGCTCGCCGCCGAAGAGCGCTCGATGCTGCTCGACGCGCTGGTCGCATCCGGCGTCGATGCGTCGCGCATGATGCCGGGCACCGGCTGCTGCTCGATCACCGAAACCGTGAAGCTCACGACGCAGGCCGTCAAGCACGGCTGCGCCGGCGTCCTTATGCTGCCGCCGTTCTACTACAAGGGCGTCACCGAAGAAGGACTCTACCGCCACTTCAGCGAAGTCATCCAGCGCGTCGGTGATGCGAAACTGAAAATTTACCTGTATCACATTCCGCCGATCGCGGTCGTCGGCATCACGCCGGGCCTGGTCGAGCGCCTGCTCAAAGCCTACCCCAATGCAATCGCCGGCATGAAAGACAGCTCGGGCGACTGGAACAACACCAAGACCTTCCTCGACGCGTTCGCGAAATCGGGTTTCGACGTGTTCGTTGGCTCCGAAGGCTTCTTGCTCGCGAACATGCGCAATGGCGGCGTCGGTACGATCTCGGCAACCGCCAACGTCAATCCGGCTGCGATCCACAAGCTTTATACGGAATGGCAGAACGCCGATGCGGATGCGCAGCAGGCCGCGCTCAATGTCGCGCGCGATGCGTTCGGCAAGAAGTACCTGATGATAGGCGCACTGAAACAGGGCATCGCGATCTACGCGAACGACCCCGTGTGGGCCACGGTGCGCCCCCCGCTCGTCGCGCTTACTGCCGAGCAGGCCAAATCGCTGGAAGCGGAATTGAAAGCGATTGGCTTTTCGATGCCGGGCCTCAAACGCGTGGGCGCGGCGGTCGCCGCATAATTCACCTTCGCTCGATCACTCCACCGTTCGCCCTGATGTATAGAAGGGCGAATTATTTCCGCTCGTGCTTCTATACATCAGCACAAACGGCCTAATCACGGGTTCCTGAAATTCTGTTACTTCCGCGGCGCCAACCGCCGCGCGTCCGCAGGCAGCGGCATCTCGTGCGCGAGTATGGTTGCCGCCACCAGCGAGTAATAACCGATCAGCGATGACAGCTCGACTGCTTTAGGCACGTCGTACATCTTCAGCACGCGCTGATAAGTCGCGTCGCTGATCTTGTGGTTCACGCAGAGTTCGGTCGTGAAATCGTAGACCGCCTCTTCATCCGCCTGCTTGAACACGGGGCGCTCGCCGCGCTGCATCGCCTCGATTACAGCCAGCTCGACACCCGCCTTCAGCGCGCCTGCTGAGTGCGACGTGAATATATAGTCGCTATCCCATGCGCGGGCAGTGGAACAGATGGCCATTTCCGACACCCGCAGCGGGAAGGTGCTTTTGAGCCGCAGCAGCTCGCCGAACGGATGCATGAGCTCGGTGATTTCCGGGCAGTGCAGCGTAAAACGGTAAGGTCCCGGAATGCGGCCGCCGCGCCGGCCCAGCAGGCCTTCGAGAACGCGCTTTTGTTCGGCATTGAGATCGCTGTCGGGAGAAATGACTGGAATCCGTGCGGCCATGAAAGTATTTCCCCGGTTGTCGATTAAAGTTTAACGCCGCTCGCGTCTTCCCAGTAGCGCACAATCTCGGTCTGGTCGAGCTTGCCGCCAAGCTTCTCGCACGCCGCGGCCCATAACTCCGCGGTCTTCTCCGCCAGCGGTGCTGCCGCGCCTATGCTGTGCGCGCTGTCGACTGCGATCTTCACGTCCTTGGCGATGAACTGCATCGCCATCCCGGTGCCGTACTTGCGCGTCAGCACGTGCGGCACGACTTTCTTGGCGACCGGATGCTGGCGGCCGTTGCACATCGCTTCGATCGCATCCGCCATTACGCCGCTGTCGAGGCCGAATTTCGCGCCTATGGTCATCGCTTCCAGCGTATTGATGAGCGCGCAGGCGTTGATGTAGTTGGTCAGGCACTTCAGCACGTGGCCGCTGCCGAGCGGGCCACAGACATAGAGCTTGCGACTCATCGCATCGAACAATGGCTTGCAGCGTTCGACCGCCGCCGCTTCGCCGCCGACCATGATGTCGAGGGTCGCATCTTTCGCGAACACCACCCCGCCCATCACCGGCGCATCGACGTAGCCGATGCCGCGCGCAGCGAGATCTTTACCGATCGCTATCGTGCCCTCGGGCGCCGATGAACTCATATCGATTACCGTGGCGTCCCGCGTGAGGCTGTCGGCGAGCCCATCCGCAAACAACACCTGGCGCACGACTTTGTCGTCGGGCACCATGAAAATCACGGCGTCGGCATCGCGCCCCGCGTCTGCGACCGTCGCCGCCGCTTTGCCGCCGTGCTGTTTCACGAATGCCTGCGCCGTTTCCGCCCGCGCGTCGAACACCGTGACGTCGAAACCTTTTTTCACTAACTGCCCCGCCATCGCGTTGCCCATGTTGCCGACACCGATGAAAGTCACCTTTTTGATGGGATTCACTACCATGCACTCCGTTTATTCATTGAAGTCGATCACGGTTTTGGAAACAGCACCGGCAGCGCCGCATCCGCCGTGAACATGCAGCGCGCATTATGCCCGCACAACGGGATCACCATGAAAGCAGGCTGGGCGCCGAAGCTCTGCCTGATGTAGTCGGTGTAAGCCTTGCCGCGCGCGAGACGGTGCTGGCCCTGAGCCATAGCGGAGCACGAGGAGTCGAAACCCGCGATCGGCAGCGTGTCAAGCTCGCCGACCATGTACGTCGCCGGCCGCGCCAGCAGCTGCTTGTTCAGCTGAGCTTCGTTGAGCCGCGCGGCGTAACCGGTGCGCTGCTGCATCCCGTACGGCCAGCGGTCGTAGTTCGCGCAGTTCGCGGCATCGGCGAACGGCTGCGCGCCCCCGCCGGCGACCGGCCGATTGCCGTCGGAGTACGCGTACGATGAAGGGTTCGCGATCACGTAAGTAACGGGAACGCCGAGCTGATCGTGCACCTGATTCGCCATGACGTAGCGCGACACGAATTGCCCGCCTGCCGAGTGACCGGCGAATACTATCGTCTTCAGGTTCGGAAAAACGTTTTTGCGCGCAAGCTTGCGCAGGATCTCGTCGGCAAAGTCGAACGAGGTCAGCGCATCGTTGCCGGCGGCGGCGCCGCCTATGCGCCAGACGTTGCCGCTGCAATTCCAGTTCGCCTCGCCGGCGGCGAGACTGTCCTTGCATGCCTTGCCGTCGTTCGACGCAAATCGAGGAGAGATGACGATGGTATCGTCCAGCGCGTTGGCGAGAAACGCCGCGGCGACCGCCGAGCGGAAATAATTGTCGGCATTGCGGCCGGCACCGTGCACCACGATCAGCGCGCGCGTGACTGCATCGTTGCGCTCTTCCAGCGAATAAGTACTATGGACGAGCCCACGCGCCGCCCCGGCGAGGGCGACCGGCCGCAGGCATTCTTCGTGGTCCGCCGTGCAGGGTGCGGCCGCCGCGGCAGCGCTACTGAAGAATGCGCCGGCGATCAACGCCGACAACAACACCATCGGCCGCGTCGCTCGAACCATGATTTTCATTTTCCCCTTGCCCGGACATAGTGGTGGTTGTTTTCCGATTGACGCTTCGACACACCGCAGCCGAATATAGTCGGTGCGGTCCATCGATTGCGCTGCCGCCCGCCCGCCAAGTCGACGTCACAGGAGGTTGCCGCAGTGGCATTTGCCACGAATACGCAAGGCAGCGGCGCGCGGCGCGCTGACGATATCTGCGGAGCGCGTCGCTCTACTTGTGCTTGTCCGCGATCGGCTTGCTGGTGAACAGGTATTCCTTGAGCTCTTTGGAAAACCGCGGATCTTTTCGGCGTATCCATTCCAGCACCATGGACGCGTGCTCTTTCTCCTCGTCGCGGTTGTGCTCGAGGATGGCTTTTAACTCCTTGTCCTTGCACTTTTCCGCGCGCTGGTTGTACCAGTCGACGGCCTCGAGCTCTTCCATCAGGGAGACGATGGCCCGGTGCATATCGCGCGTTTCTTCGGACAGATTCTCTTCGTGGTAACCGACACTGGACATATCCTGCTCCTGTAGTTGATGTGAGGTATCACCCTATTTTACGCTTGGCGAGAATTGGCTCGGAAAAAACAAAAGGCCACGAAGATTTCTCTTCGTGGCCCGCCTCCAATTCATCTGTTGCACTGAACTTCGACGTCACCGCGCGAAGGTTTAAGAATTAGAATTTTCCGCCTCACCCCTCACTCCTTACCCCTCACGCTTTTTTGGGTTCGAAGCCCGGATCGTAATGCGCGCCGGCCATCGAGCCGTCCGCCGCCATGCCGTGGATGCCGTGCGACAGATCTTTGACGGTGAAGAAGTACACGTCTTCGTCGTGCGTCGCCACCGTCGAGTGCACGGTGTTCGCGGGGAAATACAGCAGCGTGCCCGGCCCGCACAGCTGCTCGGGCAGGTCGGCGACTTTCACGCGCAGAGTGCCCTGCACGATGTAGTTCCACTGCTCGTTCGGATGCAGGTGCGGACGCGCGCCGGTGCCCTTTTCTTTGCGGATCAGCCCGCACTGCATGCGCTCGCCTTCGATCACCGGGCCGAACGCGGTCGAGTAGCCGATGCCGGCGTCCATGCCCGCCATCTTGGTCAGCGGGAAAATGAACTTGCCGTTGCCGGCTTTTACCGCGCCTTCGTTCTTCGTGTTGTCTTTCGGTACTGCGCTCATAAAATTCCTTTCGTTGATTCGGTTTGAGGCATCAAGCCTTCCGCCTCACTCCTCACGCCTTACTCCTTTCAGGCGGAGACATCCGCCTTGAGGCCGGCCTTTTCGATGCCCGCGGCGCAGCAACCTTCATCTTCGTCGCCCGTGCCTCCGCTCGCGCCTGCCGCGCCGAGAATATTACCCGCTGCATCCTTGATCAGCGCCGCGCCCGTCTGCGGCAGGAATTTGCCGTTGGCCGTCGCCGCCAGCGACAGGAAGAAATTGGGATTGTCTTTCGCGCGCTTGCCGAGCGCGCGGCTCGAACAGCCCATCGCGACCGCGCCCCACGCCTTGCCGAGCGCCACGTCCATGCGGAACATGCTGGCGTTGTCTTCGCGCTGCGCCGACACGATGTTGCCCGCGGCATCGAGCACAACGACGGCGAGCGGCTTTATTTTCATTTCGTGCGCTTTGGCAATCGCGCCTTCGATAATGGAATTGGCTTGCTGCAAAGTAAGGGCGGGCATGGGTGTTCTCCGTGAGGGGGATGGGGGGCCGGCAGTTGAGCGGCGTGAAGCGCGCAACCGCGCGTATGAAAAACGGCAACGGACTATACAAGCGGGGTGCCTGCAATGTCAATTTGCGGCCCCGCAGGTAGAATGCACGAACGACGTTTTCCCGGGTCATGCGATGCGTCTGACTTTTGATCTTTTACCCTGTTTTTCTCTATGTCCTCTGTGCCCTCCGTGGCTAACGATTTTGAATTGGCCTAAAACGTGAACAACGAACTGCATTTTCTGACCATCGCCGAAGCGGCCGAGCTCATCCGCACGCGCAAACTCTCGCCGGTCGAATACACCAATGCCCTGCTGAAAAGAGTGGAGGCGTTCGAGCCCCAGCTCAATGCATTTATCACGCGCACTTCGGACCTCGCGCGCGCGCAGGCCACGGCCGCGGAGAACGAGATCGCCGCCGGCAAGTACCGCGGCGCGCTGCATGGCATCCCGCTCGCGCTCAAGGACATCTACAACACCAAAGGCATACTCACCTCCGGCGGCTCCAAAGTCTGCCAGCACAATATTCCGGCCGAAGACGCGACGACCACGCGCAAACTGCACGAAGCCGGCATGATATTGCTCGGCAAGCTGCAAACGCACGAATTCGCGCACGGCGGTCCGTCATTCGATCTGCCGTGGCCACCGTCGCGCAACCCGTGGCATCTCGAGCATTTCACCGGCGGCTCGTCGAGCGGCTCGGGCGCGGCGCTCGCGGCGGGCATGGTGCCCGCTTCTCTCGGTTCCGATACCGGCGGCTCGATCCGCGGGCCCTCCTCGTTCTGCGGCTTGAGCGGACTGATGCCGACCTCCGGCCTCGTCAGCCGCGCCGGCGTGATTCCGAATTCATTCACGTTCGATCACTGCGGTCCGATGGCGCGCACGGTCGAAGACTGCGCCATCCTGCTGCAGGCGATCGCCGGCTTCGACGCCAAAGACGCGGGCAGCATAGCGAGCGACGTCCCCGATTACCGCGCGGCGTTGCAGGGGGGCGTCAAAGGACTGCGCATAGGCGTATTGCGCCACTATTGGGAAAAGGACATGCCCGCGCATCCCGATCTCGCCAAGGCGATGGATGCCGCGATTGATCAGTTCAAAAAGCTCGGCGCACAGGTCGAGGATTGCCATACTCGACCGCTGCAGGATTCGTTCGACACCAAGGTCTTGATCGGCGAAAGCGAGATCTATTCGATCCATTACGACAATCTCAAATCGCGACCTGGCGATTTCGGCCGCGATTTTCTGGGCCGCGTGCTGCCGGCCTGCCTGTTTCAATCGTCGGATTACGTGCAGGCCTCGCGCGAGCACCGGCGCATTATCGCGGCGATCCAGCCGCTGTACGAAAAGTACGACGTGCTGGTCGCCGCCGGCTTCGGGCCTGCGCCGCGGCTCGACGCGCACAAGACCGCCAGCTTCTGGCAGAAGGCGAACGTATTCACGCCGTCGAACGTATGGGGGGGACCTTCGCTCGCCCTACCCGTTGGAACGAGCGCCGGACTGCCGGGTCCTACGAACGTCGCAGGGCTTCCGTTGGGCATGCAGATCATCGGGCGGCCGTTCAGCGAGGCAATGGTGCTGCGCGCAGGCCATACTTATCAGCAGGCAACCGATTGGCACACGCGGCATCCGCAGCTCACGGCCGGCACGCCGCAACCTAAATTGACAGCCAAAGGGAACGATCCGGTCGCCGCCGATCTCGACGCCAAAACGCGCGACTTCGTGCTGCGCACGGCGGAGCGCGCGGGATTGAAGCTGAACGACGAACAAACGACGATATTGCTTGAGACTGCGCCGTTCGCGCTCGCCATGGCCGAACGCATCCGCAAGCCGCGCGAGCGCATGGAAGAGCCGTCGCTCGTGTTCCGCTTTCCCGGCTAGCCGGCCGTGCTGCATCTTTGCCGCTTGATCGCAATTGCGTCAGCGTCGCTGGCGAGCGTCGCCGCCTGGGCGCAACCGGCCTGGAAGCCGGAGAAAAACGTCGAGATTATCGTGCCCGCGGCGCCGGGCGCGGCGTTCGACACGACAGGACGCACGCTGCAGCGACTCCTGCAGGACCAGAAAATGCTGCCCGTGACCAGCAGCGTCATCAACAAGGCCGGCGGCGGCGGTACCATCGCGATGAGCTATCTCAATCAGCACGCGGGCGACGGCCACTATCTGTTCGTGATGACCGCCAGCGTGCTGACCAACAACATACTCGGGGTGTCGAAAGACACCTACACCGACTTCTCGCCGCTCGCGATGCTGTTCAGCGAATATCTGGCCTACGGCGTGCGCCCCGATTCACCGATTAAAAGCGCGAAAGATCTGGCCGAAGCGCTGCGCAAGGACCCGGCGCGCTACAGCATCGCGGTCGCCACCAGCCGCGGCGGCGCGCTGCACATCGCGACCGGCATGGCGCTCAAGGCCGCGGGCGTGGACGTGAAAAAACTGCGCGTCGTCGTCTTCAATGCGAATGCCGAATCGCTGACCGCGATGCTCGGTGGCCACGTCGACGTCGCGGTCTCGACGGTCAACAGCTTCGTGCCGCACGCGCAGGGCGGCAGGCTGCGTGTGATCGCGGTGTCGTCGCCGCGCCGCCTCAAAGGCTTTGCTGACGCGCCGACGTGGAAGGAACAGGGCATCAACGCCGAGTATGCAAGCTGGCGCGGCATGATGGGTCCGCGTGGACTGAACGCGGCGCAGATTACGTACTGGGAAGATATTTTCAGCCGGCTTACGCGCACCGACGAATGGCGTCAGGACGTCGAGAAGAACCTGTGGGAAGTTACATTCAAGGGCAGCCGCGACACGCTGCGTGAAATGGAGCAGCACAACGACGCGATGCGGCGCATTCTGGTCGATCTCGAGCTCGTCAAATAATCCACGCAACTTATTGAGAATCACAGAACGTTGTGACAATACACCTTCCCGCCTTCGGCCCCCTCGCTTTGCTCTCCCCACCCTTCTCCCGGACGGAGAAGGGCTTACCTTCCCTCTACCTCCGGGAGAGGGACCGAGGGTGAGGGAAGCTTTTTGCACGCTACACATTTGTCATACGGTTATGTAAAGATCAATTATCCATGCAACTGATATCGATTCCGGGAAAAATTCAATGAGCGATGCCAACAGACCGGCTTGGGCCAGTCAAAAAGAGGGCCGCACCTTTACGCGGCTGCCGGTCACGACGATGCTGAACGGCGCTGCATTAACGATTCCGCTGCACGTGATCACCGGCGGCAGCCCGGGGCCGACGTTCGGCATCATTACCAACACCCATGGCGACGAGTTCCTGGCGACGATTGCGATCCGCGAGTTTGTCGCCGCGCTCGATACCGCCAGGCTCAAAGGCCGCATCGTGCTGGTGTCGGTCGCCAATCCCATGGCTACCGCAGGCTTCGGCCGCCTGACGCCCGAGCAGCACGGCCGCACCGATCTGCACGAGGTGTATCCCGGCAACGCGCGCGGCAATACGACACAGATGATCGCGGCGGTCATCACGGAACACGTGCTGCATCACGTCGATGCGCTGATCGATTTCCATTCAGGCGGCAGCGGCGGGCGGCTGCAGGCGCGCGTCGACCATAACAGCAAGGCTTCCGCGGAGCTGAAAGCGAAGAACATTGCGCTCGCGCGCGCGTTCGGCGCGCCCTTCGTGCACGAGAACGAATTCGCAGGATCGGCGGCGCATTACCTTAATTCGCGCGGCGTGGTCGCCGTGAATCCCGAAGTGGGCGGCTGCTATCTGGGACCGACGACCTCGCGCTACTACACCGAAATGATGATTAACGGCCTGGGCGGGATGCTGCGCCACCTGGGCATACTCGAAGGCAAGCCGGCATTGCCGCGTCAAATCGATTTCGATACCAAAGCGCGGCGCGAATTGCGTCCACGCGTGAGCGGCTATCTCGTTTCGCACTTCGAAAAGCCCGAGGACCTGGGCACGCTCGTCACGGGCGGCACGCGGCTTGGCGAAATCATCGACCTTTACACGTATGAAGTGATCGAGACAATCGACGCGCCGTTCGATGGCTATCTTTTCTTCTCGCGCTACTCGGGCATGGTCGGCGCGGGGACGCAGGCGTTTGCGCTGGCGGAGAAAGCCGGCTCGCGCTGGCTGCCTTAAAACTACCAAGGCTGCGTCCCGCCGGTCAACGCAGCAGGAAGCGCAACGCCTCGGTTTGGCGCGGGTCGATTTCGAGCACCTTGCGAAACGTATCGACCGCAGCGCCGCGATCGCCGGACTCCCAGTAAGCCTTGGCGAGATTGAGGTACGCCGAGAGATTCTTCGAGTCAAACTTCAAATATTCGCGCAATGAGTCGATGGCGGTGCGAAAGTCGTTGCGTGAAAAAGCCTGCAGTCCGCCGTCGAGCAGCCCGCGTATCAGCTCCGCGCTATCGGCGCCGCCGCCATTGGCAAGCCCCTGCATGAACGCGTTGAACGCCTCGCGGACCTTCCCCTGACCCAGGTACGCTTTGCCGACGGCAAGCCATGCGCTCGCGTTGCCGGGCTCGAGCTTCAGGTACTCGACAAAGCGGATCACCGACTCGGCCAGGCGGCCACCTTTCAGTGCATCCATGCCGCCACCGTAGAGCGCCTGGCCCAGTACGGTAACCACGTCCTGTCCTGTGGGCGCGAGATCAAATGCCTTCTTGCCGTTGCCGATGGCTTCCGCCCAATTGCCTTTCGAGATATACGACCGCGCGATCCACATATAGGCCCGCCAGTACTTGGCGTCCCTCGCCACGACCTCGCCGAATTTGGCGACTGATTGGTCGTAATTGCCGGCCGAGTACAGCTGCTGCCCCTCTTTCATCAGCGCATCGATCTGCCCCTGCAGGCTGGGAGCCTGCGGAGTCATGCCGCCGCACCCTGCAAACATGATCGTAAAGGTCAGCAGCACGACCATCCACGCGCGCGGCATTTTGCATTTCATGAACATGGGCCCGCTCCTCCGTTGTCGAAACCTATGAGCAAAACTCTACGCGGTTTTGGGTGCGATATAACCTTCCGACTCCAGCAACTGAAATAATCCGCCGGCTTGCATGAGTTTCCTGAGCGCATCCGGCAGAGGCGCCGCCTTGAGCGCGGCGCCCGTCCGCTGATTGCGCACGGTGTAATCCTCGAACGACACCTCGGCGATATCGCCCTCGTTAAACGCCGCTTCGATCCCCGGACATTCAACTGCAGGAAAGCCGAAGTTCACGCTGTTGCGGAAAAACAAGCCGTTGATCGATTCCGCGACGAGACAGCCGAGCTTCAAATTGCGCAACGAGCGGGCCGCCGGCCGACTTGAGCCCATGCCGAAATTTTTTCCGCCGATCAGAATGTCGCCGGGCTGCACGAGCTCTGCCCAACCCGGTCGGTTGGCGGAAAACACGAATTTCACCTGCTCCTCCGGCGTCAGGTAGAACGCGCGGTTCGGCAGGATGAGATCGGTGTTGATGTTGTCGCCGCATTTCCAGACGCGTGCTGAAAATTTCATGTTAATTCCAATTCGTAGCCGCAGATAAACGCGGTGATTTCAACCGATCATTGCAACACCGCAGCCAGCCATTTGGCTGGGGTTTGGAAACCCAATGTTTTTCGGGGCCGTGTATTCAACTGCAATGCGACCTTATCCAGATAAGCCTGTGAGTAACCGGACAGCGGCGTCTTCTTCGGGAAGTATTGCCGCAGCAAGCCATTGGTGTTCTCGTTGCTGCCACGTTGCCAAGGACTCTGT
>JBKJMN010000268.1:0-7555 GCA_046596405.1 Burkholderiales bacterium
GCCGAAAGTGAACGCCCCGACCGTAAAGAAAAACGCGCCGATGTCTGACAAACCGGGGGCGACGGCAAGACCTGACTCGGTTACGACGGATGCATTGCCCGCCGTTGGCAAAAGCCCCGAGTGCAACACCGCGACTACTGCCGCAACCACCATCGCCGCAGCTAGCCCCCATGCCCGCGAGTGATAGAGCATGACGCCTGCGCATCCGGCCAATAGCAACGTCGCCACGACGCCGAGTGGCGTATATGCGGCGGCGAGTGCGGCGCCAAGAGCAAGTGCAATTTGTGGCGCGGACTGCAGCGCGTTTTTGCCCAGGCGATAAACGGCAACCACAAAAATTCCGAGCACCACCGGCCCCAACCCGTAGAACGCATCGCGCATGAAAGGCAGTGCGCCGTACGCCGAATACAGCAACGTGAGCGCCAGCATGATGAAAAATGCCGGCAGGATGAAACAGGCGCCGGCGAGCATACCGCCCCACCAGCCGGCACGCTGATAACCGATATATATGCCGAGCTGGGTCGCGCCCGGCCCCGGCAGCATGTTGACCAGCGCCAGGCCTTCGAGAAATTTCTCTTTCGACAGCCAGCCGCGTTTTTCCTGCACCTCCGCCTGCATGATACCCATGATCGCAGGGCCGCCGTAACTCAACGCTCCGAGCTTGAGAAATACCCGAACGAGATCTCGCCAATGATTCCTGATGCCGGAATTTTCGGTGCCCATGATCATCTTCCTCCGCTGGCCGCGCGCACGCGAACGCCGTCTGTCGCTACGAGATCACCTGATAATAGAGATTCTGCGGGTGCCGCGCCTGCGCGAAAAAAAACCAGCGCTCGGCAACGAGGCCCGCGAACTGCACGACGAACGCCGCCGCCAGCACCGGCGCCGACTGCTGCGCCACGCCGCCCCATAGCAAAAGCAACGGCAAAGCAAACGCCGCGACCAGAAATAGCCACTTTACCGACCGCAGGAACCGCACGCTCTTGCCGTGGAAGAATTCGCGCGTGTTGAACGAACCGCCCATCTGGCCCTGTGCTTTTTGCTGGATCAGCGGATGCTTGACGCCGATCGCAGTCTGTAACGACGATTTTGATTTCAATCGCGCATTGCGCACGAGCGTCGCGACGCGCGAGACGGCGCCCGCGAGCGTGAATGCCGCGGCATCCGCGCCAAGCACCGCGACGAACTCGGGGGCCAGCACAGCCGCAAACGCCGTTGCGAACGTGAATCCCGACGCGCAGCCGAGGAAACAATAATTGACGAGCGTCAGCGGCGTATGCCATTCCTGCAGAAACTTGAGACACGCATAAATCATTGCGGTACACACGAATAACGCGAGGCAAACCACCGCGCCGCCCGCGCCTATCCACAGCGTCGCCGCGCGGCCCGCATAATGCGCGGCGCCGTAGGCAAACACGATCGCCATGAACGCGGGCAACACAATGACCTCGCGCGAGAGCCACGACGTGCGCCACATCGCGGCCGCGCGCCAGCCGCGTTCCGGATGCCCGAGATGAAAAATCGACGCGATGAGTCCGCTCATCAGGAAGAACAGCGAGATCATGCTGCCCGCGACAAAGAATTGCGGCTGCGGCATGACGCCGTGTTCGAGCCATGCTGCGGCTTCGGTACCGAACAATGCGATAAAGAGGCCTTGGCCAACACCGATCAGCGTCGTCAACAGGATGACCGACCACGCCGGATTCATGGGCGCGCCGTCCGCAACGAGAATGCGCGTTTCACCACGACGTCACGTCATCCAGCGCCGGATCGTGCAGCGCCGGCTGCGGCAACTGGCCGTCGATCTTGAGCGGATTGTCGACGCGCGCGAGCTCGTCCTGGTGGATGCGGATTTCGGTCTTGCGCCGCGGCAGGTAGTGGTTCGCCGGTTGCGTGCCCCACTCGGGCATCAGTGCATAGCCGCCGCTGTCGCGGATTGCCTGCGACACTTCCGACGCGGGATCGTGAATGTCGCCGAACAGCCGCGCGCTGGTCGGGCACGCCATCACGCACGCCGGTTTGCGTTCCGCTGCCGGCAACGCCTCGTCGTATATACGGTCGACGCACAGCGTGCATTTTTTCATCACTTTCTGGTGCTCGTCGATCTCGCGCGCGCCGTACGGGCACGCCCACGCGCAATACTTGCAGCCTATGCATTTGTCGTAATCGACCAGCACGATGCCGTCTTCAGGGCGCTTGTAGCTGGCGCCCGTCGGGCACACCGGCACGCATGGCGGATCTTCGCAATGCAAACACGACTTCGGAAAATGCACCGTCTCTGTCTGCGGATATTGCCCAACCTCGAAGGTCTGCACGCGGTTGAAGAAAGTGCCGGTCGGGTCTTTCGCGTAAGGATTGTCGTCGGACATCGCGCCCGCCACGCCCGACGTGTTCCATTCCTTGCAACTCGTTACGCATGCATGGCAGCCGACGCACACATTCAAATCGATGACGAGCGCCAGTTGCGTCATTTGAACTCTCCTTTGCCCGCGACATACGCGAGCCATCTGCGCACAGTCTCGACCGTGCCCGGCGCGCGTGCCGCCGGGGCGAATTGCGGCAACGTGATTTCCGCTTCCCCTTCCGCTGCTTTGTAGATGCGCACGCGTACGTCGTACCAGCCGGCCTGCCCAGTCACAGGATCGGAATTCGACACGCGCGCACCGTGCGCGCCAGCCGGCAATTCGTCGGCGATCAGATGATTCAACAGAAAGCCGCGCTGCGATTCGTTGGCATCCGCGGCGAGGCGCCACGCACTTTGCGCCTTGCCGATCGCGTTCCACGTCCACACCGTGCCGGGCTCGACCGCTTCGCTGTAGCGGCACATGCAGCGCACCTTGCCGTGCATGGACTCGACCCACATCCAGCCGCCGTCGGCGATGCCCTGCACGCGCGCGGTGCCGGGATTGACGAACAGATAGTTGTGCGCGTGGATCTGGCGCAACCATGCGTTCTGCGAATCCCACGAGTGATACATCGCCATCGGGCGCTGGGTGATCGCGTTTAGCGGAAATTTGTGGCCGTCGCTTGCCTGCGCTTCGAGCGGCGCGTAGTAGAACGGCAGCGGATCGAAATACGTCGCGATGCGTTCACGCAGCGCTTCCGGCGGGCGTTTCTTGTCGGCACCCTTGCCCTGCGCCGCAAGCCGGAACTTCTGCAGCACTTCGGAATACAAGTGAATCACGATCGGATCGGCGTAACGCCTCAACCGCGTGCGGCTCGCCCACTCGTGGTAACCCTGGTTCCAGTTGCGCATGTATTGATACGACGGCGGCAGCGGATGCTGGAACACGCAATTGTTCTTTGCATACATCTCCCACTGCTTCGGGTTCGGCTCGCCGACCATGAATTTCTCGCCGCCCTTGCCGCGCCAGCCCGCGAGAAAGCCGATGCCCGAGCCGGGTTCGGTCTCGTAATTGACGATGAAGTCGGGATAATCGCGGAATTTGCGCGCGCCGTCCGCGCGCACGAATGCGGGAAACTTGAGGCGTCCGGCGAGCTCGATCAGCACTTCCTGAAACGGCTTGCATTCGCCTTTCGGCGGCACCACCGGAATGCGCACGGAATCGATCGGGCCTTCGAATTCCGAGATCGGGCGGTCGAGCATCGACATCACATCATGGCGCTCGAGGTACGTCGTATCGGGCAGCACCAGGTCGGCGAACGCCGTCATCTCGGACTGGAATGCATCGCACACGATCAAAAACGGGATCTTGTATTCGCCATCCTCGCGCTTGTCGGTCAACATGCGCCGCGTGTCGGTCGCGTTCATCGCCGAATTCCACGCCATGTTGGCCATGAAGATCATCAGCGTGTCGATGGTGTACGGATCGCCGCGCCACGCGTTGGTGATCACGTTGTGCATCATGCCGTGCACCGCGAGCGGGTACTCCCACGAAAACGCTTTGTCGATGCGCACGGCAGCGCCCTTGTCGTCGACAAACAAGTCGTCGGGCGACGCGGGCCAGCCGAGTGCGAGCCCGGCCAAAGGTGTATTCGGCTGCACGGCGTCGGGACTGTTGGGCGTTTTCGCGAGCGGCGGTATCGCGCGCGGAAATGGCGCCTTGTGACGAAAGCCGCCGGGCCGATCGATGGTGCCAAGCAGCGACATCAGTATCGCGAGTGTCCGTATCGTATGAAAACCATTCGAATGCGCGGCGAGCCCGCGCATCGCATGAAACGCAACCGGGTTGCCCGTGACCGACGCGTGGTCGCGGCCCCAACTGTCGGTCCACGCGATCGGCAATTCAATTTTCTGGTCGCGCGCGGTGATGCCCATCTCGTAGGCGAGGCGGCGTATCGTCGCGGCAGGGATGCCGGTGATTTCCGCGGCCCATTCCGGCGTGTACTCGTCGAGCCGGTCACGCAGGAGCTGGAACGCGGGCTTAACGGGTGTGCCGTCGTCGAGCTTGAATTCACCGAGCAAATACGGATCGGCGCCGTCGGCATGATTGACCACGGCGCGCTCGGAAAGTCGATCCCACCACAATTGATTGTGGCGATAGTGCGGGACTTTTTCTTCGCGGCTCTCGTCGCACGCGATCAGACCGAAATCGTCGGCCGCCGCGTCCTGCTTAACGAGGTAGCCGGCGTTCGTGTACTGCGCGAGAAATTCGCGGTCGTACAATCCGCGCTCGACGATCTCGCGGCAGATCGCCAGCAGCAGCGCGCCGTCGGTGCCCGGCTTGATCGGCACCCACTCATCGGCGATCGCGGAATAACCGGTGCGCACCGGATTGATCGAGACGAAACGTCCGCCGCCGCGCTTGAATTTCGAAATCGCGATCTTGAGCGGGTTCGAATGATGGTCTTCCGCCGTGCCTATCATCACGAAGAGCTTCGCGCGCTCGAGGTCGGGGCCGCCGAACTCCCAGAACGAGCCACCGATCGTGTAAATCATGCCGGCGGCCATATTCACCGAGCAGAAGCCGCCGTGCGCGGCGTAGTTCGGCGTGCCGAACTGGCGCGCGAAAAGTCCCGTCAGCGCCTGCATCTGGTCGCGGCCGGTGAAGAGCGCGAACTTCGCGGGGTCGGTGGCGCGGATCTTCGCCAGGCGTTCCTCGAGGATCGCGAAGGCCTCGTCCCACGAGATCGCCTCGAACTCGGCGGCGCCGCGCTCCGCGCCGCTCTTGCGCCGCAGCGGCTGCGTGAGCCGCGCCGGCGAATGCTGCTTCATGATGCCCGACGCGCCCTTGGCGCAGATCACGCCCTTGTTGAGCGGGTGCTCGGGGTTGCCGTCGATGTAGCGAATCTCGCCGTCCTTCAGGTGCACGCGGATGCCGCAGCGGCACGCGCACATGTAGCACGTGGTCGTCTTGACTTCGGTGGGGGCCGGGGGATGAGCCACTAGGTGTTGGCGGCGCGCACCGAGTCGGTCGCCTCGACCATGGCGAGCCTTTCGCGCGCGAACGCCATGAAGGCATTCACCAGGCGCGAATGGATCCTCTCCTTCGGGTAAACGACCGAGAGGTGGCGGATGAGGCGCGGCAGGAGCGGGATCGGCACCAGCTCGCCGAGGCGCACTTCCTTGGCCACGGTGGCGCGCGACATGATGGTGAAGCCCAGGCCCGTGGCGACCAGTCCCTTCAGCGCCTCGGGGCTGCTCGCCTCCATGACGACTTGCAGGGAGTCGGGGCCGAGGCCCACCTTCACCAGGAAGTGGTCGATGACTTCGCGCGTGCCCGAGCCCGGCTCACGGCTGATGTATGCATGCTCCGTGAGCGCGCGCGGCGCGATCACCTCGTGGCGCGCGAGCGCGTGCGATGGCGCGCACACCACCTGCAGCTCGTCCTCGCAGCAGACATCGCTCGCGAGCGAGGGAAGGTGCGAATCGCCTTCGATGAAGCCCAGGTCGAGGGATCGCGCGGCCACGCGCTCCTGCACCGCCTCGGAGTTGGCCACGAACAGCCGCGGCACCACTCCCGGATGGAGTGCCTTGAACTCACCGAGGATGCCCGGCAGCAGGTACTCGGCGATCGTGGTGCTCGCGCCCACCAGGAGCGGCCCCGCCTCCTGCCCGGTGATCTCCCGCAGCCGCGCATCGAGCTCCGCGGACAGCGCGAGGATGCGCTCGGCGTACTGGAACGCCACCCGCCCTGCCGGCGTGAGCGCGATGCGGCCCTGGGTGCGGTCGAAGAGGCGCGTGTTGAAGTGCTCCTCGAGCTGGCGGATCTGGAAAGTGACCGCCGGCTGCGTCATGCACACCGCCTCCGCCGCCTTGGTGAAGGACAGGTGCCTGGCTACGGCGTGGAAGACCTGGAGGCGGCGATCGGCCATGAGGCAATTCAACCACAGGGGCGGGAAACGCGTTGAAGGCCCATGGCCAAGCCTCGTGTCCCCCGACCCTGTCCCAACGGAGACGTGCCCGTTGGCGTCGTCCAGCCGGGCGGCGATCTTGGCAATCGTGGAGACGTACTGGCGCTCGGCATCACCAGACGAAGGCGGGCAGCAGGTAGTCCGGGCGCGCGGCCGCGCCCTCCACGAAGCGCTGCCAGGCCGCGGGCCGGGGAAGGGTTCCCCAGGGGGTCTCGAGATCGCCGACGTGGATGCCGCCCGCCACGAAGGCGCTGCGCAGGCCCGAGCGCGAGGCGCCGAGCACGTCGTGCTCGATCGAGTCGCCGACGGTGACCACGCGTTCGCGCGCAATTCCGCCAAGCGCCTCGAGGCAGGACTCGTAGATCGCCGGCCAGGGCTTGCCGTGATAGAACACCTCGCCGCCGAGTTGCTCGTAGCGCTGCGCCAGCACGCCGGGCGCATCCACCAGGCCATCGGGCGAGACCCGCACGACGTCGGGATTGGCGCAGATCATCGGCAGGCGACGGGCCGTGCCGGCCGCGAGCAGAGGCTCGTAGTCCGCGATTCCCAGGCGCGGCGAGTCGATGCCGATCACCATGAGGAAGTCCGCGTCGTACACCCGCGCGACACGCGCCAAGTCCAGGCCATCGAGAAGCGACACGTTGTCGTCCCGCGTGAAGGCGTAGTAGCGCTTGCCGAGCCGCGCGTGGAACGGCTGCACGCGCCGCTCGATCGCCTCGCGCGCGTCCTCGCCCGCCGAGACGCAGCGATCGAAGAGGTGCGCGTCGAACCCCATCGCAGCCATCAGCCGGATGTTGTCGGCTTCGCGCCGGCCCGAGTTCGACAGCACCACGACGCGCTTGCCGGCGTCGCGCAGCCTCCGGAGGCAGTCGAGCGCGCCGGGGTAGGGCCGCGTCCCATCGTGCAGGATGCCCCATTGGTCGACGATGAAGCCGTCGAACTCGCGCGCGAGCGCGGTGACGCCTTCGAACGCGGTGACGCCCGCATGGGCCGGCTCAGGAGATGCGGGCACGGGCGTAGGCGGAGAGCGCTTCGCTCACGAGCACGATGGCGAGGATCGCCGCGAGCACCACCAGGACCTGCTGCCAGGCGAACTGGTTTATCGAGGCGTACAGGTGAAGGCCGATGCCGCCCGCGCCGACGAAGCCGAGCACGCTCGACTCGCGGATGTTGATGTCCCAGCGGTAGATGGTGGTGCCGAGCACGACGGGAACCACCTGCGGCAGGACGCCGATGAGGT
>JBKJMN010000301.1:0-2659 GCA_046596405.1 Burkholderiales bacterium
CGCCGCACCTTTGCCCTGATTCTCGGGCAGCACGAACACCCGTAGCCCGGCATTCGAGCCGACAAGAGCCTGCAACCTTTCGGCTGTCCCGTCGGTGCTGCCGTCGACCACGACCCAGACAGGTTCCCACAATTTGAGCGCGTCGCGCACGGTCTCGAAAACCTTTTCGCCGGTGTCATAGCTGGGAATCAGAATCAGATGAGTCTTGGAGGTAACGGGCATGGCGGATTCAATTTTGATGTTCTTGCAGGCAATGTGATCAGGATAACAGCCACTGAACGGGCATGTTACCGCCTGATGGCAGATTGCTGTGCGGCGGATTGGCCGGTCGGTTGAACTGCGGGCGGCTTGTCCTTTGCAGGCGCGATCAGTTCCTGCCGGTAGTAGTTTTCCAGGTCCGAAACGAAAGTCTTGACGTCACCGGTGACGCGAAGCCGCTTGCCCAGGCGCGCACGGTAAATCAGCGGAAACGCGGGCTTCTTCAGCATCGGCCAGCCTTTGTTCAGGAATGTGCTGTTGGTTTCAATGAATATCGTCTGTACTTCGGCCCCGGCTTTCTTTGTCATCAGCGCGAAGCCGCCTTTGAAAGCGTTGACGGGAGGCGCGCGAGTGCGGGTGCCTTCCGGGAACACCAGCAACTGGTGTCCCGCGCGCAGTTCCTTCGTGGATGCCCGGACCAGGTTGATCGACGAGTCGTTGCGGATATAACGCGAAAGCCGGGCGCCACCGCCGAGGAAAAAGCTGTCCCAGATTTCCGACTTCATGATGCAGGCGGTTTGCGGCAGGCGCGAGATGATCAGAACCGCATCCAACAGACAGGGATGGTTCGGCGCGAGGATTAGCGAACGCTCGCCGCGAAGGCTGTCGAGCGCAGTAAGGTCGATGTGGACCAGGCGGCTGGCCTTAAGCAAGGCGAGGAACCCGCGAAAATGCAAGCCGGTCATCCATCGCCCGAGCCGGGCGCCGGATTCTTCGGGCACTATTGGGTGCAATGCCGCGCTGACCAGGGAACCCAGAGCCGCTCCGGCGCCAAAGTAAAGGTAACCCAGATAGAAAACAACATACTCATAAGCCAACCGCGCCGATCGAACCAGAAATCCAGACCGCTCGGGCATGGCGCGGTTATCGGCTGGACTCATCGCACGCGTGCGGTTTCGAGCGGCCCATCGCTGCGGGTCGCTTTGATTTTCTGATTTTTGCGACGTCGATCGCATGTTCATTTATTTCTCGGCTTCGACCAGTTTCTGCGAACGTCCGAATACCCACGCGAACGCAATGCCGGCTGCGAACGAGTCTTTTTGCCGGACCAGCGGGCTGTCTTCGAATGCGGCTCCGGACAGCGAGTCGGCGCGCACGAAGCCTCCCACCCAGAAGGACGAATAGCGTTTGCTCAGTGCGGCGATGAACTGCGTGCCCGCATAGCCCGCGGCAGCCTCGTAGGCTGGCCGCTGTGGTGTCGCGAACTGCGGTGCCACCCCGTAGAAATAGTTGTGATATCGCCTGCTTCCGTACAGCGGTCCGGCGGCGAATCCCAGGTTCCAGCCTGGCCCCGGGAAGTGGTCGTAAAAATCGACGTTGACCTGCGGCTGGAATACCCAGCCTTCGTCGCGCGCGTGCGACAGGTTCGTGGCGATGACGGCGCGCAGCGGAAAGCGCAGGCTCAGATGCATCGCGTCGGTGCGCTTGAGGGTGACGGCAAGGTTGGGGCCGAGTTCGAGCGTCGGATCAAGGTCAGGCATGTCGCGGCGGGCGGAATTGTCGCCGCTGTCCACGGGGATCGAGCCATTCACGCTCAGATGCAGATCGAACCGGTCATCCTTGTAAAACTGGCCGCGCACACTTTCGCGATCGGCCTTGAGGAACTCACCGCGGTAGACGAGATACGGAATCGGCAGCACCAGCGTATGGCGCTCGTTCGAGCCTCGGTAATCCGGGAAATCGAGCACGGCTACCCCGGCGCCGGCTTCCCACAGCGGCAGTTCGGCAGCTGGCGCCGCATGCGGCAGCGTCGCCATCATCGACACGGCGACGGCAGCGATCAATCCGATGCGCGTCGACACGCTCACGCGAGCGCTGCCCTGTTTGTGCAAACCACTTCGATTTCCAGCAGAAGCTCGCGCCGGCAGATGTCGGCTTGAAGGTAAATGATCGTCGGGGCCGGACCGAAAGCTTCGCGCAGCTGCGCCTGCGCGACCGCATGAAATGCCGGCTCTCGCAGGTAGACCTTGAACAGCATTTCGCTGCTTTTCCCGATGTCGATCAGTCCCTGTGCCCGGGCTTCATCCATGACCGAGCGCAGGTTGACGATGGTTTCAGCCGCCTGCGCATCGGCATCGCCTTCGTGCTGGCTGTGGTGTCCGAAAATGGCGGCGGTTCCGGAAATATACAGTTGTGGCAGGTCGTCCCAGGTCGTGAACAGGGCGCGCGAAAACGTCGGGCCACGCGGACCATACTGTGCCGGATAGGAATAAGCGCTGACCTGGCGCGGGTTTTCGATCGGGATGCCGGGGCTTGGCGCAGCCAGGAAGCAGGTCACTGTGTTGCCGGAACGCTTGCCAACGGCGCTGGCGGCCGGCGCATCGGCGCTGATGGCGCGTTCCCTGGCGACGAAAGCCTCGTGCCGGCCGAGGGAAAAGCGCTTGTAGCGCTCGAGTTCCCG
>JBKJMN010000333.1:0-3196 GCA_046596405.1 Burkholderiales bacterium
CGGGTGGTGTCGAGATCGTCGTCAGCAGCTCGCCGTCCGATTTTGGACGTTACGTAGTGCGCGAAACGCAAAAGTGGGAAAAAGCAGTCAAGGAGTCGGGCGCCACCGCTGAATAAAAGTGCCGTGAAATCGTCCGGCGCCGGCGACTATAATTGGCCGCCTGTTTGCAAATCGCGACATTCCACTTGACCATCGTTTCAACCTATCGCGGACGCTTCGCCCCCTCACCCACCGGCCCGCTGCACTTCGGCTCGCTAGTGGCGGCGGTCGCGAGCTACCTCGAAGCGAAGTGCCGCGGCGGCGAATGGCTCGTGCGCATGGAAGATCTCGATACGCCGCGCGCAGTCCCCGGCGCGGCCGCCGAAATCATGCGCGCGCTGGAAGCGTACGGGATGCGAGCGGACGGCCCGGTCGTCGTCCAGAGCACGCGCACTGACGCCTACCATGCCGAACTGCACCGCTTGCGCGCGCTCGGCATCGTCTATCCGTGCGCATGCAGCCGGCGCGAAATCGCCGATTCCGCGTTGAGCGGCATTGAGGGGCCGGTTTATCCGGGCACCTGCCGCGTGGGGCTCGCGCCGGGAAAAGCGGTGCGCGCCTGGCGCATAGCCACGCAAGGCGCGGTGATCGAATTCGAGGATGCGATCCAGGGCCGGCAGCGCCAGAATTTGCACACCGACATCGGTGACTTCGTGCTGCTGCGCGCCGATCACGTGTATGCGTACCAGCTCGCGGTGGTCGTCGACGACGCCGCGCAAGGCATCACCGATGTCGTGCGCGGCGCCGACCTGCTCGACTCGACGCCGCGCCAGATCTATCTGCAGAATCGGCTGAAACTGGCAACCCCGCGCTATTGTCATGTGCCCGTCGCCGTCAATGCCGGCGGCGAAAAGCTCAGCAAGCAAACGCGCGCGGCGGCGGTCGATTTTGCGCGGCCGCTCGCGGCGCTCGTGCCGGCGCTGCGTTTTCTCGGCCAGCAGCCGCGGGAAGCGCTGACGCACGCGAGCATCGGCGAATTCTGGGACTGGGCAATTGCCCACTGGCGCATTGAACGCGTGCCGCACGCGCGCAGCGCGCCGGCGCCGGGACTCTGAGCTTGCCGCTGCGCCGGGCGTCCTTCGTTGCGCGAACGCGTCGGGCATAATGCCGCGCATGAACGATACCGCTGCTGCCGCGGCCGCTCCGGACGAACACGAATTCGACCAGCACCTCATCGAGGCCACCCCGTGCGCGTATGTGACGCCGATCATCATCGCGGCCAACGTCGTGCTGTTTGCGGCGATGGTTGCGCTGGGCATCGACATCCTGGGCGGCCGCGCGGAGGAATACCTGCGTTTCGGCGCGAATTTCGCGCCGCTGACGACCGGCGGCGAATGGTGGCGGCTTTTTACGTGCATGTTCGTACACTTCGGCGTCATCCATCTCGCGTTCAACATGTGGGCGTTGTGGGACAGCGGGCGGCTCACCGAGCGCCTGTTCGGCAATCCCGCCTTTGCCGCGCTGTACGTGTTCGCAGGCCTTTGCGGCAGCAGCCTGAGCATGCTGTGGAATCAGGAAGTCATCAGCGGCGGTGCCTCGGGCGCGGTCTTCGGCGTGTTCGGCGCGCTGCTTGCCTACATGACCGTCCAGCGCGGCTCGATTCCGCCATCGACCCTCAACCATTTGCGCGTGAGCACGTCGACCTTCGTCGTGTATTCGCTGTTCTATGGATTCGTGCAGTCGGGCATCGACAATGCGGCGCATCTCGGCGGTCTGGCCGGCGGCTTCGTCATGGGCCTGATTCTCGCGCGCCCGCTCGCTCCGGGCGCGCGGGCGAACGGTCAACTGCGCCGCGTTGGGCTCGCGCTATTGCTCGCGGCCGTCACGCTGCCGACCGCGGCGTTGTATACGCCCGACACCTCGCGCGTTTATCGAGAAGCCCGTGCGCTGCAGAAGGAAATCGATGCGTTCAGCGCCGAGGAGAAACGCCTGCAGGCCGCGTTCATGACCATTGCCGAGCAGTCTCGCACCAGGAAAATCGACGCGGCGGCTGCGCTCGCCGCACTAAAGGTCGAAATTCTGCCGGCGTGGGATGCCGCGGTCGCGCGTTTCGAACGCGTCGAGCTTGATGCCAAGGCGCCCTCGCGCAAGGACTACGACCTGCTGCTGCGCTATGCGACCGCGCGGCGCGACGGCATGCACGCGGTCGCCGCGTATCTGGCGACCGACGATCCGCGCCTCGAACGCAAAATCTCGGAGCAGCGCGACATCGCGGCCGAGGCCATCAAGCAATATCAGGCGCGCGCCAAATAACGCTGCAGGCGCGCGGCGGCGCTCACTGCGCGTTGGCGAGGCTGGCCGCGCGCTTGCCTGCTTCGGCGGCCGCGATGCACGCGCGAATCGCGGGCATTACGTCGACGGTGGCCGCTTCGCCGGCTGCGATCGCTTCGACTTTCGCGGAGAAATCGAGCGAGCGCGTGCGCGGCGTCGCCGGCCGGATCGCGACATCGGCGGCGTCGGCCTCGCTCGAGGCACGCCACGAAACGTCGACCGCGATGACGACGTCGGCGCCCATCCGCCGCGCGACCGCGACCGGCACCCGGCTCGTGAGTCCGCCGTCGACGTATTCGCGCCCTTCGATCAGCACCGGCCAGAACACTTCGGGGATGCTGCTCGAAGCGCGCACCGCGAGACCGGTGTTGCCGCGGTTGAAGATCGTCATCGTATAGGTCTTGCGCTCGGTGGCGACGACCGCAAACGGGCGTCCGAGCGCCTCGATCGAACGATTGTCGAGCGCCCTGTTCACGTAATCCTGCAGCGCACTGCCCTGCACGCGGCCGGGACCGAACAGCGTGAAATCGATCAAGTCGTTGTCGACGACCCCCAGCGCCATCGTTTCGAGCGCGCGCGCGTCTTTGCCGCCCGCGTAAAGCGCGGCCACCACCGAGCCCGAACTGCTGCCGACGACAATGTCCACGCGCACGCCCGCGGACTCGAGCGCTTTGATGACGCCCACGTGCGCAAAACCGCGCGAACCGCCCGCGCCGAGCACGAGCGCCACCAGGGGGCGCGCGGCGCGCACCGGCTCGATCGCGACGGCGCGCGGCGGCGCGAGGTCGGCATACTCGTGCGGCGCCGTCGTGCAGCCCGCGAGCACGCACGCCAGGAGCAAAGAAAGTTTCGCTAGCATCGTGTGCTAAGCCTAACTGAAAAGATT
>JBKJMN010000342.1:0-5300 GCA_046596405.1 Burkholderiales bacterium
GCCGCCCGCGCCGCGCGCGCCGTCGACAGTGACGATCTCGACGGATCCCAAGCCGGTGCCCGCCAAAGCGGAAGCGGCGAAGGCGGAAGCTGCGAAAGCAGAAGCGGCCAAGGGGGACGCAGCAAAAGCGGCTGCAGCAAAAGCAGATGCAGCCAAAGCGGATGCGCCGAACGTCGACGCGCCCAAAGAAGAGGCGGCGAAAACCGACGCAGCCAAAGCGGAGGCGGCGAAAGCGGATACCGCGGCGTCCGACGAGAAAAAGGATCCGCCCAAGCGCGGCATGTTCGGGCGGATGCTGGAAAAAATCGGTTTTTGATCGCGCGCGCAACACCTCAACGCGCTAACGGAGTCGACATGGCGAAAGCGAAAATCGCAGTGGCTGGAAGCGCGGGACGCATGGGCCGCGCTTTGCTCGAGGCCGTCCTCGGCAGCCCCGACACCGAACTCGGCGCGGCGCTCGAAGTCGAGGGCAGCGCTTTTCTCGGCAAGGACGCGGGCGAACTCGTGGGCGCGCCGTGTCGCGTCGCGATCGGTGCCGATATAGGCAAGAGTCTCGCCGGTTGTGATGTGTTGATCGATTTCACGCGGCCCGAAGGCACGCTCACGCATCTCGCGGCTTGCCGCAGGCTGGGAGTGAAAATGGTGATCGGCACCACGGGATTTGACGACGTGCAGAAAAAGTCGATCGCCGACGCCGCGCGCGATATTGCCATCGTGATGGCGCCCAACATGAGCGTGGGCACCAACCTCGTGTTCAAGCTCGCGGATGTCGCCGCGCGCGTGCTCAAGGACGGCTACGACGTCGAAATCATCGAAGCGCATCTCCGCCACAAAGTCGACGCCCCCTCGGGCACCGCGCTGCACATCGGCGGCATCGTCGCCAACGCGCTCGGCCGCAAACTCGAGGAGTGCGCGGTGTACGGTCGCGAGGGCGTTACCGGCGAGCGCGCCGCGCAGACCATCGGCTTTGCGACGGTGCGCGGTGGCGACATTGTCGGCGAGCACACGGTGATGTTCGCAGGGCCCGGCGAGCGCGTCGAGATCGTCGTGCGCTCCGGCAGCCGCGCGACGTACGCGCAGGGAGCGCTCAGGGCAGCACGCTTTCTCGCGGGCAGGAAGAGCGGGCTCTTCGACATGCAGGACGTTCTGGGGTTGCGCTAACGCGGCGCGTTCGTAGAACCCGCTGTGCGTCCGTAACGCTGGCGGCGCGTTCGTAATACCCGCGGTGCGTTCGAAACGCCGGCCCTGCGTTCGTAAAACCGGCGCCAGACACCTGTCGCCGGCAGCGTAATCGATACAGCGGGCGGTACGGCGTTTTCAACATTGAATCAGTGCGTTGATATTACGCCGGCGCATTGAAGCTGCAGTGCCTTTAGCGTATAATTCAGCTCACTAAATCAAAGCGGGACGGGTCGTGTGACCTGTCCCGCTTTCCATATCTACTCTCGGGAGTTCGACTTGTCGCATCGTGAACCAGCCATTCTTGTACTCAAAGATGGCACGGTTTTTCGCGGCACGTCGATCGGCGCGGCGGGTCTCGCCGCCGGCGAAGTCGTGTTCAACACGGCGATGACGGGTTACCAGGAAATTCTCACCGATCCGTCGTACTGCCGCCAGATCGTCACGCTCACCTATCCGCATATCGGCAACACGGGGACGAATCCGGAAGACGTCGAGTCGGACAAGGTATACGCGGCAGGGCTCGTGATGCGCGATCTGCCGCTGGTGGCGAGCAACTGGCGCAGCACGCAGGACCTGCCGGGCTATCTGCGCGACCAGAACGTCGTCGCGATCGCCGACATCGATACGCGCAAGCTGACGCGCATCCTGCGCGAGAAAGGTGCGCAGGACGGTTGCGTGATGGCGGGCGAAGTGGACGAACAGGTCGCGCTCGAGGCCGCGCGCGCGTTTCCGGGACTGGCGGGCATGGACCTCGCGAAAGTCGTGAGTTGCACCAAACCGTACGCGTGGACGGAAACGACGTGGACGCTCGGCAGCGGTTACGGCCGCCAGACCGCAGCGGATTTTCATGTCGTCGCTTACGACTATGGCGTGAAACGCAACATCCTGCGCATGCTCGCCGCGCGCGGTTGCCGGTTGACGGTGATTCCGGCGCAAAGCACCGCGCAGGACGCGCTCGCATTGAAACCGGACGGCATTTTTCTTGCCAACGGACCCGGCGATCCGGAGCCCTGCGATTATGCGATTCGCGCCATCCGCGAACTCGTCGACACCGGCATCCCGGTGTTCGGCATTTGTCTCGGCCATCAGTTGCTCGGGCTCGCGAGCGGCGCGAAAACGTTGAAAATGAAATTTGGGCACCACGGCGCGAACCACCCGGTGCAGGACCTCGACAGCGGCCGCGTGATGATCACCAGCCAGAATCACGGTTTCGCCGTTGACCCCGCTACGTTGCCGGCGAACGTGCGCGTCACGCACAAGTCGTTGTTCGACGGCACGCTGCAGGGTTTCACGCGCACCGACCGGCCCGCGTTCTGCTTCCAGGGCCATCCGGAAGCTAGCCCGGGTCCGCAGGACGTGGGTTATTTGTTCGATAGATTTGTGAAGATGATGGAGAAAGGAAGTGAACGAGTGAATGCGTGAATGAGTGAAAATAGGCCAGGCCTTGGCGGCCTAGTCTTTGTTCACTCCTTCACTCCTTCACTCCTTCACCCAGGCAATGCCAAAAAGAACCGACATTAAAAGCATCCTGATCATAGGCGCCGGTCCGATCGTCATCGGCCAGGCCTGCGACTTCGACTATTCGGGTGCGCAAGCGTGCAAGGCGCTGCGCGAGGAAGGCTATCGCGTGGTGCTCGTCAATTCGAATCCGGCGACGATCATGACCGATCCGAGCATGGCGGACGCCACCTACATCGAGCCCGTGACGTGGCAGATGGTCGAGAAAGTCATCGCGATCGAGAGACCGGACGCGTTGCTGCCGACGATGGGCGGGCAGACGGCGTTGAATTGCGCGCTCGATCTCTCGAAGCACGGCGTGCTCGAAAAATACGGCGTTGAAATGATAGGGGCGAAAAAAGAGGCGATCGACAAGGCGGAGGACCGCGAAAAATTCAAGCTGGCGATGGCCAGGATCGGGTTGGCGAGCGCCAAGTCGGCGATCGCGCACAGCCTCGAGGAGGCCCTGCAGGTGCAGGCGATGGTCGGTTTCCCGACCGTAATCCGGCCGTCGTTTACGCTCGGCGGCGCAGGCGGCGGCATTGCCTACAACAAGGAAGAGTTTGTTTCCATCGTCGAGCGCGGCCTCGACGCGAGCCCGACCAAGGAAGTGCTGATCGAGGAATCGGTGCTCGGCTGGAAAGAGTTCGAGATGGAGGTCGTGCGCGACAGCAAGGACAACTGCATCATCGTGTGTTCGATCGAGAACCTCGACCCGATGGGGGTGCACACCGGCGACTCGATCACGGTCGCGCCCGCGCAGACGCTGACCGACAAGGAATACCAGATCATGCGCGACGCGTCGATCGCGTGCCTGCGCGAAATCGGCGTCGATACCGGCGGCTCGAACGTGCAGTTTGCGGTGAATCCCGACGACGGGCGCCTGTTGATCATCGAAATGAATCCGCGCGTGTCGCGATCAAGCGCGCTGGCGTCGAAAGCGACCGGTTTTCCGATCGCCAAGATCGCGGCCAAACTTGCCGTCGGTTATACGCTGGACGAATTGCGCAACGACATCACGGGCGGTGCGACCCCCGCGTCGTTCGAGCCGACGATCGACTATGTGGTCACCAAGGTGCCGCGTTTCGCGTTCGAAAAATTCCCGCAGGCCAACGACCGCCTGACTACCCAGATGAAATCGGTCGGCGAAGTGATGGCGATTGGCCGCACTTTTCAGGAATCGTTCCAGAAAGCGCTGCGCGGACTCGAAGTCGGGGTCGACGGCCTGAACCAGAAGACGACCGACCGCGAGACGATCGAGAAGGAACTCGGCGAACCGGGACCCGAGCGCATCTGGTACGTGGGCGACGCGTTCGAAAACGGTTTCACGCTCGAAGAGGTTTTTCAGCTGACCAAGATCGATCCGTGGTTCCTGACTCAGATCAAGGAAATCGTCGATCTCGAAATGGAGCTCGACGACAAGAAGATTGCGGACCTCGACGCACCGACCTTGCGCGGGTTGAAGCGCAAAGGCTTCTCCGACCGCCGCCTCGCTTATCTGATGAAGTCGAGCGAAACCGAAATGCGCGCGCACCGCCACGCGTTGGGTATCCGGCCCGTGTACAAGCGCGTCGACACCTGCGCGGCCGAGTTCGCGACCAACACGGCTTATATGTACTCGACGTACGAAGAAGAATGTGAAGCGCAGCCGACCGACCGCAAGAAAGTCATCGTGCTGGGCGGCGGGCCGAACCGGATCGGGCAGGGCATAGAATTCGACTACTGCTGCGTGCATGCCGCGCTCGCGCTGCGCGAAGATGGTTACGAAACCATCATGGTCAATTGCAATCCGGAAACCGTGTCGACCGATTACGACACGTCCGACCGCCTCTACTTCGAGCCGCTGACGCTCGAGGACGTGCTCGAAATCGTGCACGTCGAGAAGCCGTTCGGCGTGATCGTGCAGTACGGCGGGCAGACGCCGCTCAAGCTCGCGCGCGATCTCGAAGCCAACGGCGTGCCCATCATCGGCACCTCGCCGGACTCGATCGACATGGCCGAAGACCGCGAGCGTTTTCAGAAGCTCATCAACAAGCTGAAGCTCAAGCAGCCGCCCAATCGCACTGCACGCAGCGCGCAGAAAGCGCTCGCGCTGGCCGCCGAGATCGGCTACCCGCTGGTGGTGCGCCCTTCGTACGTGCTGGGCGGCCGCGCGATGGAAATCGTGCGCGAGCAGGCCGATCTCGAGCGCTACATGCGCGAAGCGGTCAAGGTGTCGAACGATTCGCCGGTATTGCTCGACCGCTTTTTGAACGACGCGACCGAGGTCGATGTCGATGCGATCTGCGACGGCAAAGAGGTGCTGATCGGCGGCATCATGGAGCATATCGAGCAGGCGGGCGTGCATTCGGGCGATTCCGCGTGCTCGCTGCCGCCGTTCAGTCTGGCGCCCGAACTACAGGACGAATTGCGCAAGCAGACGGTAGCGATGGCGCATGCATTGAAAGTCGTCGGGCTCATGAACGTGCAGTTCGCGATTCAGAACGGCGTGATCTACGTGCTCGAAGGGCACCGTGCGCGACGCGCGCGGATTGACTTCGAGCACGTAGATCACGCCGTTCTGAATCGCGGCGCGCTGCATGATCGGCACCTCGTGCATGCAGTTCTGCGCCGCGAGCGAG
>JBKJMN010000145.1:0-12959 GCA_046596405.1 Burkholderiales bacterium
GCCGACCAGCACCATGGTTGAAGTGGTTCATCTGGCCGACCCGGGACTGATGGTCGAGATACAGGTGATTGCGGCGATCTAGCTACGCCTTAATGCGCGTGCGCGCGTATTCCGCGACGATCTGCAGCAGCTTGTCGATGTCGGCTTTCAGTTTCGCGAGTCCGGCCGTCGCACGAAACGTCTTGGTTTCCATAAAAAGCTTTTTGTTTACCTCTATCTGCAGGCTGTCGATGCCGCGCGCGGGATCGCTGTTGCGGCCGATCAGCACGTTGCCGACGTAAGGGTCGTTGACCGTGACGCTGTAACCGAGGCTTTTCAGCGTGTCGACGACGAGCGCGCGGAATTCCGGCGACGTGGTTTTGCCGTGGATATCGCCGATGCAGAAATCGGGCCGCGGCTGGCCGGCATCGGGATGCGTCGGGGCGCCGACTGCCGACATGCAATGGCATGAAATCTGGCGCACTACGCCGAAGCGCGCATGCAGGTAATCGATGATGCGTTTCAATTCGGCGTGATAGGGACGGTAATATTTCGCCAGACGCTCTTCAATTTCGGCCACCGTGAGCTTGCGTTCCTGAAACGGCTCGCCGTAGCGCGATTTGCTTTTGATGAGGCCTAGACCTTCGAGCGTGCGCGGTGTCGGCTTCAGCGCGACGGGCCATTCGCCGTCGACCACCGCCGGATCCATGTCGAGCTCGTCGCGGTTGACGTCGACCCAGGTGTTCGGAAACATGCAATAGAGCAGTGTCGCGCCAACCTGCGGGGCTCCCACGTACAGATCGTCGACGTACATGGACACGTTGTCATGCACGGTCGTGAACGGCAGCGGTGTCCGGTACTCTTTCGGATATTCGCGTCCGCTGCGCGATACATCTAAAATCAGCGGCACCTCGGCGGCTGCCGGCTCGTAGCGCAGGAAGAGTCCGGGTTCAGCATGTATCATCGCGGGTCCATTAGATTACGGTATGGGGCAAATCATAATGCAAGCCGCGACGGGTTTGAAATTTGCATGGCTTATAGCGCTGTGCGCCTGTGTATCGCCGCCGGCCATCGGCGCCGATTTCCCCGCGCGGCCGGTGCGGTTCGTCGTGCCGTACACGCCGGGCGCGATCAACGATTTCATCGGCCGCCTCGTCAGCCTGAAGCTGTCCGAGATGTGGCAGCAGCATGTGATCGTCGACAACCGCGCGGGCGGCGGCACGACAATAGGCACCGACATTGTCGCCAAAAGCCCGCCGGATGGGCACACGCTGCTGCTGACGGCGACCGCATTCGCGATCAATGCCGCGTTCTATCCGAAGCTGCCGTTCGACACGTTGCGCGATTTTACGCCCGTTACGCAAATCGGCGCGGCGTCGATGCTGCTCGCAGTAAATGCGCAATTGCCGGCAAAAAATGTAAAAGAGTTGGTGGCGCTCGCCAAGTCGAAGCCGGGACAACTCGCCTACGGTTCTACCGGCAGCGGCGGTTCCGCCCACCTGATGGGCGAGATGTTCAAGTCGATGGCGGGCGTGGACGTCGTGCATGTGCCCTACAAAGGGTTGGCGCCGGCACTGACCGACGTGATGGCCGGGCAGTTGAGCTATACCTTCGGGACCCAGCTCGCGCTCGAAGGTCCCATGAAAACCGGCCGCGTGCGCGCGATCGCTGTCACCGGCAAGGCCCGCATGCGCACGGCGCCGGAACTCCCGACCATCGCCGAATCCGGCTACCCCGATTACGACATGACGGCGTGGTGGGGCGTGGCAGTGGCAGCGCGCACGCCGCGCGCGATCGTCACGAAATTGCACGACGACATCGTGCGCGTCCTCAACATGCCGGACGTGCGCGAGCGCCTGTCCGGGCAGGGCGTCGAGGTCGCGGGCACGACACCGCAGCAATTCGAAGCGTTCGTGCGTGACGAAATCGTGCGCTGGGGCAAAGCAGTTAAACAGTCGGGGGCGAAGCCGGATTGAGAACGAATAGAACGAAACGGGAGTGGCGATGAAAACATTGATTTCGGGATTGAGCGCGCTGGGCATTGCCCTCACGGCCCATGCCGCCGACGTTCAGCCTTTCCCCGTGAAACCGGTCCGCATGATCGTGCCGTTCGGCGCCGGCAGCAATTCCGACGTGCTCGCGCGCACTGTAGCTGTGCGCATGGCCGAGCACTGGGGCCAGCAGGTCGTGGTGGACAATCGTCCCGGCGCCGGCGGCAACATCGGCACCGATCTCGTCGCCAAAGCGCCGCCCGACGGCTACACGATCGTGCTGGGTGCTGCCAGCGTGCTGGCGATCAATCAAAGTCTCTACTCGCAGATGCCTTACGACAGCAACACTGCGTTCGCGCCGATCACGAATATGGTCAAGACTACCAACGTGCTGGTCGTCACGCCGTCGCTACCGGTGAAAACCGTCAACGACCTGATCGCATACGGCAAGGCGAATCCCGGCAAGCTTACTTACGCGTCGGCGGGCGCCGGCGGCACCATTCATTTGTCCGCCGAGTTGTTCAAATCGATGACCGGCATCACGATGGAGCACATTGCGTATAAATCCAGCCCGCTTGCGCACATCGACATGATCAGCGGCCAGGTGCACGCGATGTTCGACGCGATGCCGACTGCATTGCCGCAGATCAAGGCCGGCAGATTACGCGCTGTCGCGGTCACGACCGCGAAGCGCGCGCCCCAGTTGCCGGAGTTGCCGACAATAGCGGAATCGCTGCCGGGATTCGAAGCCGCGGGCTGGTTCGGTTACGCTGCGCCCGCGCGCACGCCGAAAGAAGTCGTCACCGCGCTCAACAAGGAGATCGTCCGCATTCTCGCGCTGCCCGACGTGAAAGAGCGCCTGATTGCACAAGGCGCGGAGCCGGTAGGCGATACACCGGAGCAATTCGCCCAGTACATCAAGTCCGAAGCCGCGAAGTGGGGCAAGGTCATCAAGACGCTAAATTTAAAAATTGAATAAAATCTATTGAGCCGCAGATAAACGCAGATACACGCAGATAACTTCAAGAAAGACGAAGTTTGAATGCGTGAAATTATTTGAAGTTGCCTTGATTTTCATCCGCGTTTATCTGCGTTTATCTGCGGCTACAATTGCTTCAGGTTTGAGAAGGACATAAATCATCGAACGTAAACAAATCGGACTCGCCGTTATCGGCTCAGGTCGTATCGGCACGCTGCGCGCGAAGCTCGCATCGTCGCATCCGGCGGTAAATTTCATTGCGGTATCGGACAGCAATCTCGGCGCCGCGCAGAAACTGCAGAAGGAAGTCGGCGCGCAGTTCGCGTCGGCGAACAACGATGAAATCATCGCGTGTCCCGAAGTCACCGCGGTAATCGTATCAACCAGCGAGGGCGAGCATCTGGCGCCCGTGCTGAAAGCGATTGAGATGGGCAAAGCGGTGCTGGTCGAAAAACCGATTGCGCTGAACATTGCCGACGCCGACCGCATCATCGCTGCCGCCAAAAAAGCGAAGACCGATCTGCGCGTGGGCTACAGCCGTCGCTTCAAGGACCGCTACCTGATCGCCAAGGAGCAGATTATCCAGGGACGTGTCGGAAAAATCGTCGGCGGCGCGGCGCGCGTATACAACTCGCGCGCGCAGGCGCTGGCGATGATGAAGCGCAACCCCGAAGCGACGCCGGTCGTGGACGCGCTCACCTATTACGTCGATCTCATGAATTGGCTGCTCGAAGGCAACGCGCCGGTGGAAGTGTTCGCGCGCGGGCAAAAGGGCGTCCTGCAAGCCGCCGGCCACGACGTGGACGACGTCAACTGGTCGATCGTCACGTACGCGGACGGCGCGGTCGTCAATCTCGGCGTGAGCTACGCGCTGCCGGAGAAATATCCAGCGCTCGGCCACGCGGCGCGCGTCGAGATCCTCGGAACCGAGGGCGTGATCATCCTGGACGACGATCACACCGATCAACTGATGTACAGCAACAAGGGCGTTCCGCACGTGTATCTGCCCGATCACAACGTCAACATGGTGTTTTTGTCGAGCGGCACGCCGGGGGACTGGGCGCTCGGCGACTTCTGGGGGCCGATCGCGAACGAAACGCGCGCGTGGCTCGACCATCTCGCGACCGGCAAGGCGTGCGTGCATGCCACGGCGCAGGACGCGCGCTGCAACCTCGAAGTGACGCTGGCGATACAGCTCGCGGCGGCGAGCGGCAAGACGGTCAAGCTGCCGCTGGCGCAATGATTGGGAGTGAAAGAGTGAAAAGTGAACAGTGAAGGGGTGAACCAGTGAACAAATGCATACCCTCTCTCCGTGCGCGCGGAATGGGCCAAGGTGAGGGGTTTCACTCTTTCACTCTTTCACTCGTTCACGCGGCTCGCCAAATTGCTTGCCTGTCATTGGCCGCGCTCATTGCCGGAGGAGTATCCGCGCAAAGTTATCCCGCCAAACCGGTCCGCATGATCGTGCCCTATCCGCCTGGCGGCGGCACCGACATCGTGGGCCGCATGGTCGCGCAGAAAATGTCGGAGAACTTCGGCCAGACCGTGGTCATCGACAATCGCGGGGGTGCTGCGGGCAGCATCGGCAGCGAAATCGCCGCGCATTCAGTGCCCGACGGCTACACGATATTGATGGGCAATGTCGCGCCGAACGCGATCAACGTCGGTCTTTACGCCAGGCTCGGCTACGACCCGGTCAAGGATTTCGAGCCGGTGAGTCTCGTTGCCTCAACGCCGAACATACTCGTGGTGCAGCAGTCGTTTCCTGCGAAAACCGTGCCGGAACTGATTGCGCTTGCGAAGGCCAAACCCGCGTCGCTCAATTATCCGTCGGCGGGTCTCGGCAGCTCGTCGCATCTCGCGGGGGAACTGTTCGACAATCTGGCGGGCGTGAAAATGGTGCACATTCCTTACAAAGGCGGCGGGCCGGCACTGACCGACCTGCTCGGCGGCCAGGTGCAGTTGATGTTCGCGACCATGCCGGCTGCAATGCCGCATGTGAAGTCGAACCGGCTGCGTGCGATTGCAGTCACCAGTGCCAAGCGCTCGCAGGCGCTGCCGGAGTTGCCCACGATCGGCGAAACCCTTAAAGGTTATGACGCATCCACCTGGTACGGGGTGCTCGCGCCGGCCCGCACCCCGCGTGCGATCGTCACGGCACTGCACGGCGCAATCGTCAAAATTCTGGGCATCGCGGAGACTCGCGAGCGGTTGCTCGCGCAGGGCTTCGAGCCCGTGGGCAGTACGCCCGCGGAATTCGGTGCCTACATCAACTCGGAGATCGTCAAGTGGGGCAAAGTGATCAAGGCCGCCGGCATCAAACCGGAATAAGCGCGTAACTGCACGGGGTTCCCTAAACGCTGACCGGCTTGCTGTCGAGTGGCGCAAACAGTCCGTGCCGCGCGTGGTCTTTGAAGGGCTGGTCGCGCGCCAGCTCGATCGCGCATGAGCGCACGCGCTGCTCGGCCGGATCGAGCGCCGGCACGCGGCCGCCGCTGCGATTGGCCTCCGCCGCGGCGAGCAGCATGCGGCGCGTCATGACGATGCCGCGGTCGGTCGGGCACAGGTTCTCCTTGGAGCGATCCTGAATCACGCCCATCGATTCCTGTAGCGAGGCATCCTGCATCGCGATGCCTTCGACGCCGGAAAAATGCTTGCCCGATTTTTGCGCGGCTCGGTCCATCATGTAGTCGTTGCCCTTGTTGGCGAGCGGCATGAAGGTGCCGGGCACATATTTATTGTGGATGCCCTGGCCGCTTTTCATCGCCGCGAGCTCGGCGGCACTCAACGCGCGCGCCGGGTGGTAGTTGATGCTCCACGCCCAGTTGTTGTGGTCGTCGATCGGCACCCATACATGTGCGCCGAGCGGATGGTCGGCGCGCGGCGGGATGATCGTGTGGGTGGGCAGGATCCACGGCGTGATGCGCCAGTAGTAGCGGTCGTTTTCCGCGTTACGGCGCGCGCCGATCAACAGGCCGCCTTCGAATTCGACAACCTCGAACTGCGGCATGCGGTCGCGCTCGTTGTAGACGTTGCCCTTGCTGCCGACGAACAGCGGATCGGATTTGAGGGCGCCCGAGTGCAGGAAGCTCACGTGTGAAGAGTCGATGCCGCCTTCGAGCGCCTGCAGGTAATTGCATTCCTGCAGACGTCTGGTCACGAAGCGGCGATCCGGCGCGACGCTCGCCCATTCGAAGGCGGGAGGCGCGGGCTTTAATTGCGGCGGGCCCATGTAGGTCCAGATCGTGTCGCCCAATTCGATGCAGGGATACGATTTGAGCTTCATGCGCGCGCGCATCGGTCCGTTGTCGCCTTCCGAAGGCAGCTCGACGCACTGGCCGGTGACATCGTACTTCCAGCCGTGATACGCGCAACGCAGTCCGCATTCCTCATTGCGGCCGAACCACAGCGAGACGCCGCGATGCGCGCAGAATTCGTCGATCAGGCCGAGCCGGCCTTTGGTATCGCGGAATGCGATCAATGCTTCGCCGAGCAGTTTGACCCGCACCGGCGCGCAGTCGGGCTCGGGCAGCTCCCACGCGTGCAGCACGGGCAGCCAGTAGCGCCGGAACAGATCTCCCATCAGCGTGCCGGCGCCGGTGCGGGTGAGATCGTCGTTTTGCATGGCGGTTATCATGTTGTCGTCTCGACATTGTCGTTGTGCATAACAAGCATACCTTATCCGTGACGCATCGCTAGTCGGCCCGCGCGCCGGATTCGCGCACGAGCGGAGTCCAGCGTTTGACTTCGGCGGCAACGAAATCGGCAAACCCCTTCGCGTCGAGCGCGTTGGTTTCGATCCCTTCCGGCCGCAGGCGTTCGCGCACTTCGGGCAATTGCAATATGCGCCGCACGTCCAAGTTGAGTCTGGCGACGATATCGGACGGCAGGCCGGACGGTCCTGACAGCGAGAACCACACGCTGGCGACGAGTTCCGGGTAACCGGCTTCGCGAAACGTCGGCACTGCGGGGAAATCGGCGAGCCGCGCCGCCGAGCTCATCGCCAGCGCGCGCACTCTGCCCGCGCGGACCTGACCGCCGACGGCGGTCAGCGTGCTCGACACCGCCTGAATGTGGCCGGCAACCAGATCGATCACCGCGCCGCCGCCGCCCTTGTACGGCACGTGCTGGATATTAATGCCGGCGGCGCGGCGAAACAGCTCTGCCAGCATCTGCCCGGTGCTGCCGTTGCCGGCCGTGCCGTAGTTGATGGCGCCGGGCCGGGCACGCGCGAGCGCGACGAACTGCGCGAGATTGTGCGCCGGCAGCGACGGGTGGACCGCCAGCACGGACGGCGGGCCGCCGAACAGCGCGATGTGCGTGAAATCGCGCAGCGGATCGTAGGCCGGCTTGGCAGCAAGCGCGGTCGCCACCGGCAGCGGGCCCAGGCCCGTCACGCCCAGCGTGTAGCCGTCGGCGGCGCTCTTCACGACGATCTCCGCGCCGAGCATGCCGCCGGCGCCCGCGCGGTTTTCGGCGACGAACGGCTGGCCGAAGGTCTCGCTCAGTTTGTTGCACACGATGCGGCCGAGCGTATCGGCAGTGCCGCCGGGCGCGAAGGGCACGATCACGCGTACCGTTTTGGCCGGCCACGCCTGTCCTGAGCTTGTCGAAGCGGCCTGTCCTGAGCCTGTCGAAGTGGCCTGCGCGCAGACGGCAAGTGGCAATGCGGCAAGCAGTGCAGCCGCGACGATCAGCGTCAGGCGATGCATGGCGGACAACTTGGAGTGCCTGTTAATCATCGCGTGGTCCTGGCGCGAGACTGCGCCATCAATTGACGATGCGGGTATTGTATGGTCAACTTTCCGCAGACCGCAACGCAATGAAATCGAGCGCATTTGCGCGTGTACGAGTGCGCATCGGGGGAGAACACCATGAGCAACGCCGCCACCATCCAGAACGATCTGCGCGAATTCATCGCGGCCGTCGAACGGCGCGGCGAGCTCGCTCACGTCCAGAACGCGCACTGGGATCGCGAGCTCGGTGCCGTCACCGAAGTGCTCTACCGCCAGAAGGTCGAGAAAGCGCCGATGCTTTTGTTCGACGACATACCCGATTATCCGCACGGCCACCGCTGCGCCTACGGCATGTTCGGCTCGCCGTACCGGCTGTCGCTGGTGCTCGGCATGGAACCGTCGCTGTCCGACAACCGCAAGGAAATGCTCGACCACTTCCGCAAGCACATCCGCAAAGGCTTCAAGCGTATTGCGCCGAACATGGTGACAGGCGGGCCGGCGCTCGAAAATGTGTGGCGTGACGATGCGGTCGATCTGCTCAAGCTGCCGGTGCCGGTGCATCACGAGGACGACGGCGGGCGGTATATCGGCACTGCCTGCGGCGTGGTCACACGCGATCCCGACGACGGCCGCATCAACGTGGGCACCTACCGCGTGCAACTGCTGGGAAAGAATACCTGCGCGTCGTACATTTCGAACGGCAAGCAGGGACGCATCCACCGCGATAAATATCTAAAGGCCGGCAAGCCGTGCCCGGTCGTCATCGTCATCGGCTGCGATCCGATTACTTATCTCGCCGCCGGGTTCACCATGCCCGATTCGATGCCCGAGTACGAGTGGGCGGGCGGGTTGATGGACCGGCCGCTCGATCTGATCGAGGGTGAGGTGACAGGGTTGCCGTTTCCGGCGCGCTCCGAGATCGTGCTCGAAGGAGAAATCTCGGCGACCGAAACCGCGCTCGAAGGCCCGTTTGGCGAATGGCACGGCTATTACGCCGGCGATGCGCAGGAGGAGCCGCTGATCCGCATCACGCGCATGTATTTCCGCAACGCCCCGATCCTGACCTGCGCGGCAAGCCAGAAGCCGCCGCATTCGCATTTGTTCGAACGCTGCTTCCTGCGTTCGGCCGGATTGCTCGACGCGCTGGAAGGCGCCGGTATTCCCGACGTCAAAGGCGCGTGGCTGCATCAGGCCGGCGCCGGCCGCACTTTCTGCGTGGTCGCGATCAAGCAGCGCTACTTCGGTCACTCGACCCAGGTCGGGCTGGTCGCTTCGCAAGTCGCATCGGTCGGCTATGTCAGCCGCTGGATCGTGGTGGTTGACGACGACGTCGATCCGACCGATATCCACGACGTGATCTGGGCGATGGGCACGCGCTGCGATCCGAAAACGCGCACCACGCTGCTCGATCACTGCTGGTCGTCGCGTCTGGATACGATGGTGACTGACAAGTCGCTTCCGTACAACTCACGCATGGTGATCGACGCCTGCCGCCCGTACGAACGGCTCGACAGTTTTCCCAAGGTGTGCGAGAGCTCGCCGGAACTCGCGGCGAGGGTGCGCGCGAAATATCCGGAGCTGTACCGCTAGTCCGTTTGCGCACCTGAGGCGCGTACCACCGGACCCCAGCGTTTGATTTCGGCGGCGACGAACTCGGTGAACGCTTTGATGTCGAGCGTTCCCGGCTCGATGCCGTCGGGACGCAGCCGCTCGCGCACGTCGGGCAGCTGCAGCACGCGCCGCACCTCCGCATTCAGCCGCGTGACGATTTCAGGCGGCAGGCCGGCCGGGCCCGAGAGCGAGAACCAGATATTGGCGACGATCTCGCGATAGCCGGCTTCGCGGAACGTCGGCACGTTTGGGTAGTCGGCGAGCCGCGCCACCGAACTGATCGCGAGCGCGCGCGCGCGGCCGGCGCGGATCTGCGCGCCGGCGCTGGTTAGCGTATTGGAAACCGCATCGATATGGCCGGCGATCAGATCGGTGACCGCGCCGCTTGCGCCTTTGTACGGCACGTGCACGATGTTGATGCCGGCGGTCTGCTTGAATAGCTCCGCGATCAGATGGCCCTGCGTGCCGTTGCCGGGCGAGCCGTAATTGAGCGTGCCGGGATGCGCCTTGGCATAGACGACGAATTCCCTGAGCGTCTTGAACGGCAGCGACGGATGGACCGCAAACACCGAGGGTGGTCCGCCGAACAATGCGATATGCGTGAAATCACGCAGCGGGTCGAACGGAAACTTCGCCGACTGCGCGAGCGCCGGCGCGATCACGTGCGAGGCGATGCCGGACACCAGCAGAGTGTAGCCGTCGGGCGCGCTTTTCGCGACGAGATCGGAGCCGCTGACACCGCCGGCGCCGGGACGGTTCTCGATGATGAACGACTGGCCCAGGCTTTCGGTCAACTTGTTGGCGACGATACGGCCAAGCGTGTCGGCAGTGCCGCCCGCGGCGAACGGCACTACCACGCGTACCGGTTTCGCCGGCCATATCTGCGCGCCGGCGCTCGCGGACATCAGCGCCGTTGTCGTCGCGAGCAGGAGTTGCAGCAGAATGGATGGCATGTCGTTGTCAGTGGCGGAAAAATCCGCCACGCATACTACCGTGCGATTCCGGCCGTGGCAAAATATCGTGCGCCGTGCGCAGCCTCTGCGCTAACATAGCGCCGGTTCATGGTGTCAGGCACACTTCTATATGTCAGCTCAAGTCCCGAAGTCAGGCGGCGCGGTCGCGCCGGAATTGATCGCCGATCTGGCCGCCGCCGCCCGCATACTGGCAGCACAAGGGGTAGTCGACGGTTTCGGTCACGTGTCGATGCGCCATCCGGCGGCGCCTGATCGTTACCTGATGGCGCGTTCGATCGCGCCGGCGCAAGTCACACCCGCCGACATCATCGAGTACGATCTCGACAGCAATCCGTGCAATGCCAACGGCCGGTCGAGTTTTCTCGAGCGTTTCATCCACGGTGAAATCTACAAGGCGCGGCCGGACGTAATGGCGGTCGTGCACAGTCATTCGCCGTCGGTGATTCCGTTCGGGCTGGTCAACAAGCCCATGCGCGCGATGTTTCACAACGCGGCATTCATCGCCGCCGGCGCGCCGGTGTTCGACATCCGCGACAAGTTCGGTGCCACCGACATGCTGATCAAAGACGGCGCCAAGGGCGTAGCGCTCGCCGCGGCGATGGGCGACAAGGACATCGCGCTGATGCGCGCGCATGGCAGTGTCGCATGCGGGCCGACGCTGCAGACGGCGGTGTTCCGCGCGGTCTACACCGAGGTCAATGCGCGCATCCAGCACTGGACCATGGCGCTTGCCGGCGGCGCGGAACCGGCGGCGCTTGACGCCGAGGAAGGCCGGCTCGCCGACGTCGTCAACCAGACGGCCGGAATGCGCGCGTGGGATTTGTGGCGCAGCGAGGTCAAGTGGTAGCGGGACAGGGAGAAGTGTCATGAACGAAGCGGAACTGAAGCAGCAGCTCGTCGATTGCATCCGTATGCTCGAGCAATCGGACATCATCGATTACAACGGTCATTGCAGCATCCGGCTTGACGCCGACCGCTTGCTGATCAACATCGGCTCGTGCCAGCGCAGCCGGCTGAAGGTCGACGACATCTGCACGATAGACATGGAAGGCAAGGTGCTCGCGGGCAACGGCAATCCGCCGCTCGAAATGCATCTGCATCTCGGCATCTATCGCGCGCGTGCCGAAGTGAAGGCGGTCGTGCACGCGCATCCGAAATGGTCTACGTTCCTGACCATGGTCGGCGAGGCCTATCAGCCGGTTTACGCGCAGGGCTCGCTCGTCTATCCGATGCCGCTCCTCGACACGCCGAACTCGATCAACAATCGCGCGATCGCCGACCGGCTGGCTGCGACGCTCGGCGAGCGACCGGCGGCAATGATGAAAGCGCACGGCGCGGTGACGGTAGGGAAGGACCTCGTCGAGGCTTTCGTGCTCGCGAATTACCTCGAAGAAAATGCCTACCGCCAGTACATGGCATTGCAGATCGGCAAGCCCTATGCGTTCAGCGCCGAGGAAATCGAGATGTGCCGCGCCAAACTGTGGACGCCGACGCTGTTCAAGCGCACGTGGGATCATTTCCACGCGAAGCTGCCGCCTTTGTAGAACGTAGGATGGGTTGAGCGTAGCGATACCCATCGATACGGATCACGCCAGCTTGATGGGTATCGGCGCACGGCGCCTCAACCCATCCTACGAGAGAGAATTTTCCATCAGCGCTCTTAGTTCAGGCGTGACTTCGGGCGTGATGCTGAACCATGCCTGCCATGCCGGTCGCGCCTGGTGCAGCAACATGCCGAGGCCGTTGACGGTGGGGTTGCTGCGTGAGCGCGCGGCCGCGAGAAACGGCGTCTCGCGCGGAATGTAAATCAAGTCGGCAGCTAGTGCGTAGCGCGGCAGGCGGGTAAGGTTCAAGTCGAGCGCCGCTTCGCCGACCATGCCCTGATTGGTCGTATTGACGACCATCGAGACATCGGCGAGCGCATCCTCCCGCTGCTCCCATTTAACCGCTGTGACCGGTGCGCCGAAGTCGGCGGCCATTTCCCGCGCACGTTGGAAAGTGCGGTTGATAAGACGAATTTCGCGCGCGCCTTCCCGCGCGAGCGCGTAGCACACGGCGCGCGAGCCGCCACCGGCGCCGATGACCGCGATCGGCCCGGTATCCGCGCGCCACGCCGGTTGTTCCTGCTGCAGGTTGTGGATGAAGCCGTAGCAATCATTGTTGCTGCCGGCAAGCGAGCCGTCGGGCCGCACCACGACGCAACTGATCGCGCCGATCTTCGCTGCCACTGCATCGACTTCGTCGACTATGGCCATTGCCGCCTGCTTGTGCGGGATGGTCAGATTGCAGCCAGCGAAGCCCAGCGGGTGCAGCGCGCGCAGCGCGGCGGCGAGTCCATCCGGCTTGATCGCCAGCGGCACGTAACGCCCCGCCAGCTGGTATTTTTCGAACCAGTGGTTGTGCAACAGGGGCGAGCGCGAGTGCATGACGGGCCAGCCCATCACGCCGGCGAGCAGGAATTTGTCGGGGTGCGCCATTGTTCCGTTGACTGAAAACGCGAGGCTACAGTGTATGTGCAAGCCGCGCGGGGTGTCGAGCATTGCAGCGTTGCTTTATTAGTAACATTAGTGTTACCATAACAAATGCCGTCCGGTTGGACGGACTATCGGCGTCGCAAAAGCACCAGATGAACAATCAGGAGACAACATGGCACTGACTCGAGACTTCAAGGAAACGATTCTGGCGCGCG
>JBKJMN010000149.1:0-2973 GCA_046596405.1 Burkholderiales bacterium
GGACTAAAGCTGCTCGCCGGCGAGCTCGGCTTCCGCATTCATTATCAAAGTGCGTTCTGGGCCATAGTTGGCGTCAGCGCGTTGTTCGGCCTGCGTGAGATGGTGCGTTATGCAGGCATCTAATCGCATAGTTTTCGGCCGCGCGTTTCGCGTGACGCCGGTCTGGATGTGGGTGCTGCAGCGTGCCTCGGGCCTGTTGCTGGGACCGCTGGTCGCGGTGCACGTGTGGATGCCGGAGATGAGCCACAACCGCGTGCTCAATGCGGCGCTGTTGCTGCTCGTTGTCGGACACGGCTACAGCGGCATACGACGCATGGCGCAGCAGGAGCGCCGCTCGACGGTCGTCGCCGCGCATGCCTGGGCATGGCTGGTGCTCGTTGCGTTGTTCGGTCTCGCCATCGTGCTCTACGGCCGCTGACCGCATAGGGCCGGCGCGGAGGACAGCATGGACGCGAAACCAGCCAACCCGCATTCGGCACGCGGCGAGAACGAGCGCAAGGTCTTCCAGCGCGACCGCACACCGCATATTTTTCGCCCGATCGATTTCCGCTCGGTCCGCGTGCGCAACCGCATCACCATGTCGCCGATGTGCCAGTACTCGGCCGAGAACGGCATCGCAGGCGACTGGCATTTCCAGCATCTGTGTTCGCGCGCGGTCGGCGGCGCCGGCATTGTGTTCACCGAATCGGTCGCCATCGAGGAGCGCGGACTCATCACCTCGCATTGCCTCGGGTTGTGGAACGACGAGCAGCGCGATGCGTACGCGCGCATCACCAAATTCGTCAGATCGGCAGGTGCGGCGCCGGCCATCCAGTTGAGTCACGCCGGGCGCAAAGGCGCCGTCGGACGTCCATGGGAAGGCGGCAAGCCGTTGAGCAAAGACCAGGGCGCATGGCCGTTGATTGCGCCATCGGCGCTCGCTTTCGGTGATGGTTATCAGGTGCCCGCGGCGATGGACGCCGCAGCGATTGTGCGCACGCTGGAGCTCTACGCAATTGCCGCGCGGCGCGCGCGCGAGGCGGGCTTCCAGATTATCGAAGTGCATGCCGCGCACGGCTATCTGGTGCATGAATTTCTTTCGCCGCTGTCGAACCAGCGCAGCGATGACTACGGCGGCAGCTTCGAAAACCGCACGCGCTTCCTGCTCGCGGCAATTGACGCCGTGCGCAGCGAATGGCCCGACGATCTGCCGCTGTTCGTGCGAATCTCCGCGACGGACTGGGCAGAAGGCGGCTGGGACCTGGACAGCAGCGTGAAGCTCGCGCAGGCACTGAAAGCGACCGGTAAGGTAGATCTCATCGACTGCTCGAGCGGCGGACTCGTGCAGAAGCAGAAGCCGGTCATTCATCCCGGCTATCAGGTGCCTTTTGCGGCTGCCGTGCGCACGGGCGCTGGCATCGCGACGAGCGCGGTCGGCATGATTTACGGCGCCGACATGGCCGAGCAGATCGTCGCCAACGGACAGGCCGACATGGTGAGCCTGGGACGCGCCATGCTGATTGATCCGTACTGGCCGCAGCGCGCCGCCCGGACGCTGCGCGCCGAGGTGCAGTGGCCCGCGCAATACGAGCGCGGCGACATTTACTGAGAACATCTACGCAGTGGTCATGAAGCTTGCGAAATGGACCAAAGTCATAGGGGCGGGCGGCATGCAGATCGATCGATCACTCAAGCATATTGATAGCAATTAAAAAAGAAGGAGCGCCAGATGAGGGGAAGAATCGGTATTTTCAGGGACGGCATCCGGGCCGTGGTGCTCGCCGTCGTTTTTCTGCCTGCGATGACAACTCTCGCGCAGAATTTCCCGGCCAAGCCGATTCGCATCGTCGTCGGTCTCGCGCCCGGCGGCGGCACGGACATCGTGGCGCGCGTGGTCGGCCAGCGCCTGGGGACCGCGGTCGGTCAACAGGTCGTCATCGACAATCGTCCCGGTGCCAGCGGCAACATCGCGGCGGAAATCGTCGCCAGGTCGCCCGCCGACGGTTATACGCTGATCGCCGTCACGGCCAGCCATGTCATTAACCCTAGCCTTTACGCGAAAATGAGTTATGACCCGATCAAGGATTTCACGGGCATCACCCAGCTCACCGCGCAGCCATACTTGTTCGTGATCAATCCGGGGGTGCCGGCAAAAACGGTGAAGGAATTCGTCGCGCTCGCAAAAACGCGCAAAGGCGGCCTGACCTATGCGTCTTCCGGCTCGGGCCTGCTCGGCCATCTCGGCATGGAACTGCTCAAGCTGCAGGCAAATTTCCAGGCAGTGCACATTCCGTACAAAGGCGCGAGCCCCGCGCTGGTCGACACCATCGCAGGTCAGGTTGACGCGTTTTTTCCGACCATCATTTCCGGCCTGCCGCAGGTCAAAAGCGGCAAGGTGCGTCTGATCGGCGTAACGACGTTGAAGCGCGCCGCGCTGTTGCCGGACGTGCCAACCATTGCCGAGCAGGGCTATCCGGGATATGAAGTGAACGGCTGGTACGGCTTGCTCGCCCCGGCCGGCACGCCGAAAGACGTCGTGGCTTTTCTCAATCGCGAAGTCGCGAACGTGCTGCGCTCGCCGGAAGGCAGGGAAAAACTGGCGGCCGAAGGTGCGGAAGGCGTGGGCACCACACCGGAGCAATTCGCCGCCTACATGCAGTCGGAAGCGGTCAAGTGGGACAAGGTTGTCAAGCAGTCCGGCGCGCGCGCCGACTGATCGCCACTCGCCACGAAGTGCCTGACGCGGTGAAACGCGCGATGCACTGTCGCGAACGGTGGTAGCTGCAATCGGCATTGATTGTGTAAGCTATTGAGAATTACGTAACGTTGTGACAATAAACCTTCCCGCCTTCGGCCCCCTCGCTTTGCTCTCCCCACCCTGCTCCCGGAGGGAGAAGGGCTTACCTTCCCTCTACCTCCGGGAGAGGGACCGAGGGTGAGGGAAGCTTTTGGCACGCTACGCATTTGTCATACGGTTATGTAAAGATCAATAAT
>JBKJMN010000127.1:0-21537 GCA_046596405.1 Burkholderiales bacterium
CTTCATCGCATCGACGATCGCGCGGCTTTTCTCGTCGTGCGGCGGCAGGCGGTCGAGATGGCCGGCGAGATGGCCTTCGACCTGACGCTCGGTTTCGGCGAGAAAGCCCAGGTTCCAGCGATCGCCGAAAAGCCCGGCGGCGGCGCCGAGCGCGAATGAGCCCGCGTACCACAGCGGATTCAGGAAGCTCGCGCGGCCGCCGAGTTCGGCGATGCGCTGCGCGGTCCACGCGAGGTGATCCGTCTCTTCGGCGGCGGCCTGCGCGAGCGCCGCGCGCGCCCCGGCATTGCGCGCGGTCAAGGACTGGCCCTGGTAGAGCGCCTGCGCGCAGATCTCGCCGGTGTGATTCACCCGCATCAGCGCGGCGGCGAGGCTGCGCTCCGGCGCGGTCATTTCCGCCTCGACCACCGCGGCGCCGGGGATCGGCCGCGCGCTGTGCGCAGGCGCGAGCAGGGTGCGCAACCCGTTATCGAAGGCAGTGATGAGGCGGTCTAGTTCGAGCATAAGCTTCCCTATGCGGACAGCGGTTCAGGCCGGGCGCGCGAACAGGCGCGCGAGTTCGATGCCGGGATCTTCGGCGCGCATGAACGCTTCGCCGACGAGGAAACAGTCTACCCTGTTGTCCCGCATCAGGCGCACGTCGGTGGGTTGCAGAATGCCGCTTTCCGTAATCACGAGTCGGTCCGCTGGAATCCGCTTCAACAAAGCGAGCGTTACGTCGAGCTTCGTCTCGAACGTGCGCAGATTGCGGTTGTTGACGCCAATCAGCGGGGTCTTCAAAGCGAGCGCGCGATCGAGTTCGGCGGCATTATGCACTTCGACCAGTACCGCCATGCCAAAATCCGCTGCGAGCGCCTCGAGTTCCGTCATGCGCCGGCCGGTCAGCGCGGAGACGATCAGCAGTATGCAATCCGCACCCATCGCGCGGGCCTCATAGACCTGGTAGGCCTCGAGCATGAAATCCTTGCGCAGCACCGGCAGGTTGCAAGCGGCGCGCGCGGCCCGCAGATATTCGGCGCTGCCCTGAAAAAATTGCGCGTCGGTCAGCACCGACAGGCAGGCGGCGCCGTGGGCGGCATAACTCGCGGCAATCGCGGCCGGATCGAAATCTTCGCGCAGCACCCCGCGGCTCGGGCTTGCCCTCTTGATTTCGGCGATCACTGCGGGGTCGCCGGCAGCGACTTTCGCGCGCAACGCGCCGGCGAAGTCGCGCGGCGCGGGCATCGCCGCGGCGGCAATCCGCAGTGCGGACAGCGGTTGGCGGGTCTTCGCGGCGGTGACCTCGGTGGCTTTGACGGCCAGTATGCGTTGCAGTATGTCGGGCATGAAGGTGACGATGTCGAATGTATGCGCGCGAATTTAGCGCGGCGAGCGCGTGAATTTGACGAACTGATCGACTTTTTTGCGCGCGGCGCCGCTCGCCATCAGCGCGAGCGCTATGCGCACACCGCCGGCATGCGAATCGGCGAGTCCCGCGACGTAAATGCTCGCGCCGGCATTGAGCGCGACGATGTCGCGCGGCGCACCGGGCTTGTTTTCGAGCGCGGCGAGCAGCATCGCCTTCGATTGCTCGGCGCCGTCGACGCGGATCGCGGCCGAATCGTGGGTGTCGAGGCCGAAGTCGGCGGGCTTGATCTGGTATTCGCGCACCGCGTTGTCCTTCAATTCGCCGATCAGCGTCGGCCCCGCAACCGAGATTTCGTCGAGGCTTTCGAGCCCGTGCACGATCATTACGTGCCGGCTCCCGAGCCGCTGCAGCACGTGCGCCTGGATGCCGACCAGGTCGGGATGAAATACGCCCATCACCTGGTTTCTGGCGCCGGCGGGATTGGTGAGCGGACCCAGGATGTTGAAGATCGTGCGCACGCCAAGCTCCTTGCGCACGGGCCCCGCGTGTTTCATCGCGCTGTGGTGGTTGGGCGCGAACATGAAACCCACGCCGGTTTCGTTGATGGACCGCGCGACTTCCTCCGGATTCAGGTTGATATTCGCGCCCAGCGCCTCGAGGACGTCGGCGCTGCCCGACTTGCTCGACACCGAACGGCCGCCGTGCTTCGCGACTTTGGCGCCCGCGGCGGCGGCCACGAACGCGGCCGCGGTCGAAATATTGAAACTATGCGCGGCATCGCCACCGGTGCCGCAGGTGTCGACCAACCGCTCGTCGCCGCCGGCCGGAACCTTGGTCGCGAATTCGCGCATCACCTGCGCCGCGGCGGCGATCTCGCCGATGGTTTCCTTTTTGACGCGCAGCCCGGTAATGATGGCGGCGATCAACGTCGGCGACACCTCGCCGCTCATGATCTGCCGCATCAGCGACAGCATCTCTTCGTGGAAAATCTCGCGATGCTCGATGATGCGCGCGAGCGCGGCTTGCGGCGTCATAGTTGACGGCGGCGTCATGGCTTTTCTCCCTGCAGAAAATTCGCGAGCAGTGCGTGGCCGCTCTCGGTCAAAATGGCTTCGGGGTGAAACTGCACGCCTTCGACCGCCAGCGTGCGATGCCGCACGCCCATGATTTCGCCGTCGTCGGTCCACGCCGTAATTTCGAGGCAGGCCGGCAGGCTCGCGCGCTCGATGACCAGCGAATGATAGCGCGTCGCCTGCAACGGGTCCGGCAAACCGCGGAACACGCTGCTCGAATTGTGACGGATCGCGGAAGTCTTGCCGTGCATCACTTGTTTTGCGTGCACGATTTTACCGCCGAACGCCTGGCCTATCGACTGGTGGCCGAGGCACACGCCCAGAATCGGCACCTGGCCGGCGAATGCATTAATCAGGGGCACCGAGATGCCCGCTTCGTTCGGCGTACACGGCCCGGGCGAGATGACGATGTGGCGCGGCTTGAGCGCGGTGATCTGGTCGAGTGTGATCTCGTCGTTGCGATACACGGCGACTTCCTGCTCAAGCTCGCCGAAGTATTGCACCAGGTTGTAGGTGAACGAGTCGTAATTGTCGATCATCAGCAGCATGATTATTTGCTTATAAAGTCAATGCGTTAAATTGCACGCGCTACAAGCGCCGGCGCTGCCGCGACGGTTATTGAGCGCTGGTCCGGGGCCGTGTCAGCGGCAGGACGCAGCAAACTAAGGACGCGACCGGACTACCGCCATCGACGGGGTAGCGCGCACGAAACCGGCCGGAATAGACGTGTTTCCATGCGCGCAAGTTTAACCCAGCGGCCGGCAATTGTTCCATCCCGCGACAATCTGCGCGGCAAACCGGTCACGGACCAGCCCGGATACTTGCCGGAAGCAATCTTGCTCGCGTCCGTATGCCGACGTATTATGAATGAGGACGCATTCGTTAGCGTTCGAGCGAACGCTGCTTGGAGTGCCTGACATACTGAAACGCGTCTGCGTTGCATCATATTAGGCACTCTTGAGATTCAGATGCCGTGAAGAGCCTATACGATACGCTGGAAATTTCGCCTGCCGCGAGCGATGATGTCCTTAAGGCAGCGTACCGGGCGTTGTGCCACCGGTATCACCCCGACAAGAACATCGGTGCCGATACCGCGACCGAGGCGATGACGGCCGTTAATCGCGCCTATGCGATTCTTTCCGATCCTGCGCAGCGCACAGCCTATGACGCATTGCTGGCCCGGAATAGCCCGCGGGCGCGCGCTGCCCCGCGGCGGTCCAAACCCGTAGTGGTGGCGTCCGATGCCGACGACGGCGACGCAAAAACCGCGCCTTCCTTCGCGATCGAAACGCGCCGTCGCTACCTCGCAGCGTATCTCGGCGCCATTACCATCGTGTTGTTCGCGGTCGGGATGATTTATGCGCTTGGCCCCTCGGTGACCGGCGCTCCGAACGATCTCACGTTCGATGCGTTCAAAGAACCGCCCGATCCGTATATGTTGCGCATGAATAAGGGCGAAGCCCTGCTGAGCGGGAATGGAAGTTCCAAAAATTTCCTGCAGGCCAAGGCGGAGTTCGAAGCGATCGCGGGCGCCAAGGATTTTTTCGACCCCAAAGGCTACCGCGCCCGCGCAGCGCAAAGGCTCGCGGAAATTTACGTGACCGGCTCCGGCGTGCCCAAAAATACGGCCAAAGCCGAGGAGTGGTTCCGCCAGGCCGCGGAACACGGCCGCGTGGTAGGCCCGGGCCCGGCGTTGAGCGTGGCGCAATTTTTCGAAGAAGGCACCAACGGTGGGGCCGATCCGGTCGAAGCTTATCGCTGGTATAACCTCGCCGCGGGAACCCCGTTCGACCTCGACAAGACTGCGATCACCCGCGACGCCTACAACCAGACGGTGAAAATCGCCCGGAAGAAACGTGACGAGCTGGGCGCAAAATTGTCGATGGAAGACATCAACCGCGCGCAACGCTCGCCGCTGCCGCCGTGCAAAACGCTTAACTGTTGACTGCATAATCGCGGCGCGGGCGACGGCCTTCCAAAGGCCTGCGCACCGGCTCGTCCCCACATACGCCGGTTAGCGCGTGACTGCGCTTAGAACTTTGAAAATTGCGTTCTTAATTCGCCCACATAGACGGTGGTGAATATGTCGTCGGCGCCGCCGAACGTCCCGTCCGGCCCGGCCGACCTGAGTTCAAACGCTACTGCACCCGCGGGCGTGCCGGTCGTGATCGAGGCGGTAGTCAACGTGTACTGAATGAGCACCCCCCACGGGTCGGTTCTCACCGTCACCGGCACCAGCGCTGCCGGCACGACGTTGACAGTGGCCACAACCTCTGGCGCGGGCAGGGGATAAGTAAAAGACGTGGTTTCGCAAGTCGGATTTGTCATCGGCACGCCGGGACAATTCCCCGTCGCCGGGCAGGATCCCATGACGCATAAAAAGCTACCGCTGCGGTTTTGGACGGAATTGGCGATTATCGCGCTTTTAATCAAGCCGAAATTGGTGTTGACCGTCGCCTGTGCGCTTTGCATGTTGCCTGCGTTCGTAAGTGCGCCGATCAGGTCGTTCGGCGTCATGGCGAGCACGACATCGTCAAACGGATTTGCCGACACGCCCGAAACCGGTTTCATGACGAACTTGCTGTCGCCGTCGGCGTTGGCGGGCGCATCGGCGCCCGTCACCGAAGCGGGAAACGCGATGGGCACTCCACGGTCGGTGTACGCGCCGTAGCCGTCAGCGCCATGCGACACAACGACCACGACGGCGGCACACGGGTTGGTAATTGAGGTATAGGCAATTGTCATGTCGGATCTGCAGTCGTTCAACTGGTTGCCCGGGGCAACCGTCGCGCTCGGACTCGCGAGCACACCCGGTCCCGCGCTGTGGATCGTGATGGCGCCCTTCAAGCCCATGATGGTTTGCGGGTTCAGGCTCGTGGCCGCCACGGTCACCTGATAGGTGAAACGATTGCTGTAACCGTCGATGGCGGAGTCGCTCGACAATCCCAGGCTCACCCAGGGAACTTCACCTGTCGCGACACCGGCGCTCAGTATATTTCCGTCGCAGACTCCCTGAGCGCCTTGCTCCACTCCATCCCCGGTCGCGCCGCTGGCGAGAATGGCCTTCGCAGGGCAAGGCAGCCGGTTGTTGCGCGCGACAAAATTGATCAGCGCCGACTTGATCGCCGCCTGGCGCGTCAGTGTTATGCCTTGCTTGGCGGTCGATATCTGCCCGGTCAGATATTGCGCGATCGCCCCGCCCAGTATCGCAATGATAAAGAGCACCACCGCAATTTCGATCAAACTGAAGCCGCGTGTTCGGGTCATGTGATTACGCCAGCTCTGCTCGGAGCGCAAATGATACACCTTGCCGGCTGACATTTTTGAGGCGCGACTGCGCCTTTTGTCACGCGTTGACCCGCGGCGGGCTTCATTCAACCCGGCTGTCGAGCCCCGCTTCGGCCAGCTCGGCTGCGCGCAGCAGCGCCTGCGCCTTGCTCTGCGTTTCCTGCCATTCGGCCTGCGGCACCGAGTCCGCCACTACGCCGCCGCCGGCCTGCACGTGCAGCATGCCGTCCTTCACGACCGCCGTGCGCAAGGCGATCGCCACGTCCATGTCGCCGTTGAAACCGAGGTAGCCGACCGCGCCGGCGTACACCCCGCGCTTTACCGGCTCGAGTTCGTCGATGATTTCCATCGCGCGCACCTTGGGCGCTCCGCTGACAGTGCCGGCCGGGAACGTGGCGCGCAGCACGTCGATCGCAGTCAGTCCCGGTTTCAATTTCGCCTCGACGTTCGACACGATGTGCATCACGTGCGAATAGCGTTCGATGACCATTTGCTCGGTCACGCGCACGCTGCCCGTCTGCGCGACGCGGCCGATATCGTTGCGGCCGAGATCGACCAGCATGATGTGCTCGGCGCGCTCTTTCGCGTCCGCGAGCAATTCGGTGGCGAGCGCGGCGTCCTCTTCGGCGCTCTTGCCGCGCCGGCGCGTGCCGGCAATCGGCCGCACGGTCACCGCGTCGCCCTCGCGGCGCACGAGGATCTCGGGCGACGCGCCGACGACGTGAAAGTCACCGAAGTCGAAATAGAACATGTAGGGCGACGGGTTGATCGTGCGCAGCGCGCGATACAACGCGAGCGGCGTGGCTTGGAGGCGCTTGGACATGCGCTGCGAAGGCACGACCTGCATGATGTCGCCGTCGAAGATATACCGCTTGGCGCGGTCGACCGCCGCGAGATAGGCCGCCTCGCCGAAACCCGACACCGCCGGCTCCGGCTTCGCCGGCGCGCCGGCCGGGATTACGACCGGGGCGCGCAATTTCGCCAGCAGCCCGGCGAGCCGGCGGCGGCCCGCCCGGTACGCATCGGAGCGCGACGGGTCGGCATACACAACCAGCGTCAATTTACCCGAGAGGTTGTCGACGATCGCCAGTTCCTCGGACAACATGAGCAGGATATCCGGCACGCCGAGCGGATCGGGCTTCTGCACGTTGGCGAGCCGCTGCTCGATATAGCGCACGGTGTCGTAGCCGAAGTAACCGACGAGCCCGCCGCAAAAGCGCGGCAGGCCCGCTTGCGGCGCAGCCTTGAACCGCGCGTGGTACTGCTCGACGAATTGCAGCGGATCGTCGAAGCGGGTCTGGCTCTTCAGCTGGCCGCGCTCGAATTCGCTGCATTCGTAGCCGCGCACTTCGATGCGCGTGTCGGCGGCGAGGCCGATGAACGAGTAACGCCCGAAACGCTCGCCGCCGACCACGGATTCGAGCAGATAGGTGTGCGGCAGATTGGCCAGCTTGAGATAAACCGACAACGGGGTATCGAGATCGGCGAAGGTCTCGAGCACCAGCGGGATGCGGTTATACCCCTCGGCCGCGAGCTCGTTGAATTGTGTTTCGGTCATGACGCCACTCCATGGAAATATGCCAAAGAACCGGCGGCAATGCGAACTACTCGCGCCGGCGTGTCGATCCGCCACGCCGCGGACGCCAGGTCCCGGTGGAGCAAACGATCATTCTTTCGCTGTGGGTGGGGGTCATGATTTGGTGATCAACGTACTCGCCTGTAACAACGTTTCCACTATAGCATCAACGTCCAGTGCCCGCACATCGTGCCCTTCGTTGTAGCCGTACGGGACGCAGAACACCGGGCAGCCCGCCGCGCGCGCCGCGATCGTATCGTTCAGCGAATCGCCGATCATCAGCATCTCGCGCGGCGCGATGCCGAGCTCGGCGCACGCATGGGTGAGCGGCATCGGATCGGGCTTCTTTTTAGGCAGCGTGTCGCCCGCCACGACCAGCACAAAATAATCGGCGAGCTCCATCTGGGCGAGCAACGGCAGCGTAAAGCGTTCCGACTTGTTGGTTACGCAGACCAGGGGAAAGCCGGCGCGCTTTAACGCCTCGAGCCCGTCGAGCACGCCCGGGTAGAGCACTGTGCGCTTGCCGTTGACGCTTTCGTAACAATCGAGATACACGGGCAATGCGCGTGCGAAGAGCCCGGGATCAACCTCGCCCTCCATTTTGCCGGCCAGCGCGCGCTGGACGAGATTCGGTATGCCCTTGCCGACGAAATTGCGCACCAGCGTTTCGTCGAGCGGGCTGCGCTCGAGCCGTGTCAGCATCAGGTTGACCGCGTCCGCGAGGTCCGCGACGGTATCGAGCATGGTACCGTCGAGATCGATCATGACGGCTTTGACGGGCAGCGGAAATTTATTTTTTTCTAGCATGGGTGGGCGGTGCGCGAGGGCGCGCAATTCGTTGGAAAAAGAGCGCGCGCTGGTGGGCGCGCGACGCGAACGGGCTCCTAGACTTTCGCGAGCTCGCCGCGCATTTGTAGGATGATGGTGGCGTAATCCTTGCCGCCGAAAATGGCGGAACCCGCAACAAACGTATCCGCACCGGCGCGCGCCGCCGCGGCGATATTGTCGGTTTTGATGCCCCCGTCCACTTCGAGCCAGATGTCGCGGCCGGTCGCCGTGATGCGTGCGCGTGCCGCGCGCAGCTTGGCCAATGCGCCGGGTATGAACTTTTGCCCGCCGAAGCCGGGGTTCACCGACATGATCAGGATCAGGTCCAGTTTGTCGATCACGTAATCAAGATAATCGAGCGGCGTCGCGGGATTGAACACGAGGCCTGCTTTGCACCCGTGCTCCTTGATGAGGCCGATCGTGCGATCGATGTGCTCGGACGCTTCCGGGTGGAACGAAATGATGTTAGCGCCGGCTTGCGCAAAATCCGGAATGATGCGGTCGACCGGCTTGACCATCAGGTGGACGTCGATCAGGGCGGTCGTGTGCGGGCGCAACGCCGCGCATACCAGCGGACCGATGGTCAGGTTCGGCACGTAATGATTGTCCATCACGTCGAAATGGATCAGGTCGGCGCCGGCCGCGACGACGCTTTTGACTTCGTCGCCCAGGTGCGCGAAATCTGCCGACAGAATGCTGGGAGCGATCCGGTACATAGAGGGATTCTAACCGCTAAAGCGCTTTTTCTGATAGCTGCGGTGCGTGTCACGGTTGCCGTGTCGGCCGAAATAGTGTGCAATGAGTTCCGCCCCGCGTACAACTGAATAACCCCATGCCCGCCGATAAAAAGCACGAGATCACCATCACGACGCGTACGGCTTACGTGCCCGAGCAATCCGATTTGGAACGCGGCCGCTATGTGTTCGCTTACACCATCACGCTGAAAAACACCGGCACCGTCGCCGCGCAATTGATCAGCCGGCACTGGATTATCACCGACGCCAACAACAAATTGCAGGAGGTTCGCGGCCTGGGTGTCGTCGGCGAGCAGCCGTCATTGAAGCCGGAGCAGAGTTTCGAGTACACGAGCGGCACAGCGCTGGCAACACCGGTAGGCACCATGCGCGGGACTTATCAGATGGTCGGCGACGACGGCTTGCAATTCGAAGCAACGATCCCGGAATTCACACTGTCGATACCGCGCGTGCTGCACTGAGCGGACCAGCGCGCCGGCGCGGACCAGTCGATCACCCGTCGTTGCGATCGCTCCCCGGCGGCTTCTTCGGCCAGGTCCACCATACGATCAATATCAAAATGGCGAGCGCAACGCCCGCCTCGAGCAACAACCAAACCATGCTATTCAATCCAATGACGACTTTTGCTGTTATATACTGCGCCGCATCGTGCGTCGCTTGTTCTTCATGATACTCCGCTGTCTTGCCTGGTCCGCGCTGGCGCTGCTTGCCGCGTGCGAAACCATCATGCCGGGCAGGCCGCCCGCGGTACCCGCGACCCCGTCCGCCCCGGTGCCCGCGGCAGTGACGCCGCCGCCGGCCCCGCCGGTTGTTGAGACACCTGCGCCCAAACCTTCACCCGCCGCGAGCGCGCTGCGGGCGACGACGTGGGATGCCATCGCTAACTGGCGGGAAGACAATCCACAACTCGCATGGGGCGCATTTATCACGAGCTGCGGCACGCTTAAAAATCAGGCCGCGTGGCAAGCGGTCTGCAGTGGGGCCGCGGCGCTCGCCGAGCCGACGCGCGCGACGGTTCTGCGTTTTTTCGAAACCAATTTCGCACCTTATCAGGTCGTCAATCCGGACGGCACCGACAGCGGCCTCGTGACCGGCTATTACGAACCGCTGGTGCATGGCAGCCGCAAGCGCAGCACGCGCTATCACGTGCCGGTGTACGGCGTGCCCGATGATTTGCTGGTGATCGATCTCGCCGAGGTTTACCCGGAGCTCAAGAATATGCGGCTGCGCGGCCGCCTCGAGGGCCGGCGCGTGGTACCGTATTTCAACCGCGCGCAGATCGACAGCGGCAGCGCGCCCGTAGCGGGCAAGGAAATCGCCTGGGTCGAGGATTCGGTCGAGCTTTTTTTCATGCAGGTCCAGGGCTCCGGCCGCGTCAAGCTCGACGGCAAGGACACTATCGCGCTCGGCTATGCCGACCAGAACGGCTACCCGTATCGTTCGATCGGGCGGCTGCTGGTCGAGCGCGGCGAGCTGCCGCTCGAGAAAGCGTCGATGCAGGGAATCAAGACGTGGGCGAAGCAGAATCCCGCCAAATTGCAGGAGCTGCTCAATTCCAACGCGAGCTATGTTTTTTTCCGCGAGATGCCGCGCGACCTGCCCGGGCCGCTCGGTGCGCTGGGCGTGCCACTGACGGCGCGCCGCAGCATCGCCGTCGATGCGCGTTTCGTGCCGCTGGGCGCGCCGGTGTTTCTCGCCACCACGATGCCTAACTCGCGCGAGCCGCTCAATCGCCTGATGGTGGCGCAGGATACGGGCGGCGCAATTCGCGGCGCCGTGCGCGCGGATTTTTTCTGGGGTTTCGGCGAAGAAGCCGCGGCGCTCGCCGGGCGCATGCGCCAGAGCGGCAAAATGTGGGTGCTGCTGCCGAACGGATACCCGCTGCCGGCCGCGAACTGATTCAGCGCATCGCGCCGGCGGATTGGCCGTACAGATATTTGACCTGCAGCAGCACGCGGCTTTTCACTGCGCGTCCCTGCTTTTGCGCGGGCGAGAATCGCGCGGCGCGGAAAACCGCCAGCGCGGCATCTTCGAAATACCCTTCCGGTTGCGACTCGACTACCGACGCCTCATTGACGACGCCGAATTCGTCGATCAGCAGCAACACCACCAAACGGCCATCGACTTTCGCGTTTGCCGCGGATTCCGGATAGTCGAGCCGGATCGCCGCCAACGGTTGCGGATAGACATCGAGTTGCTTCGCGGGATAGTAAGTCGGGTCGCGGATGAAAGGAACTTCGATGCCGGCGCTCGGCGACGATGCGGGTTCCTTGGCGCGAGCGGGCTCGGTCCTCGCCTCGGCTTTAGCTTCCGCGGGCTTTTGCGGTCTGTCCGCCACCGGGGCCGGCGCACTGTCGGGCATCGTCGCCAAAATCTCGGCCACGGGTTCGCCAGCCGGTTCGCTGGGCTCGAGCCGCGCGGTGATGGTTGAAACCATTTGCGGGACGCCGCCCGTCGGATTGACCGGTATGCCGACAAGCAGCGCGAGATGCAGCAGGAACGACAGCACGGCCGCCTTGATGAGACGCAGCCACGCCTGCGTCGCCACAGCGTCGAACGGCGGGGCCCGAACCGGCAGCAATGTATCGGCTGCATCCATCGGCATCGCTATGGCGGCCCGCTTCCCGCGGAACTTTACCCGCTATTTGGCCGCGGCCAGTCGCTGCTCGATCATCTCGCCGGGAATTGCGCCCGGCACCCGCTGGCCGTCGGCGAAGAACATGGTGGGCGTGCCGGTAATGTTCTTCTGCTTGCCGAATGCAAGAGTCTTGTCGATGGCCGACGTGTCGCACGTGCCGGCGGCGGTCGGCGCAATCCCCTTGACGAGTTGGTCATCCCAGGCCTTGATCTTGTCTTTCGAGCACCAGATCGCCTTCGATTTCTCGATCGAGTCCGGTCCCAGCACCGGATACAGGAATACGTAAATCGTTACATCGTTGATGGCGGTCAGGTCCTGTTCGAATTTCTTGCAATAGCCGCAATTCGGGTCGGCAAAATAGGCCAGTTTGCGCGTGCCCTTGCCCTTGACCTTCTTGACCGCGAGATTGAGCGGCAACTGATCGAAGCGGATCGCGGTGAGCTTGCTCATGCGCTCTTCGGTCAGGTTGGCTTTTTTCTCGGTGTCGATCAGGTTGGCATTGACGAAGAGGTAAGTGGCATTTTCGTCCGTATAAATCAACTGGCCATTCGCAAACGCTTCATAGATTCCGGCCACCGGCGTCTTCGTCACGCTCTCGACCGGAATTTCCGGATATTTCTTCATTAGCGCCGCCTTGACGGTCGCCTCGCTCGCGGCGGCGCCCAGGCTAGCGCATGCGAGCGCGAGAAAAACCAACCTTGAGATGACTTTATGCATGATGACCCTTAACGAAGGTTAAATTGAAGCGCACACTATCCGACTGCATGTCGCACTAAAAGGTTCTTCAACGCGGACTGCCGGTTCACCAGCCGCAGTCCGAAGTTGCGCAGCTGCGCAAGTCGCGCGTTGTCGTTATTGAACAACCGCTGCAGAATATCGGTGGTGAACTGCATCGCCGCGATGTCTTCCCTGCGCGCGCGCTCGTAACGGCGCAGCAACGCAAAATCGCCGCAATCGTTCTGCGCTCCGCGCGCGGTCAATACCTGCGCCAACTCGCGCGCGTCGCGAAAGCCGAGATTGACGCCCTGCCCGGCCAACGGGTGCATAGTATGCGCAGCATCCCCGATCAGGGCAAGGCGCGGCATCACCAGGCGTTGTACGCGCTGGATGCGCAGTGGAAAGGCGGCGGCCGCGGTAATCGTCCGCAGTTCGCCGAGTTTGCCGGCGGCCGCCGCCGTAACCTGTGCGGCGAGCTCGTCTGCGTTCAGCGCGAGCAACTGGTGCGCGTGTTCGGTGGCGGTCGACCACACCATCGAGACGCGGTCGCCCGGCAGCGGCAACAGCGCGAGCACGCCGTCGCGTTGGAACCACTGCGACGCCACGCCCCGATGCGGCAGCGTGGTCGCGAAATTGGCCACTATTGCCGTCTGCGCATAAGGTCGTTCCTCGACGTCCATCGGCGCCTGTTTACGCACCCAGGATTGCGCGCCGTCGGCGCCCACGATCAGGCGCGCGCTCAGGGTGCGTCCGTCCGTGAGCGCAAGCCGCACTGCGTGCGGCTCGAAACTCAAATCCTGACCAACCGCGGGCGCGATAATCTCGACGTGTGGCGCGCGCCGCAACGCCTGCCACAACGCGCGTTGCAGTTCGCGATTCTCCACGATGACCGCCAATTCGCGCAGCCCCGCGGCGTAGGCCCCGAAATCCAGCGTCGAGCGCGCGTCGTCACCATAAACCTGCATGTCTTCGACCGGACAGAGACGGGCAGCATCGAGCAAGTCCCACGCGCCGCAATCCTGAAGAAAGGCCGCGCTGCCGGGGCTGATTGCGTAGATGCGGCTATCCCAGTCGCCGGCGTCGGCAGAGGCGGGCGGTGCCAGCGTATCGATCAATGCAATGCGCAGTCCGGACGCGTGCAAAGCCAGCGCGAAACTCGCGCCGACCAGGCCGGTGCCAAAGACGATTACATCCAATTGCATTGCTATCGATCACCAATACGGGATTGCGCAGTTTAGTGCGCCGCCGGTTAGACCGCAAAATACGCCGCCCGGCGGTCAGCGCCCGGCGATAAACGGGAAACCGATAAACGGGAAATCTTGACAAATCAGGGGTCGAAATCTAGACTCCCGCGCCTTCACTGCGAGTCGGTCACTTTGGCCTTTGCGCCTGATGGCATCATTTGTCAGGCCCGCAGCCGCGATGCCGAGAGTTCGATTGACGGGGCCGCGCGGGACAACGAAAATTCGCCTATTTGGTGATGTAGCTCAGTCGGTTAGAGCGTGGCACTCATAACGCCAAGGTCGGTGGTTCAATTCCACCCATCACCACCATTCACATTGTTCCAAGCACCGACTTGCCGACTCGCTCGTGTTTGGTGATTGCCATGGATTCTTTTCACCTGCCAAGCGTCTCGCGCCCTTCTTGATCCATTCGCTTGTGCCCGGCTTGCAAATCCACCGCTGAAGGATTTTGCCGACACCCACTAATTTTTTCGCTTTTTACGTATAAGGCCCGCGGCGTATGCTGTCGTTCTTCGCAGGCGCATGAATAACGGCAATTGCGCGAAAGGAGATCGCATATGCAAGTAACCCCCGCCGGCAAAGTCCTCGGCGCCACGATCGAAGGGCTCGACCTGTCCAAGCCGTTAGCGGACGACGCTTTCAAGCAGGTGGTGCACGCGCTCGGCGAGTACAGCGTGATTCGTTTTCCAAACCAGGCGCTGAGCGGACAGAATCTCAAGGACTTCAGCGCGCAATTCGGCGAGCTCGAGATTAACGTCGCCAATTCGTATCAGGAGCCCGGCCTCCCCGAGGTGATGATCCTCTCCAATATCGTCGAGAACGGGAAGCCGATTGGACTCGCGGACGCGGGACAGGACTGGCACACTGACATGTCGTACAGCAGGACGGTCGCGTTCGCGAACGTGCTCTATGGCATCCAGATCCCGCATCGCGACGGCAAGCCGCTCGGCTCGACCGACTTCTGCAGCATGCGCGCGGCGTACGATGGTCTGCCTGCCGGAATGAAACAGCGGCTGGATAAAATGACGGTGCTGCATGACTTCAACAAGTTCTGGGAAATGATGCGGCAAGAGCGCGGCAGCCAGCGGCCGCCGCTCACCGAAGCGCAGCGTAAAGCAAAGCCTCCCGTGTCGCATCCGGTTTTTCTCACCCATCCGCTCACGGGCCGCAAGGTGCTGTATGCGAATCCCGGTTATTCCGTGCGCATCAATGAGCTGCCGGAAAAGGAAAGCGAGGAGACGTTGCGTTTCCTGTTCGAGCACCAGACCCGGCCCGAGTACCGCTACAGCTTCGACTGGCATGTGGGCGACGTGCTCATCTGGGAGAACATCGGGACGATCCACAATGCCATACCAAACTACGGGCCCGACGAGCACCGGCTCATCAAGCGCTGCCAGGTGATGACGACGAAATTCGTGCCGCAGGAATAAAAGGGCAAGGCACCATTATGAAATCACAATCGCATGGCTACCTGTTCGCAACCGCAATTTGCGGTGCTGTGTTCTTCGGCAAGCCCGCTCTCGCGCTGGACTATCCCGCCAAACCCGTGCGTGTGGTCGTCGGGTTCGCTGCCGGCGGGCCCACCGACGTGATCGCGCGCGTCATCGCGCAGGACATGTCGGCCGCGTGGGGACAGCCGGTCATCGTCGACAACCGTACTGGAGCAAACTCGCTCATCGCCACCGAGACGGTTGCCCAGGCGCCGCCCGACGGCTATACGCTGCTTTTTGCGTCTCTCTCGCACAACGTGAACGCGATTCTGCTGCCGAAAGTGCAGTACGATCCGCTCAAAAGCTTCGCGCCGGTCAGTCTTGCGGCCGTGCTGCCGCTGCTGCTGGTCACGAAAGCGGATGCGCCATTCAATTCGGTGCAGGACCTGATAAAGCTCGCAAAAGCGAAGCAGGGCGGGGTTAACTATGGCTCCGCGGGCAATGGCGGCTCAGCACATCTCGCGGGGGCGCTGCTCGAGACTTCGTCGGGCGCGAAGATGACGCACGTGCCTTTCCGCGGTAATGCGCCGGCGCTGATCGATGTGATTGCGGGCCATGTCACCTTCATGTTCTATCCGATGATCGGGATACAGGATTATGTGAACACGAAACGGCTCAAAGTGCTTGCGATTGGCACGGCCAAACGTCATTCAGACTACCCTGCGGTGCCGACAATGGCGGAATCGCACTTCCCTGGATTCGAAGACACGGCGCCGTGGGTCGGCCTGCTTGCGCCGGCGCGCACGCCCCCCGCTATCGTGAACCGCCTGCACGATGCGGTACGAAAATCCATCACGAATCCGGAAAGCAAGAAGCGGCTTGAAGCGCTGGGCGCGATCACCGTCGGCAATTCGCCGGCCGAATTCACCGCGTTCCTGCAGACAGACCGCGACCGCTGGGCACGCGTGATCAAGGCGGCCGGCGTTAAAGCGGAGTAAAAGCGAGGGGCAAGTCGTGTCGAAGCAAGCATTGCGCGGAACATCCGCGGTATCCCGCGCGTATTCCATCGAAGACCTGCGCCGGCTGGCCCAAGAGAGGCTGCCGCGCGCGGTGTTCGATTTCTTTGACGGCGGCGCGGAGGACGAAATCACGCTGCGGGCGAATCGCGAGGCGTTCGAGCGAGTATGCCTTGCGCCGAAGGTTCTCAACGATGTCTCGGACATCGAGACTACGGCGACGATACTCGGTGTGCCTTCGCGACTCCCGATCGTAATTGCACCCACCGGCGCGGTAGGTTTCGGCTGGCGCGGTGGCGACCTCGCGATCGCGCGTGCAGCGGCGCAGGCGGGCATCCCGTACACGCTGTCCACCACGGCGACAGCTTCGATAGAAGACATCGCCAACGAAGCGCCCGGGCGACTCTGGTTTCAGGCGTATGTCCTGAGGAAACGGGAGTTCACGTTCAGTCTGATCGAGCGGGCGCGACAGGCAGGCTATGAAGCGCTCGTCATCACCGTGGACCTGCCGGTCGGCGGCAAGCGCGAGCGCGACTTTCGTAACGATTTTTCGATCCCTTTTCGCTACACGCGCAGGAACCTGCTTGACTTTGCGCGTCGTCCCGTGTGGGCGCTTGAGATGCTTCTGCGCGGCATCCCGGTCATGGAAAATCTGCTTGGCTATACGGCCGATGCCACGAGCGCGACTGCAATCGCGTCCTCCGTTGGGGGCAACTACGATCCTTCATTCGATTGGGACAGCCTCAAAGCCATGCGCGATGGCTGGCCGCGCAAGCTTATCGTCAAAGGTGTGACGCGACCTGAAGACGCGGAACGGCTGGCGGCGCTGGGCTGCGACGCGATTGTTGTGTCGAACCACGGCGGGCGGCAGCTCGATGGCGGTGTCGCGACCGCCGATGCACTGCCGGCCATAGCGCGCGCCGTCGGCAGCCGCGTCGATGTGCTCGTCGACGGCGGCATACGGCGCGGACGCGACGTGGTGAAGGCGCTCGCCTTGGGCGCGCGAGCCGTCATGATCGGGCGCGCGACGCTCTACGGCGCGTGCGCAGGCGGCGAAGCGGGGGCCGCGCGCGCGATCGCGATCTTGCGCGACGAGCTCGAGCGCTCGATGCGACTGTGCGGAGTCAGATCGGTGCGCGAGGTCGCAGCGGATCTGCTCGCGCCAGTGCGATGAGCATCCCTCCATATTCAGGCAAAAAGGGCTGGCGGCGACGCCGCCCTTTTTGCGTTTGCGGTGCGCTCGGGTAATGGAGGGCGAACCGTCATGATTCGCTATAATGCGCGGCCCCAACCAGCACTCAAGCGCCTCGGTTATAATGCAGTCATCTGATTTAAAAGGGTTTAGATTCCCATTGGTTTATCTGTTCGTAGCGATGCGTAAATGGTTGCCCGTGGCGCTGGCGACACTGCTCCTCGCGGCAGGCCTTGCCCACGCCCAATTTCGTTCGCTGCCGGCGAACGCCAAGCGCACGACCGTCGGGCCGGACCAATATCCGTTGCCCTATATCAATATTGGCGGGGCCCGGGTGCGGCTCGCGCCCGGCGGCGTGATTTACGATCAGAACAACCGCACCATCGTGCATAACGCGCTGCCGCCGGGCGCCGAGGTCGCGGTGGTTCCCGACCTGAACGGCGATATCGGACGCATCTATATACTAACGCCGCAGGAACAGGCGCAGTTCGGTCGGAAATAGCAGCTCGCGTGCCGCAAAAGTATTTCATCAAGACATTCGGTTGCCAGATGAACGAGTACGACTCGGGCAAGATGGCGGACGTGCTGCAGGCCGCGCACGGCATGGTGGCAGCCGAAACCCCCGAAGACGCGGACGTGATCCTCTTCAACACTTGTTCGGTGCGCGAGAGAGCGCAGGAGAAAGTGTTTCATGACCTCGGGCGGGTCAGGCACCTGAAGCAGCAGCGCCCCGATCTCATCCTCGGCGTCGGCGGGTGCGTCGCCAGCCAAGAGGGCGCGGCGATCGTCGAGCGTGCGCCTTACGTTGACCTGGTATTTGGCCCGCAAACCCTGCATCGATTGCCTGCGATGATCGCGGCGCGCCGTGCCACCGGCAAGCCGCAAGTCGATATATCGTTTCCGGCAATCGAAAAATTCGATAACCTGCCGCCGGCGCGCAGGGCGGGCGGCAGCGCCTTCGTGTCGATCATGGAAGGCTGCAGCAAATACTGCACGTTTTGCGTGGTGCCGTACACGCGCGGGGAGGAAGTCTCGCGCCCGCTCGACGACATCCTGACCGAGGTCGCGGAACTCGCCCTCCAGGGAGTCCGCGAAATCACCCTGCTCGGCCAGAATGTGAATGCCTACTGCGGAGCGGTTCGTAACTCCGGCGGGACCGTCGACGAAGCCGGCAGCGCGCCGGCGGATCTCGCGTTGCTGCTCGAATACGTCGCCGCAGTCCCCGGCGTCGAGCGGTTACGCTACACGACCTCGCATCCGCGAGAATTCACGCAACGGCTGATCGACGTTTACGCGCGGCTACCGCAGCTCGTCAATCACGTGCATCTGCCCGTGCAGTCCGGCTCCGACCGCATTCTCGCGCAAATGAAACGCGGCTACAGCGTGCTCGAATACAAATCGATTGTGCGCCGGTTACGCACGGTGCGCCCCGACATTTCGATTACGTCCGATTTCATCGTCGGCTTCCCGGGCGAGACCGCCGCGGATTTTGCGGCGACGCTCCAACTGATCGAAGACGTCGTTTTCGACGCCAGTTTCAGTTTCGTTTACAGCCCGCGTCCCGGTACGCCCGCCGCGGCGCTGCCCGATGACACGCCGCATGAAACCAAGCTCGCGCGGCTGCGCGAACTGCAGACCTTGCTCGACGCCCAGGCGCGCAGCATCAGCGCGGCGATGCACGGCACGACACAGCGCGTGCTGGTTGAAAGCGTCTCCAGGAAAGACGCACGCGAACTCGCCGGCCGCACCGACAATAACCGCATCGTCAATTTTGCGGGCGCGCCCCGGCTCATCGGCGACTTCATCGACGTCACTATTTCGGCCGCACTTGCGCACACGCTGCGCGGCAAAGTCGTCGCGCCCGCCCACGCTTGAAGCCCGCCGAAGTCTCATTCACGCCGGTCGACAACCAGCGCCTCGCCAATTTATGCGGCGTGCTGGATGAAAACCTGCGCCAGATCGAAACCGCGTTCGAGGTGGTGATCGCGCGGCGCGGCGAGCGCTTCGCGCTGACCGGCGAGCCCGCGCAGACGCAACTCGCGGCGCAGGCGCTGCAGAAATTCTACGGCAAGGCAAAGAAGAGCCTGTCGGTCGAAGACGTGCAGTTGGAACTCGTCGAGGTGGCGCGCGCCCAGCCGTCGATGGACCAAGACGCCCCGCAATTAAAGACGCGCCGTCCCGATCTCCACGGGCGCACGCCGCGCCAGGTCGGCTACCTGAAGCAAATCATGGCGCACGATATTACCTTCGCCATCGGCCCCGCGGGCACCGGCAAAACCTATCTCGCGGTCGCCTGCGCGGTCGACGCGCTCGAGCGCGACAACGTCAAGCGGATCGTGCTCGTGCGCCCCGCCGTCGAAGCGGGCGAGCGGCTCGGTTTTCTGCCCGGCGACATGGCGCAGAAGGTCGATCCGTACCTGCGGCCGCTCTACGATGCGCTGTATGACCTCATGGGTTACGACAAAGTCGCGAAGCTGCTCGAACGCAGTGCGATCGAAGTGGCGCCGCTCGCGTTCATGCGCGGGCGCACGCTCTCCCAGGCATTCATCATTCTCGATGAAGCGCAGAACACGACGCCCGAGCAAATGAAAATGTTCCTGACCCGCATCGGTTTCGGCAGTAAGGCGGTGGTCACCGGCGACGTTACGCAGATCGACCTGCCGCGCGGGCATAAAAGCGGCCTGATTGAAGCCGGCACGGTGCTAAAACGTGTGCCCGGTATCGCATTTACCCACTTCCAATCGAGCGACGTGGTGCGCCATCCGCTCGTGCAACGTATCGTGAACGCCTATGAGCGGCATACCAAAGCGCAAGCCGGGCCGGACGCCTGACCTCGTGCTCACGGTTCAATATGGCACGCGCTGCGCGGAGCTGCCCTCGCCGGCGAGGATTCGGCGGTGGGTGCGCTCGGCGCTGCGCAAAAGCGCGCGCGTCACGCTGCGCGTCATCGGCGAGCGCGAAGCGCGCGCGCTTAACCGCAGTTACCGCGGGCGCGATTACGCGACGAACGTGCTGACCTTCGTCTACTCCAAGGCGAGCCCGCTCGAAGGCGACATCGCGATTTGCGCGCCCGTCGTCGCGCGCGAAGCGCGCCAGCAGGGCATCAGCCGCGACGCTCACTATGCGCATTTAACGGTCCACGGCACGTTGCATCTGCAAGGCATGAACCACGCACGCTCGGCGGCGGCCAAGCGCATGGAAAATCTTGAAACCCGCATCCTCACGGGACTGGGGTATGCGGACCCTTATCTTGATGCCACGCCGCCAGCGCCGCGCCGGCGGGGGCCAGCCGCGATCCGCGCGGAGGGCAGCAGAAAGCCCGCGCAAAAATGAACGATACCCCCCCCAAACCCACTTGGCTCGAAAGGGTCGGCGCGCTGCTCATGCGCGAGCCCGAAGACCGCGACCAGCTCGTCGAATTGCTGCGTTCGGCCTACGACCGCAACCTGCTCGACAGCGATGCGCTATCGATGATCGAAGGGGTGTTGCAGGTCGCGGAAATGCAGGCGCGCGACATCATGATTCCGCGCGCGCAAATGGATGTCATCGATATCAGCGAGCCGCCCGACAAGTTCATCCCGCTGGTGATCGAGACCAACCATTCGCGGTTCCCGGTCATCGAACACGATAAGGACCACGTGATCGGCATCCTGCTCGCCAAGGACCTGCTGCGCTACTACGCGGGCGAAGAGGAATTCGTCGTGCGCGAGATGCTGCGCCCGGCGGTTTTTATTCCCGAGTCGAAGCGGCTGAACGTGCTGCTCAAGGATTTCCGCGCCAACCGCAACCACATGGCGATTGTCGTCGATGAGTACGGCGGCGTCGCCGGGCTGGTGACGATCGAAGACGTGCTCGAACAGATCGTCGGCGACATCGAGGATGAATACGATTTCGACGAGACCGAGGACGACATCATCACCGACAAAAGCGGCGCATGGCGCGTCAAGGCGGTGACGGAAATCGCCAAATTCAACGCCACATTCGGCACTCACTTCGACGACGAAGACCACAACACGGTCGGCGGGCTCGTGCTCAAGCAGTTCGGACGCATGCCCAAGCGCGGCGATCAATTGACCGTCGAGAACCTGAGCTTCAAGGTGCTGCGCGCGGACAGCCGCCGGCTGCACCTGCTGCTGGTCGAAAAAAAGCCCGGCGCCAAGAGTGCCTAACACCATGAAACGCGTGTGCGTTGCAGCCAGAATTGGTGAGGGCAAGGCGCCCGGTGAAGACAATAGTTATTCTATTGTCAAGACGAGCAACGCGGCCATCGCCGATTCTGGCTGCAACCCTGCGGGCTGGCACGAGTTTTGGCCCATCGTCCACGGCTCTCGGCGAAAGGATTTTGTTGTTGGGGCGGAGACGGGGACCCGGAGGCGCAATTACGATCCGGGGGCTACGGCACCGTTCCCGCAAACGGGCCTTCGGCTAACGA
>JBKJMN010000168.1:0-6844 GCA_046596405.1 Burkholderiales bacterium
AGCTGCACCTCTTTGCCCATCGTCGCCGATAGCGCCTCCGCGACGCCTTTGTACGGCACGTGCAGCATCGTGGTGCCGCTCATGCGCGTGAATAAATCGCCGGACAGGTGCTCGGAAGCGCCGGTGCCCGCCGACCCGTACGACAACGGCGTTTTCTTTGCCAGCTCGATCAGTTCGCGGATCGATTTCGCAGGCATATCGCTGTTGACCACGAGCACGAAGGGCACCGTGCCGAGCAGGCTGATCGACACAAAATCTTTCGCGAGGTTAAATTTCACATTCGGATAAACCGACGTCGCCACCAGGAGTTGCGATGTCAGCATCATCCACGTGTAGCCGTCCGGCGCAGCGCGCAACACGAGATCCGCGCTCAAGATGCCGGCGACACCGGGGCGCGCGTCGACGACGACGCGCTGGCCCCACGCGCCGTACAGGCGGTCGGCCAGCGCGCGCGAAATGATGTCGGGGCCCGAGCCCGGCGCACTGCCGATGACGAGCCGGATCGGCTTGTCCGGAAACGCAGTCTGCGCGGCGTGCGCAGCGCACGCGCCGATCAAGGCTGCAAGCACGGCCGCAACGGTGGCAATTCGCATTTTTTAAATCTCCCCGCCCGTACGGTTTTGGCGCCTTTCCGCCGTCGGGCCGCGACAGAAAAGTGCGGCTATCATGCGCATGCGAGCGCCGTTTGTCCAGACCCGCACGCTCCCGCCACCGCTATAATATCTCGCAGTACCGGAGAAATTCCATGCCGCCTTCACATGTCGCCACGCGTCCGATCAGAATAACCGTCACACCGATGCCGGCCGCGATCGCCGCGCAAGTCGAATGCGGCGACGTGCGTTCGCTCGACGACGCCGCGTTCGCAGCGGTGCAGTGCGCATTTCTCGACCATCTCGTGCTGCTGATTCGCGGCCAGACTCTGGCGGATCCGGAATTGCTTGCGTTCGGGCGGCGCTTCGGCGAGCTGACCGCCGCCGCGCCCGTCCACGTCGGTCAGCAGCCGCGCCAGTATCCCGAACTCGCCGTGATTTCAAACGTGGTCGAAAACGGCGCCGCGATCGGCGGGCTCGGCGACGGCGAAGCGGTATGGCACTCGGACAGTTGCTTCAACGAAGTTCCGCCGGGCGCCAGCATCCTGCACTCGCTCGAACTGCCGCCGTCCGGCGGCGATACCGGCTTTACCAACATGTACCTCGCGTTCGAAACGCTGCCGGCTGACCTGCGCGCGGCGATCATAGGCAAAAAAATCAAGCACGATTTACGCTATACATCGGCCGGCCAGTTGCGGCCCGGCTACACCGGCGAAGAAGACATCCGCGCCACGCCGGGCCCCAGCCATGCGATTCAGCGCCGGCATCCGGAGACGGGCTGCACCGCGTTGTACCTGGGACGGCGCCCGCACGCCTATGTGAGCGGCCTGCCGCTCGCCGAATCGGAAGCGCTGCTCGATGCGTTATGGGCGCACGCGGCGCTGCCCGCAGCGTCGTGGCATCACCAGTGGAAAGTCGGCGACATCCTGATCTGGGACAACCGCTGCGCAATGCACCGGCGCGACGCCTTCGATCCCGCCACGCGGCGGGTCATGCATCGCACCCAATGCAAAGGCACGCCGGTGGTCGAAGGCCCGGACGGCGCGCCGCCGCATCCGCGCGCGCAGCTTCCGCGCTGAAGCAGGCTTCGCAAAACCATATCCGGAGCAGGTTGGCGCCGCCGATGGGCGCGGATGACGCAACAGGAAGGCCGCAAAACGCAGCGGCTAAAACCTGCCGCAATCCATCACCACCGTCTGCCCGGTCATGCTGTCGCTCCGGCAGAACGTGACCAGTTGCTCGGCGACGTCGTCCTTGTCGACCGGGTGGCGCAGCAGCGTCATGTCGGCGACGGTCGCCTGATATTCTTGCGGCCGGTTGGCGGTCGCGCGCGTGCCTTCCATAAAGCCGGGCGCCACGCAGTTGACCGTCACCGCCGGCGCGAGCGCCACGGCCAGGCACTTGGTCAGATGGATCATGCCGGCTTTCGAGACCGCGTACGCAATGCTGCTGCCGCGCGGCGCGACGCCCGCGCCGGACGAAATATTGACGATGCGGCCGCGGCCCTGCGCTTTCATCAGCGGCGCGACCGCTTTGCTGCAATTGAACGCGCCCGTCAGGTTGATGTTCATGATGCGGTTCCACAAGTCGTGCGTCATCCCGTCGAGGTCCGAATACGCGATCGTCTTGTTGAACGCCGCATCGTTGACGAGGATGTCGACGCGGCCGAACGCGGCCTGCGCTTCTTCCACCATGCGTTGCACCGCGTGCGGATCGGTCACATCCGCGCACAGCGCGAGCGAGCGCACGCCGAGCTTGATCATGTCCTCCGCGACGCTTTTCGCCTTCGCCTCCGATTCGGCATAATTCACGACGATATCGACGCCGTGCAGCGCGAGCGCGCGGCAGATGCGTTGACCGAGTCCGCCGCTGCCGCCCGTCACTATCGCGGCACAACCTTTGAGCTCCATCGCTGTTCCCCTTGTATTGGTCGGGCGGGTGCCATGATATTCGTTGCGGCACACACTGGCCAGCGCGCGCGCCTGCGCACCGCCGGAATCATGCTAGTGTCCGACCTCTGACGAACCGTTGCATACCCACTCAGGAGCGGATTTACATGGCGACCGATATCACCGCCGGCAGCGCGCCGTACTGCATGATGATCACTTTCGAAATCGAACCCGCGGACGAGGCCGAGTTCAACGACATTTACGACCACGATCACATCCCCAACATCCTTAAGCTGCCGGGCGTGCTCGAAATCGTGCGCTTTCGCGACGCGACGGCGAACGCGCACGGATTGCTCGTTTATTCGGCGCTCTATTTTTTGGCACAGGAAAACCTGCACGAGACGCCGGAATGGAAGAAGTTGTCCGATCTCGGCCGCTGGGCGCCCGTCATCCGGCCCAAGGTCAAGTCGCGCGCGCGCCGGGCGGGACCCGTGGCCGCGCGGTTCACGCCTTAGCGCGGCACGCCGAACTCCTGAGTCCAGTACACGCCCATCGCGCTTTTCGCGTTAACGGCGTACGCGGCGCCCATTTCGGTAAACGTACGGTTCATCAGGTTCGCGCAGTGCGGCGGGCTTTTCAGCCAGCCCGCGACCGCCGCCTCGGGTTGCATCTGCCCGGCCGCGATATTTTCGCCCGTGCCGCGGTAACGGTAGCCTGCGCGCTCGACACGCTGCGCCGGATTGGAGCCATCGCGCCCCGTATGGCTGAAATAATCAAGGCGCGCCATATCTTCGGCGTGCGCGGCGGCCGCGGCGGCCAGCGTTGCGTTCCAGCGCAGCGGCATGGCGGCATTGAATTTTCGGCTGCCGCATACGCGCGACGTGGCGCGCGCCTGATTGACCAGGTCGAGTACCCGCTTGCCCGCCTCTTCTGACGACATGCGCACCGCCGGTGCAAACGGCGCTGCGGCAACTACTCTCAATTCGCGCGCGTCCGTATAGATACCCACTTCGGTCAATGCCGGGTCCGTCATTAGCTTGCAGTCAGCGCGCTCGGCAAGGAGTTGCGGCGCGCGGACGTCGACGCCCTCACCGCTGATACCGAAGAAGGCTGTTCGTGACACGCGGTAGCCAGTGGCAGCAACGCTGTGCTCGAGCGTGTCGCCCCGCGCCATGTCGCGCGCCGCCTGCTCCAGCGCGGGGTGCCGGCGCAGCGGCGGCAGCTTAGTCGTGCTCTTGCAGCGGCCTTCGCCCGTGCGCAGGCGCTCGAGTTCACCATATAGATCGGCCGTGCCTGCGCTGCCGATGCCGGGCAACAACCAAAGCATCCATCCGATGAGCAAGCGCCCGGCCACGTTGGGACGCAGCGCTGCCACGCACATCGCCTCGCTCATATCGGCGCGCTGCCGCCGACCGTCACACGATGCAGCAGGCGGCGATGCCGCGGCCACCTGTAATCGAACGACGCCAGGTGCTGCACCGTACAGTTGTCCCATATCAGCACGTCGCGCACGCGCCAGCGATGCGTGTGATGGAAGCGCGCATCGACGATGCGTTCGGCGAGCTCGTCGATCAGCTCGAGTGCTTCATCCGTTGGCATGCCTTCGATGCCTTCGCATTCACCTTTGCTCACATACAGGCATTTGCGGCCGGTGAACGGATGCGTGCGCACGATGGGATGCACGACCGCAGGCTGCTCGCGGCGCAGCGCCTGGTCGGCCTGCCCCGTGCCAGTGCGCGCGCGGCGGCCCGCGACCTGGTGGATCGCGCGCAGGCCTGCAATCCGCTGCTTTATGGCTTCGGGCAGGCTGTCGTAGGCAGCGGCCGCACTCGAAAAATGGGTGTCGCCCAGCGCCACCCCGTTTTCCGAAGGCACTTCCAGCGCGTAGAGCAGCGTCGCACGCGGCGGCCGGGCGGTGTACGACATATCGGTATGCCAGACGCTGCCCGCATCGGCGTGCCCGATATCGCGGCCGTTCTCCTTGATGTTGGAGACGAACATGATTTCCGGATACGCCGGATGCGCATAGTGGGTGAGAAAAATTTTCTCCACGTTGCCGAAGCGGCGCGCAAACGCAATCAACTGCGGCTCGTCGAGCTGCTGCTGCGGGAAGCACACCACGCCGTGCGTGTCGAACGCGGCTTCGACCCGGCCGAAATCGGCGAGCGACAGAGGCTTGGAGAGATCGGTGCCGTTGATCTCGGCGCCGAGGACGTTTTTCGACGGGGTTATTCGCATGGCGTCATTCCGGTTTGCAAGTATGCCTGACCGATCGATCGCGTGCAGCGCTCACTCCGGCCACTCGACACGCCAAAGTTTTTGCGCCATATTTCGCGGACACCCGGAGAAACAACGATGATTGCGTCGATACACGCTGGCGGCGAACTGCGCCGCCGGATTCTGGCCGCTGCGGCTGCTGCAGTGCTGTGCGCATTGAGCTTAAGCGTTGCCGCACAGGGCTATCCAGCGCGGCCGGTGCGCATCGTGGTGGCGTTTCCGGCCGGCGGCGGCAACGACATCATTGCGCGCTTTTTCAGCGCGCGCCTGACGCCGCGGCTCGGCCAGCAGGTAGTCATCGACAACCGCGGCGGCGCGAGCGGCATCATCGGCACCGAAATCGTCGCGCGCGCGGCACCCGACGGTTACACGCTGCTCTTCACCTCGCTCACGCATTCGATGAACGAGGCGATCACCAGGCTTCCGTACGACACGCTCAAATCGTTCACGCCGGTGGCCATGCTCGGCCGCGGCACCAACGTGCTGGTGGTGAATCCGGCGCTGCCGGTGCGCACGCTGCCGGAGTTCATCGCGCTCGCCAAGTCGAAACCCGGCCAGATTAACTACGCGTCGACCGGCATCGCCGGCATGCATCATTTCGGCGGCGAAATGTTCCGCCGCGCAGCCGGCATCGAGATCACGCATGTGCCGTTCAAAGGCGGCGGACCCGCGCAGGTCGCCGTCATGGCCGGCGAGGTCGACATGATGTTCTCGACCCTGCCGCTCGCGCTGCCGCATATCCGCACCGGTCGCCTGCGCCCGCTCGCCGTCGGCAGCACCAAGCGCTCGCCGATCTTGCCGGAGCTGCCGACGCTCAATGAAGGCGGCGCGCCGGGTTACGAGTTCACGGTGTTCTGGGGCATCGCCGCGCCGGCGGGCACGCCGGCGGCCATCGTCCAGCGTTTAAACGCGGAGTTCAACGCGATACTGTCCGACCCCGAGGCGGCGAAGCAGCTCGCAACCGAAGGCGCGGAAGTCACGGTGTGGACGCCCGCGCAATTCGGCGCGCTGCTCGAAAATAACGTCGCGATGTGGAAGCGCGTGGCGCGCGAGTCCAACATACGCGCCGATTAAAAGGCCGGCCGCTGCGCCGCCACCTGCGCTGCATTCGCCTTGACGTGCGCCGAATCCCGTTGTGATATGGTTTAGAGTGCCTAAGCCGAAGGAGACAGACATGCTCGAAGTGCGGCGTGCAGCCCCGAAAATAGGCGCGGAAATCACCGGGATCGACGTGCGCAAGGTCGAAGACGCGACGTTCCGCGCGATCTACGCGGCCTTTCTCGCCCACATCGTGATAGTCGTGCGCGGCCAGCAGCTGACCGAACAGGAGTTTCTCGATTTCAGTTCGCGCTTCGGTGAACTGAAAGTGCACATCACCAAGAAAGCGCAGCATCCCCGCTATCCGCATATTCTGCTGATGGACAACCGCATGCTCGACACGCGCCAAGGCATCGAGGACAAGAGCGCGCCGGCTCTGTTGGCTAAAATCGGCAACGTGTGGCACACCGATACGAGCTACGACTATGTGACGGCGAAGGCGACCGGCATGTATTCGATCAACGTGCCGAGCAGCGGCGGCGACACGCTCTTCTCGAATTCGTACGCCGCTTACGACGCGCTGCCCCATTCGCTCAGGACGAGAATCGAAGGGCTCTCGGCGAGCTATGTCTATGGCGGCCGCCTCAAGCGTCAGCAGGAGCGCATGGAAGATGCCGAGCGCGGGCGTCCCGCAGCAGTGCATCCGCTCGTGCAGACGCATCCCGAAACCGGCCGCAAGTCGCTTTATTTCAACGACGGCCAGATCATCCGCATCCTCGGCGTGGACACCGCCCAGAGCGCCGCGCTGATTGAAGAACTCGCGAGCGTTACCGGCAGCACGGAGGGCGACTATCGGCACAAATGGCAGGCCGGCGACGTGGTGCTGTGGGACAACCGCTGCTCTATCCACTGCGCGACCGGCGATTACCCGGTCAACGAGCGGCGCACCAACTGGCGCACGACCATCATGCAACCGGGGTGGCAGCAACAGGAGCCGCGCGCGCTGGCAGCGGCTACGGCGGCCTGAAACCGGTGCTGCCAACACGCGAA
>JBKJMN010000224.1:0-3588 GCA_046596405.1 Burkholderiales bacterium
GGCACATGGATCATGTCGGTTTGGGTGCGCAGCCTGAAAAGTTCGCCGGCGAGATGACCGGGCGAGCCGGTGCCTGCGGTCGCGTACGCGAGCGCGCCGGGTTTTTTCTTTGCGAGCGCGATCAGATCTTTGATGTTGTTCACGGGCAGGCTCGGGTGCGAAACCAGGATCTGCGGAATCGTCGCCACCAGCGTGATCGGCGCAAAGTCTTTGTCGACGTCGAAGGGCAGCTTTGCGAACAACACGGGGTTGATGGTGTGCGACGACAGCGTATAGAGGACGGTGTAGCCGTCCGGCGCTGCTTTCGCTGCGATGTCCGTGCCGATGTTGCCCGCCGCGCCGCCGCGATTGTCGATCAGGATCTGCTGGCCGATGTTCTGGCCTATCGTCCGCCCGACGATGCGCGCGGTAATGTCGGTCGCGCCGGCCGGCGGATAGGGCACGATGAAGCGTATGGGCTTGTCGGGATAGTTCGATTGCGCGGCGGCGCCGCCGGCGATCAACAGCGCCAGCAGGACAGATGCCGCGCCTGCACCGCTATAGTGCCGGCTCATTTCAGCAGCCCGATCACGCGCATGTACTTCTGCACGCCCGGGTGGATGAGTTCGACGCGCGGCGCCGCGGCGAGCGTGTTCGCCAGCGTCGATTCGCGCGCCTGCTCGAGCCGCGCGCCCAACGCCGAGGCGCCGGTATGCAGCGCGGACGCAAGGCGATAGGCGACGTCATCCGGCAGCGTCGGACGCGCGAGCACGAACGACCACGAGCCCACGGTAGCGACAGGCACACTTTGCCTGGGATAGCTGTCGGCGGGCAGTGTGATCGGCTTGATGAACGTGTATTTGGCGGTGATGCGCTCGATTTCGCCCGCGTCCGGCGCGATAAAGCGCGCACCCGCGCCGCCGCTCGCGACCGCGTTAAATCCGGGCCAGCCCACACCGCCGCCCCACAGTGCCGCCGCGCGCCCATCGAGCACCATCGCCGGTCCGTCCGCGGCTTTGTCGAGCAGCTTCGGCTGAAAATCCTTATTCATGTCCAGGCCCAGCCCGTCCATCACGTAGCGCGCGAGCACGATGAAGCCCGAGCCTGCCGCGCCCCACGCAATCGGTTTGCCTTTGAGATCGGCGATGATTTTGTGCGGACTGTCGGCGCGCACGATGAACATGCCCGAGTTGGAATACATCGCGTTGATGATGCGAAGATCGGCGCGCGCGCGGCCGATGCCGGAAATCGCTTCGTAAAAAACTTCTCCCGTGACCTGGCCGGTATCGAGCTTGCCTGCCTCGAGCAGCGGCACGTTCTCCGTGCTGCCTTTGGTGTTGGTCGGCCGCACCGATAGCGTCACATCGATCTCGTTGATCGTCGCGGCGTAAGCTTCGCCGTAGACGGGAAATCCGCCACCGGGCGTCGCGGTGCCGTGCAGCACGACCGCCGCGGTCATGCCGGATACTCCATGCGGATATTCTGTTGCGGAAACCACACCATGCAAAACACTCTCGCGGCAAGCCGCCGGCAATCGATCGTTCTCATGATTCTCCTCCTTGTTGACCGTGCACGTGCCGGGCGGTGCGCCGCGAACTAGCGCGCCGGTTCGAACTTCGCCATCAGGTCGAAGCCCAGCGCGCCGCGCGCGATGCTCATGCGCACCATTCTCTCGTTTTTGAGCTGCTCCGCAACCGGCTTTGAAATCAGGTAGCGCTGATAACGGCCGTCGGCAGTCTTCACCGATAAGTGCCAGCGGTCGCCCTTGCCCTCGTCGACGATGTCGATTTCCGCCGTGAGCGTGCGGTCGGGCGGCGCCGCGAAAGTGCGGTTGATATACGAGACGGATACCGTCGTCATCAGCCCCATGAGCAGTGCAGCGAGCCACGGCTGCCGGTACGGGCCCGAGAACTTTAGAGTCGGCCCGCCGCCGATTGTGTACGACCAACTCAGAAAACCGAGCAGCGTGCCGGCGAAGAAGGCGCCCGTAAAAAAGGGCCAGCCGTCGAGCACGTTGTCGAAATGCGGCCCCTCGCGCACCATCAGCACCCCCGCAATGAACACCCCAGCGAGGAGCAAACCATTCAGCGCCTTGTCGTCGCGCGATGGCGGGGCTTCACTCATGGGCTCAATTTAGTGAAAGCGCGGTCGAGATCGGCAATCAGGTCGGCGGTGTCTTCGAGCCCGATATGCAGGCGGATCAGCGGCCCGCCCGGACTCCACTTGGTCGCCGTGCGTCCCTTGGCCGGGTTCGCGCGTATGCATAGACTTTCGAAGCCGCCCCACGAGGAGCCGATACCGAACAGCTTCAGTTCATCGATCATGTCGGCGACCGCTTCGTCCGCGACCGGCTTCAGGATGACGCCGAACAACGACGCGGCGCCGGTGAAGTCGCGCTTCCACAACGCGTGGCCGGGATCGCTGTCGAGCGCCGGATACAGCACGCGCAGCACTTCGGGGCGCGCCTGCAGCCAGCGCGCGACGGTCAGCGCGCTCTCTTGCTGATGGCGCATACGCACACCTATCGTGCGCAGGCCGCGCAGCGCCAGGTAGCAATCGTCGGGGCTCACGCAGTAGCCGTAATCGGCGACCGCGCGCCGCACCGGCAGCCAGTATTTTTCGTTGGTGACGACGAGCCCCATCAGCGCGTCGGAGTGGCCGACGATGTACTTGGTGCCGGCGTGGATCGATATGTCGACGCCGTGCTTGAACGAGCGGAAGAAATAGGGCGTGCCCCAGGTATTGTCGGCCAGCACCGGCAGGTTCTTCGCATGGGCGGCGGCCGCGATCGCAGGCAGGTCCTGCATCTCGAAGGTGAGCGAGCCCGGCGCTTCGCAATAAACCGCCGTGGTATTCGGCCGGATCAGCTTCGCGATCGTGCCCCCGATCAGCGGGTCGTAATACTCGATCTCGACCCCGAACGGCTTCAGCCGCTTTTCGCAGAAATTGCGCGCCGGTCCGTAGACCGAATCGACCATCAGGATGTGGGCGCCCTGTTTTGCGAAGGGGACGAGCGCCACGACGATGGCGGCGAGCCCCGACGGCACCGCTACGGCGGAATAGCCGCCCTCGAGTTGCGCGACCGCTTCCTCGAGCGCAAACGTGGTCGGCGTGCCGTGGATGCCGTAGCGCATCGATTTGTAATTATCGGGATCGCGGTGCTCGTAGGTTTCGACGTCGGGAAACAATACCGTCGAGCCGCGGAACACCGGCGTGTTGACGAGCCCGGCGTAGCGTTGCGGGTCGCGCCCCGCATGCGTCGTGAGGGTGTCGCGTTGCATGTTTTTCTTGTCGAACATTGTAGATCCTTGGCGATTGGGGTGATTGGGTAATTAGGTGATCAGAGGATTCAGTAAAAGCGCTCAATCACTCAATCCCCTTATCACTAAATCGCTCAGTCGGGCGGCGAAGCGGCAAATCGGCAAGATGAAGGCGCGGCAAGGCAATGGTGCGGGAAAGGGTACATAGATAACCGACCATAACTTATCTCAAAAATTGTCAACGGAACCAAGCCGCGGATAAGCGCAAATAAACGCGGATACATCGAGAAACAAACCCCGAATCAAAAATGTAACTGCTCTCGAACTCATTTTGTATCTTTTTTTTATC
>JBKJMN010000262.1:0-24141 GCA_046596405.1 Burkholderiales bacterium
GTTTCGGCCTACGCCGAGGACATCAAAGACGTACCGCCGCCCGCGCAGACCGACGTCGTGGGCATTGCGATTTTCTTTCTCCTGTTCATTGGCCTGTGCGCAGGATTTTTCGGTTACATGTGGTGGCGGAACAAGCACGGCAAGGAAGAATAGTCCCGCCGGAGTTCCGCACGCGCTAGCGCAGGCGGTGCCGCGCCACCGCTGCCGCGTCCCACTCGAGCCCGTTGCCGGGCCGCGCCGGTATCAGCGCATTGCCGTCGACGATCGCGAGCGGTTCCCTGACGATTGCGCCGGCCCAGTCGACGTATTCGAGCCAGTGCGCGGTCGGCGTCACCGCGAGCAAATGCGCGCTGACTTCGGGATATAAATGCGATGACAGCGGCACTGCGCGCGACTTCGCGAGCGCCGCCGCCTCGCGCCAGCCAGTAACGCCGCCAATGCGCTCCAGGTCCGGCATCACGTAATCGCAAGCCTGCATTTCAAGCGCCTCGCGCATCGCGCGCGGCTCGGAAAAATTCTCACCGAGCTGAAGCGGCGTCGCGAGCTCGCTCGCGAGCAGCGCATTGCCGCGATAATCATCGTGGCGTATTGGCTCCTCGATCCAGTAAACACCTTCACTGTCTAGCGCGCGGCCGCGCCGCAGCGCCTCCTCGACTGTCAACGCCTGATTGAAATCGACCATGATGTTCAGCGCGGCCGGCACGCGCTGCCTGACAGCATGCAGGGCCGCGAGATCTTCCTCGAGCGTCGGATAGCCGAGCCGCAGCTTCAGCGCGCGAAATCCGCCTGCCAGCAATTGCTCAGCCTCGTCGGCGAGCGCGGCAGGCGGCATCAAGCCCAGGCCGCAGCTGTTGTAAGCGGGAACCGGGCGGCGTTCGCCGCCCAGATACTCGACTAACGGCAGGTTCGCGGCAATCGCCAGCGCGTCCCAGCACGCGGTATCGAACGCCGCCATCGCCATGCGCACGATGCCCTGCACGCCAATCAACCGGAAGCGCTTCGACAGCAGCGCCCACAACGCGGCCGGCACGATGCGTTCACCCTTGACCGCTGCTTCGACGGCGCCCAACAGGCTCGCGATCGCCGCGGCTGCCGCCGGCACATAGCAGAAAAGATAAGTGCGCCCGGTGACGCCCTCTTCAGTATCGACGTCGACGAGCAGGAGCGGCGCCGCGCGGACCGCCGCTGCACTCGTGCCGAGCACGTAGCGCAGCGGCACTTCGACCGCGACCGCGCGGATCGCGCGCACGGTCAATGCGGGCTCGATCATGGCGCGGCGGGCCGGCCTTCAGCGTACAACGCGAGCATGTCCCATACCGCGCGATTAGCGGGCGCGGGCACGCCGACCGCGGCGCCCAGCGTGACGACGCCGCCCGCGAGCCATTCGACTTCGAGCGGATTGCCGCGCTCGAGGTCGTGGTGCATCGAAGAGGTCATCGTCGCCGGCACGCTGTCGGCGAACTTGAGCCGGTCTTCGGCATAGTCGGCGGGCAGCTTGACGCCGTGCGCGCGCCCGACCGCGACGACTTCCTTGAACAATTCGTGTAGGAAAGCGCGCGTGCGCGGATTGCTGCGGATCGGGCCGATGGTCGAGCGCATCGTGGTTGTCGTGCCCGACAGGCCGACCAGAAAAGTGTATTTCTCCCATAGCGTGCGCCGGATATCGTCCGAGAGCTCGGCCTTGATCCCGGCTTTCAATAACGCGGCGAGCAACGCATCGGCGCGCGCGGAATGCTCGCCGTTGTACTCGCCGAAGACTATCCGCTGCATTGCGCCGACCTGCAGGATCGCGCCGGGCCGCGCGACATGCGTCGCGACGTACGCGACACCGCCCATGATCTGCGCCGCCGGATAATGCCGGCGCAGGATGTCGTCCTTGATGACGCCGTTCTGCAGTGACAGCAGCGCCGTATGCGGGCCGACCAGCGGTTTCACCGCGAGCGCCGCCGCCTCGGTGTCTTTGAGCTTGACCGCGATGATCACGACGTCCGCGACGCCGATCGTCCCCGGATCGTCCGTCACGTTCACTTTCGCCACGTGAATATCGCCCTGCTCTTTGTTCTCCAGCGTGAGTCCCTGCGCGCGCATCGCGGCCAGATGCGCGCCGCGCGCCACGAAATGCACGTCGTAACCTGCGTTGGCAAGACGGCCACCAAAAAAGCCGCCGACGCCACCCGAACCCATAACCGCTATCTTCACGCTTGCCCCCATCGCGCGTGACCGCAAAGGATGAAGGATGAAGGATGAAGGATGAACGAAAGCCGGTTTCCACTCATGACACAGGCAAGAGATATGTATTTTTTCATCCTTCCGCCTTCATCCTTCCTCCTTGATTTGTTCCCGCCAGCACTTCGGCGACATGCAGCACGCGTGTTTTGGTATCGCCTTTGCGGCGCAGGCGGCCTTCGATATTAAGCATGCAGCCCAGATCGCCGAGCACGATCGCGTTCGCGCCCGTCGCGAGCGCGTTCTCGCACTTGTTGTCGGCGATGCGTGTGGAGATATCGCCGAACTTGACCGCGAACATGCCGCCGAAGCCGCAACAGGTCTCCGCTTCGGTCATTTCGACCAGCTTCAGCCCGCCGACTTTCGCGAGCAGCGCGCGAGGCTGTGCTTTGACGCCAAGCTCGCGCAGGCCGGAGCACGAATCATGATAGGTAACCGTGCCCTCGAACTTCGCGGCCACGCGCTCGAGCTTCGCGACGTTCAGCAGGAAGTCCGTCAGCTCGTAGGTTTTGGCGCAAAGTTTTTCTATCCTCGCGAGCTCCGCCGGCTGATCGCGAAACAAGTCCGGAAAATGCGTGCGTATCATTCCGGCGCACGACCCCGACGGCGCGACCACGTAGTCGAAGGACTCGAACTCCGCGAGCACCTTGCGCGCAAGCGCGAGTGCCGACTTGTGGTCGCCCGAGTTGTAACCCGGCTGGCCGCAGCAGGTTTGCGCGGGCGGCACGACGACTTCGCAGCCCGCGTCTTCGAGTAGCTTCAAGGCTGCCATCCCGATGCTGGGACGCATCAGGTCGACTAAGCAGGTGACGAACAATCCGACGCGCATGGTTCCCACGAAAAATCCCTGTGGCCCCTTATACGATGCGCACGTGCGCGCCGTAGCCGCCGAGTTGGCCGTCGTTGGTCAGCAATAATGCCTGTTCAGCAAGTGCCTGCGCGACCAGCAAGCGGTCGAACGGGTCTTGGAGAAGTTCGGGAAGTAACGCGACACGGGCAGCGTGCGCACTCATCTCTTCGCCCGCCTCGGCGCGCTCCGCTGTGACAAGTGCGTTTTGGCATCGTGAATGTTGACTTTTTCCATGCAGGTCTCCGCAGGCTTTCCAAGTTAGCCAACTCTAGTCAACCCGGGAACGCGCGTCAATGCGCGAACAGGAAATCCGCGACTGTACGCTGATGCGCGCCACAGCGGACGCCGACATGCAGGCTCAAGCCGTGCGCATCAGCGCACGGGATTACCGTATTTCTTTCGTCCCGGCCGGTTACCGTGCGCAAGCTCGGCTCGCGCTCGTAGGCGCTCGCAAGGTGGGCGACGTAGTCGGCGGGGTGGAATTAGCAGATATACCGCGGGGACGCTGCAATCGATTCGACTACATCGTCGCGCGGGAGTGCACGCGACGCGGTCAGGTCCCTTCCTGCATTAGAGCTTGCCGGGTCTGCAGCGCTTTAAGGATGTTTGGCGCGCAGGCCTGCAACAAGGGCATATCGCTCTCGCGACTCTCGCATGACTTGACGTCGTAGTGGCAGAGGGTGCCGTAGGGCGTGCCATCCGGCATCGAAATCAAGACGCCGCTGTAGCACACCACGGGGCTGCCGGGCAGATAGGGAAACCGGCTGTCATTCTTCGCATCGTCAAACTCCAGCGGTTCCCGGTTGCGCCTGACGTTGCTGCAATAGGCGTTGCACAACGGAATGTCGATGCCCTGCAGCAGATCCGGATTGAAACGGTCGTGTAGCGCCATGTTGCGCAGCATGTCACCGTCATAGCGGTAGACGCCAGTAAAGCGGTGCGGCGTGCGGCTGTTGAGGAAGCGCAACGCCGCAGGCACGCCGTGGCTCAAATGAGCGCAGAACTCCTGGTACGGGGAATCTTTCGCCATGGGAAATAAGAAATTTAAACGCGCTTTTTCACTGTCTTTGACTATAGCGCCAGCCCAATGCACGGTCAATCGCACGGTGTTTAGTGACAATTTTTCCGCTCGCGTGGATACTTCGCGCTCTGAATCGGCGCGAGCCGGCTGATGTTGACTCATTTTTACCGGGCGGGCGAGCGCAGGCCGCACGCGGTAACCGGCGTCGCTGCAGAACCGCTTTTGCCCTGCAGATCAGGCCGCCGGGAACAGCGCCGGCGGTCGCGCCGGTGCGCGCGGCGCTCGCTATGCGCAGGACCTGGAACGATCGCGGCGTCAGCTGGTCAGTTGATTCCCGCATAAAACTCTCGTCCGGCGTTTACCGGCAATACCCAGAACACTGCTTGCGGCCGGAACCAATCGGCGAAGCCGACATCCGCCCTTATCTGTCGGCGACTGCGTAGACCCGATGTAGAATTGCGGTGCATCTGTCCCCTGTCACGAAAGTCCGCTTCGATGCCTATCAGCAAAACATCCGTGCCGCGCAAATCCGCGGTAATCCCGCTGCTGCCGGTCACCATACGGCCCGGCAATATTCGTTACGCGCCGGGCGTGCGCGCGGGCCGCTGGGTGTTCGCCACCGGACACAAGGGCACCGCAGATTTTGTCAGTGGCATGGCGTCCGACGTGATCGACCCCACCGCGCCGCGCCACGGGCTGCCCAAATACAAAAAAGAAGCGAGGCGCATATTCGCCAACTTCGCGAAGGTGCTCAAAGCAGGCGGCACCGACCGCAACCACGTCGTGCGCCTCGACCAATACTATTCCGGTGCGCGAGTCGTCGATGCATATCACGAAGTGCGGCGTGAATTTTTCGCCGGCCAGGTGCCGGTCAGCACGTCCAACCTGCACCAGAATTTTCTGCTTGCCGGTCAGGACATGGAAGTGCAGTTGATCGCCGCCGTTCCGGGCAAGGGATTCGAAGTCGCGCAACACCGTCCAGAAAATCTGCCGGTTCACGCGACCTCCGGCTACAGCCCGGTGCTTACCTGCGGCGACTACGTCTTTGTCGCGGGTCAGACGTCCGAGGCGCTTAAAATCGGGGAAGGCCCGCTGGACCCTGCCGCACGCATGCCCGCCGGGCATCTGTGGAAAGGCACGCCGATCAAACTTGAAACCGAATTCGTAATCGAGAAGAAGTTGAAACCCGCGCTTGCCACCGTCGGCAATACGCTCGCCGAGGTGGTGAAAGCGCAAGTCTATTTGCGCGACATCGAGGACATACCGGCGTTTAACGAAGTCTGGGCCAGGCATTTCCGCCGGGCGCCGCCGGCTACCACGATCATCACCACGTCGACGCCCGGCTTCATCTGCGAAGCCGGCCGCATCGAGATCAACACGATCAGCGTACGGCACGGCGGTCGCTCGAAAAAAGAGGTCATCGACGCCGGCGTGCCCACGGCCTATGCCGGCCACGTGCAGGCGATACGCGCCGGCGATCTGCTGTTTATGTCCGGCCTCATGGCAGTGGGTGCCGGCGGCGCGCTCGCACCCGCAGCGTGCACCGACCCGCGCCAGCCGCACTTCGCCGGTGCCGCGCACCTGCAAATGGACTACATGCTCGCGCAGGCACAGCGCATCTGCCGCAAGGCAGGCACCTCACTCGCCAATGTCGTGCGCGCGCAGCAATTTCATACCGATCTTGCCGACTTCAATGCCGCATGGCAGATCTGGCAGCAGCACCTGCCCGGCCATTACCTGCCATTCTCGGCGATCGAAGTGCCGGCGCTCGGCGTACCGGGCGCAGTCGTGATGCTGGATCTCTGGGTATACGTACCATAGCAACGTATTAAAAACTTTTTTTTGAAAGAAATTCCATGAGTCCCGTTGCGTTGACCCTCGATTGTTTTGCCAACCGAATCCTGCCGATCCTGCGCACCTTTATTTTCGCCGCACTCATGACACCCGCGCTGGCCGCGGCGCAGACAACCGCCAAGTTTCCACCCGACCAGATTCGCATCGTCGTTCCGTTCACGGCCGGCGGCGGCACGGACGTGATAGCGCGCCTCGTCGCGCGCCATCTCTCGGAAGCGTGGAAGATCAACGTCATCATCGACAACCGCGTGGGCGCGGGCGGCGTGATCGGCTCGCAATACGTGACGACGCAGAAACCCGACGGCAGTACATTGCTGGCAGTTGCCAGCGCGTTTGCAGTGCGTTCGGCCATCGACCGCAGCGTGCCGTATGAAGTCAGCCGCGATTTCACCGGCATCGGGCAAATGGCGATTTCACCCAGCTTCATGGTCGTATCGCTGTCGCATGGATTCAATTCACTCAAGGAATTGATCGCTTACGCCAAACAACAACCCAAAGGCATCCTCTACGGCTCGGCAGGCGTCGGCAGCACGGCGCATATGCACGCCGCGGCGGTTGCCCACCTCGCCGGCATCAAGGCCGACCACGTCGCGTTTCGCGGCACGCCCGAAGCGGTCAACGACGCACTCGCGGGGCGCGTGCTGTATACGTTCGCACCCGGGCCCAACGCAATTCCGCTTGCGCGCGCAGGCAAGGTGCAGATTCTGGTATCAACATCCCCCGCCGGCGCGCGCTTCCTGCCCGGCATCCCGAGCATCGCGCAAGCCGGGCTTCGGGGTTACGAGGGCGACGACTGGTTCGGCGTGTTCGCGCCGGCCGGCACGCCGCTCGAGATCCGCGAACGCGTGGCGAAAGAAATGGCGCGCATCCTTGCGTTGCCGGCGGTGCGCGAACATCTTTTTACGCTAGGCGCGGAGCCGGCGTCCTCGCGCCCTGATGCGTTCGAAACCATGGTGCGCGACTACATCACGCGCATGCGCAAGCTTGGCGAAGAAATCGGCATCAAGGCGGAGTAATCATGAGCGAAATTGAAACGCGTCTGCAGCGAATGGGGTACGAGCTGCCACCGGTATTCGTCTTCCCGAAAAATAATCGCACCGGCTGCACCCAGACGGGCAGTTTGCTTCTGCTATCGGGGCACGGGCTCGATCTGCCGCAACTGCCCGGCGTACGGCAGACCGGCAAATTCGGCGTCGATATCAGCGTCGAGGAAGGCTATGCAACGGCACGTGCGGTCGCGCTCACCATGCTCGCCACCATCAAAGCGCATTGCGGCGACCTCGACCGCGTGAAGCGCGTGCTGCGTCTATTCGGCATGTGCAACTGCACGCCCGACTTTACCCAGCCCCCGCAGGTCATCGACGGCGCATCGGATCTTTTTTTCGAATTGTGGGGCCCCGATTACGGCAAGCACGCACGCTCCGCGGTGGGCCACGTCTCGTTGCCGCGCGGCATCGCGGTTGAAATCAATGGCGAGTTCGAACTACACGCATGACCGCGGGCGCCGGGTAGCGCCCGCGGCGACGCGGCGCGCAACCCGGCATTGGGCGCAGCACGGAAAGTCAGGCGAGTTGCGCCCAGCCCGATTCGGCATTACGATACTGGTGTAATACGTCTTTTCTATCGATCTTATAATCGTAATACACTCGTGAGGACACTATGTCGGTCGTAACCATTTCACCCAAATTTCAAATCGTCATTCCGCAGAAAATTCGGGAGGCCCTGGGTCTCGCGCCAGGGCAGAAAGTGCAGGCGATCCAATACGAAGATCGGATCGAGTTCATTCCGATGCGGTCTGCCAAATCGATGCGGGGCTTCGCTCGCGGCATCGACACACGCGTCCCGCGCGACCGGGATCGCGCGTGAACGTTGTCGACTCGTCCGCCTGGCTCGAGTACTTTGCCGGCGGACCAAACGCGGGTTTCTTTGCGCCGGCGATCGAAGAAACCGAAGAACTGGTCGTCCCATCAATAGTGATACTTGAAGTCTTCAAGCGATTCCTGCAGCAGCGCACGGAAAGTGACGCGCTGCAAGCTGTGGCAATTATTCGGCAAGGGAAGATCGTCGATCTCGATGGCGTCCTTGCCCTGTCGGCCGCCAAAATCGGCGTCACACACAAACTCCCGCTCGCAGACAGCGTAATTCTAGCGACAGCGCGCCGCTTCGATGCCACGGTGTGGACTCAAGATGAGGATTTCGACGGATTGCCGGGCGTCAAGTATCGCGCAAAGAAAAAGTAATCAGCCCGTCATGAATCGCCAAGCGCTTGGTCGCCGGCATCTAACGGGTCGGACCAGCGCGTGTTCGTCCGCAGGCTCGCTCTGCTCAGAACCTGGAAGGATCGCAGCACGCAACGTGGCATTGGACGCGAGCACGCCGTGGAAGTCGATCAGATGCAGGCGTCGACGCGGCACCAGAGCGGCCAGGCGCTGGATGAATTCCAGCGGCGACATCTCGATGTGCGTGGTACCGTCACGCCAAGCGCTTTTGAGTTGCAGCACGACATCAGCGAAGAAATCCGATGTCCGATTTATTTGGCCCAGGTTGTAGTCTTAATATTTTCAATGTTTCTTCGAATCACTTCCCAAACTCATTGCTTGCATCACTGATTCGTTACTCAAGACATTTTCAGACTGCCTTTCACTAAGTCTCAGTTCAGCCTCTTCCCAGGCTTTATCGAAAATATCAGTTCCAAAACGAGCCTGAATCTCTGCAACCATAATCGCGTTGTAATCATCAGCCTGCTGCGTTAAATCTTCTTCAACAACACAGCCAGCAACACCAACACGTTCGATTCCATATCGCTCTGTGAGGATGTCCCAATAATAGGATTCGCCGCGACGCGAATGCCCGTAACATCGGATTGTCAGTTTTCCGTTTTTTATATCGAGAAGTGCTTCTTCAGAGGCATTCATAAAATTTCATCGATCGCGATTAATGCATTTATCTTGCCGCAGCTTCTAGTGCGGGTAACGTATTGCGAAATTGGCATCTGGCGTCTGAGGCTGAAACTGCAGGTCGAAAATAAATCGTCGAGTTTCAAAGTGGATACTGGCCTGGCGCAGCAGATTGGATTGCGTCGAATCGGCGCGGTCGCAGGATCATGAGTTAGACTTCGATCACCCTATTTTCGTATGGCATGCTATCACAATGACTTCAATACTGATTGTCGGTTTTGACTCCGCTTGGACCAGGAAAAATTCTGGCGCTATTGTCGGTGTAATCAGGCAAGCAAATGGTTTTTACAAGACTCTTGGAGATCCGGAAGTTGCAAATTTCGAAAAGGCTACAAAAATAATTGAAACATGGCAAAAAGATTATTCCCCATCGGTAACCCTGATACTTATAGATCAGCCCACGATTGTTCCAAATTCGGATAGGCGGCGTCCTGTCGAGGATATCGTTAGCTCACCCATCGGCAAATGCTATGGCGCCGTACAACCAGCGAATACGAATAGGACGGAAATGTTCGGCGCTACGGCTCCAATTCACGAGTTTTTGATAAGGCATTCGAAAGGAAACGGCGATTCGCCTTGTTCAATCAAGTTGGCGAATATATCTCCAGATACATGGGTAATCGAAACGTATCCTATTCTTACATTGATCGCGAATGTTTGGCTATTAGATGACATTCGAATAAATCTACGACTGCCAAAATACAATCCAACCCGCAAAACGTTTCGCCTTGAAGACTGGCAATTTGTTTGCGCGAGAACTGCAGGTTTCTTCAGGCAGATAGGGATTCACTATCTAGCCGAATGGATTGAAAACGTGGGCAACACTCCATTGCCGCTTAAAAAAGCTGATCGAAAAAAGATTCAGGATCAATTGGATGCCTGCATTTGCTTGTCGGTTGGTTTGCACCTGGCGGCGGGGGCAGATTGTCTATTCGTGGGAAACATGCAGACTGGTTATATGGTGGTTCCATACGGGGATCAGCTATATCAGGAGCTTGAAGACCGGTGTGTATATTTAAAGCGAGCCCCATCAAAGTGGTTACGTAAATTTAATATCCGTGACACCCAGAAAATGTCCTCATCTATCCTCACATATACTGGGAAATGGTTCGATATACTTAAACCCGACCCATCGCTAATTGATTTGCTCGATATTGCGGGCGCATTGTCGAAACTCTGCCGATTCGGTGGCCATTGCCGGAAATTTTATTCAGTAGCCGAACACAGTATTTGGGCTGCAGAATTGATGAGGCAGAGAATCGGGACCGATCCAGTTCTTATTCGTTGGGCTTTACTTCATGATGCCAGTGAAGCCTATGTGGTAGACATTCCTCGTCCTGCAAAAGCACAGCTAGCGGATTACATAAAAATTGAAGATGCGATTCAACGCACAGTTGCAAAGCGATTTTATTTGCCGTGGCCCATACCGCAGGAAGTGCATGAGGTGGATCGTGACCTCCTGTCTTTGGAACTCCGGGCTTACATGCCTAAACAGTCAGAGCATTTGCTTCCAACTTTGCCGGCACAAGGCCTAACAATTGGCCTGCGTTCAGAGCCACTTATGCCGGCAGATGCCGAAAGATTGTTATTGGAAAAAGCTAAAGCACTCGGTATCAGTTGAACTTTTTACTATTCGCGACTGTAGCGGCGGCCGGCACACGGTCAATCGCACGGTGTTCGATGAAAATTTCCCCCGCTCGCGTGGATACGCAGAAATCCGCGGGCGGGAATGCCGCATTCGAGAAAGGCCTCGAACTCGTCTTTGACAAACTCCAGCACGCCCGATCCTGTTCTCGCTTCGACCTGAACGAGGGATTGAGTAGGGCTTTGCGCGCGTGGCAAGCCTGCTCAAACGAGCTGTCCGCTTACCTATACAGGCCTTGCTTCTCCAGCCAGCCCTGGATCAAGTCGGCGATCTGCGCATTGTTTTTGTCCATCATCATCATGTGCGAGTTGCCCTTGATGCCGGCCTGCGGCAGGTTGACCACTTCGTAGCTGCCGCCGGCCGCGCGCACCTGTTCAAGCTGCTTCAATTGGTTCGCGCGGATCGTCGGCCAGCGCGCATCCTGCTCGATAAAGTCGCCATAGACGGCGAGTATCGGCGTGTTCTTCAACCGGTCGGCGAGCTGCGCATCGCCCAGGCCCGCGGGCTCGACCAGCACCAGCGCTTTCACCTTGTCGGGGCGCGCCTGCGCGACTTTCTGTCCGAACTGCCCGGCCTGCGAATGCACGAGCACGACGCACGGGCACACTTTGTCGACGAGCGCGGTGTAGGCCGCGATGATCGCGTCGTCGGTCGTCGTCCAGCGCGGCACCCCCTGCTTGGTGAAATTGTCGTAGCCTTCAGCCGGGAACTGGCTGCCCGGCATCAGCTTCATTTTCGCGGGGTCCTTGTTGTACGAACCGGCACCGGCGCCGATGCGGAAACGCTCGAACGGGTTTTCCTTGGTCAGAAACACCGGCTCGCCCTTGAACTGGTCGGTCCAGCCCGCGCGCCCGCGCTCCACCGCGTCGGAGTTGTAGACCGTCCAGCCTTTCTTGATGAAATAATTGAGCCAGCCTTCGCGCCCGTCAGGTGTGGTCTCGTAGGTCACGCCGGTCAGGCCGCCGCCGTGCCACATCAGGAGCGGCAGCGACCCGCGCCCGTTCTGCGGAACGAAATACTGCACGTACATCTGCTCGACCTGGTAGACGCCGTTCGGGTCGACTTTCGCCGGCACGCCACCCGGGGCGAAAGTCACCTCCTTCACCGGCTTGCCGGAAATCGTCACTTCGCGTCCGCCGACGTGAAACGATCCCATGTCTTTCAGCGCAATCGGCGCCGACGCGCAACCCGCCAGCGCCGCGACGGCAATCGTCAGGAATATTTTTTTCATGGCTCCTCCTTCAGTGTAATAACGCTAGTCCGCTTTGGCGCCCGAATCCCTGACGACTTTCGCCCACTTGATGCGTTCGCGGCGGATGTGCTCGGCAAACTGCTCAGGGGTGCTGCCGACGGTTTCGATGCCGTCGCGCAAAAAACGTTCGCGGATGTCGGGCATGGCGAGCACCTTGACGATTTCCGCGTGCAGGCGCGCGACGATTTCCTTCGGCGTGCCCGCCGGCACCGCTACGCCGGCCCACGAAATCGATTCGTATCCCGGCACGCCGCTTTCGGCAATGGTCGGCAGGTCGGGCAGCGAGGGAAAGCGCTTGGCGCTGGTGATTCCCAGCATGCGCAGCTTGCCGCCCTGCACGTGCGGCAGCGAGCTGACGATCTGGTCGAAAATCAGCGCGAGCTGGCCGCCGATGACGTCCCCCATGACCTGGCCGCTGCCTTTGTACGGGATGTGCACCAGATCGACGCCCGCCATCGTCTTGAACAGCTCAGTCGTCATGTGCGTCGCGGTGCCGACGCCGGACGAGCCATAGTTCAACTGGCCCGGCTTAGACTTGGCGATCGCGATGAACTCCCGTACGCTCTTCGCCGGCAGCGACGGGTGCACGACCAGGATCAAAGGCAGCGAACCGATCTGCGTGACTGGCGCAAAATCCTTTTCCGGGTCAAACGGCAGCTTGCGATACAGAAACTGGTTGATCGCCATGATGCCGGTGACCGCGGTCACCATCGTGTAGCCATCGGGCGGCGATTTGGCGACGATATCGGCACCGATCGAGCCGCCGGCGCCCGGCCGGTTATCGACCACCACCTGCTGGCCCAGCGCTTCGGAAAGTTTCAATGCCAGCACGCGCGCGACGATGTCGGTCGAGCCGCCCGGTGCGTAAGGCACGACGTAGCGGATGGATTTGGACGGATACGGTTGCGCGTAAACCGCGCCGGCGCCGACTGACGCGGCGAGCGCAATGAGGACCACGTGATTTTTCATAGGCTCGTTCCTGAATTAGCGGGGGAAGGTATCGGTCGTATGCGGCCGCAGCGGCGCGGCGATGCCGCTCAATCGGCGCGCGCTCCGGAATCCCTGACGACCTTGCTCCACTTGATTTTCTCGCGCTCGATGAAAGCCTGGAACTGCTCGGGCGTGCTGCCGATGGGTTCAATGCCGTCGCGCATCAGCCGCTCGGTGATGTCGGGCAACTTGAGCACCTTGGCGATTTCGACCTGCAGGCGGTTGATGATGTCTTTCGGCGTGCCGCCCGGCACGCACACGCCGGCCCACGACACCGCTTCAAATCCGGGTATGCCGGATTCCGCGACCGTCGGAATGTCCTGCAGCGTCGGAAAACGCTTGCCGCTGGTGATAGCCAGCACGCGCAACTTGCCGGCTTTGACGTGCGGCAGCGTGCTGACCGGCTGGTCGAACATCATCACCACCTGGCCCGCGAGCAGGTCGCCGATGGCCTGGCCGGTGCCTTTATACGGCACGTGAACGATATCGATACCCGCCATCGTTTTGAACATCTCGGGCGACAAGTGCGAGGCCGAACCGATGCCCGATGACGCGTAGTTGATCTGCCCGGGATGGGACTTGGCGAACGCGATCAACTCTTTGACGTTTTTGACCGGCAGCGACGGATGCACGACGATGATGTACGGCAGCGAACCCGACTGCGTGACCGGAATCAGATCCTTGTCGGCGTTGTACGGCACGGTCTTGTAGAGATACGGAATGATCGCGAAATTGCCCGTCGTGCACGCCAGCATGGTGTAGCCGTCGGGCGGCGACTTGGAAAGCGCCTCCGCCGCGATGATGCCGCCCGCGCCCGTACGATTATCGACCACCACCTGCTGACCGATGTTCTCCGACATTTTCTGGGCGATCAGGCGCGCGACGATGTCGGTCGAGCCGCCCGGCGCGAATCCCACCAGAAAGCGGATCGACTTGCCCGGATAATTCTGCGCCGAAGCAGCGGCGGCAAACGACAAGGTCAACACGAATATCGCGGCTTTACGCATGGCATCCTCCGTGAACTGGCAGCGATTATCGCTCAATAGTTGAAGGGGCGGCGCATTCCAAAACGTCGAAGGCGTATCCGGCACCGTCCGTACTACATTAATTCATCAGCGTCGCTGCGACTTCCGGAGGCATGTTTTTCTCGGCAATATCGAGCTGCTCGTAAAACGATTCGAGGTAAGCCTTGAACGAGGTGTCGTGGCGCTGCATCTCGGTTGCGCCGAACTCCTGCTGCGGTGGTGGCTGCAGATCGAAATGGTGGTAGTTGTCCTGCCCGCGTATGAGACAAGCCGGCATTTTTTTCGAGCCGATGTAACGGGTGCGCGTCGGGATATAGCTCAACGCGAGGCCGATTCGGCGTTCCGCGGAGCGATTGGGCGCTGACTGGTGCACCGTACAGGTGTGGTGCAACGAGAACTGACCCGGCCGTAGAATTGCGCGGGCGATCTGCGACTGATCGAACCACTCGACGATAATCTGGCCGGCGGTATTGACACTGTTCTGGATGACGCCGCTCTTCTGCATTAGTTGTCCGCGGATGTGGCTGCCCACGGCAAATTCCACCGGCCCTGTTTCGGGCGTCACATCGCACAACGCAACCCACGCCGTGACGTGATCGTGCGGGCGCAGCCCGAAATAAGTCGAATCCTGGTGCCAGGCGGCGATGCCATCGCTCTTCGCCTCCTTGATGAAGAAACGGCTGGTGTAGAGCAGGATGTCGGGCCCGAGCAGATCTTCAATTGCGTCAACGATGCGCGGATGACGCGCAAGTTCGTCCACCCAGCGGCACATGAAATGCAGGTTGCCGCGGTACTTCTTGTCGATCGCCATTAGCGAGCCGCCCAGATGCGCCTCGGTTTTGGCCAGCCCATCGCGATATTTTTTCACCTCTTCTGCGCTCAGTGCATCGATGGGAGCGAGGTAACCGTTGGCCCGATAGCTCACGACCTGATCGGGTGTCAGTGCCTTGGTCATGCAAAATCTCCTGCGGAATCCATCAGTCATTCAGCCTTGATATTCGCATCCTTGATCAGTTTCGCGTACTTGGCCGATTCCTTCGCCATGAATTCGCCGAACTGCTCTGCCGTGCCGGGCCGCGCCTCGACGCCGAGATCGCCCAGCCGCGCCTTCACTTCCGGCGTCGTCAGCGCCTTCACCAAGGCGGCATTCACCTTATCGACAATCGGCTGCGGCACCCCACGCGGAAAAAGGATACCCCACCAGTTTGCCGCGGCGAAGCCGGTTACGCCTTCTTCAGCGAGCGTCGGCAGTTCCGGCGTAAACGGCCAACGTTTCTCGCTGGTCACGGCAAGCGCGCGAAGTTTTCCGCTTTTCATGTTCATCATCGCGGGCAGCGCGTCCGAAAACATCATGCTGACCTGCCCGCCCATGTCATCCGTGATCGCCTGCGCATTGCCCTTGTAGTTCACGGTGATGATGTTTACGGCCGCGAGGCGCTTGAACATCTCGCCCGCCAGATGCTGCATGCCGCCCACCCCACTGGTGGCGTAAGTCAACACGCCGGGTTGCGCGACGGCCGCCGCAATCAGCTCTTTAGTGGACTTGATAGGCGATGTCACCGGAATGACGAGAATGTTCGCACTCTGCGTAATCTGGGACACCGGCACGAAATCCTTCTGCCAGTCATAGGTGACTTTCGATATGAGTGGTTTGGCGACCACCGGGCCGAAATTGCCGAGCAGGAAAGTGTACCCGTCCGGCGCCTGACGCGCGGCGAATTCCATGCCGATGGCGCCGTCACCGCCGGGTTTTGAATCGACAATGACCTGCTGCCCCCAGTATTCCGTCAATTTCTGACCGACAATGCGCGCCATCACGTCCGAACTGCCGCCCAGCGGATAGGTCACCACGAATTTCACAAACTTATTCGGATAGTCCTGCGTTTGCGCATATGCGGTCGCGCCCGCCATTAAGGTGGCGCTGACAACCACATACATGACAAGTGAATTCATCAGCATCAGGATCACTCCTCGATTCTGCGCGGCGGTTTTCGCAAACGCGCGGGATTGCCGGTTTTTTTCGAGTATGCGCGTACCGATAAGTGATGGCAATCGACACTGAGGTTACCGTCATGCACAGAGTCCAGCCAAAGTAAAAAAATAGCGCGGGTTATTCAGCGCGCACGCCGGACTCGCGGATGAGCGGGCCCCAGCGCGCATGTTCGGCCTTCAGCTGCGCCGCGAACTCGTCCGGCGTATTGGCGATCGCTTCGGCGCCGTCGGCCGCGAGCCGCTCTTTGATGTCGGGCGCGAGCAGCACTTTGGCAAACGCCGCGTGGAGCCTCGCCACGATTTCTTTCGGCGTGCCGGCCGGCACGTGCGCGCTGTAGTAAGTAGCGATATCGTAGCCCTTCACGGTTTCGCCGATAGACGGCGTGGCGGGCAAAGCCGGTGAACGCGTCGCGGAAGTCACGCCGAGCGCGCGCAACCGGCCGGAGCGGATATGCGGCACCGCTGCCGGCATGGTCGCGAACATTGTCGCGACGTGTCCGCCAAGCAGATCGGTGACGGCCGGGGCGCCGCTGCGGTACGGCACATGCGTGATGCTGATGCCGGTCAATTTCTGCAGCAACACGCCCGACAGATGCTGCGAACTGCCGCTGCCGGACGAGGCATAAGTAATTTCGCCGGGATGTAATTTGGCAATTGCAATCAGTTCCCTGATGTTTTTGATCGGTACTGACGGATGCGCCGACAACACATTCGGAATACGTGTGAGCACGGTGATGGCGACAAAATCGCGCACCGGATCGTACGGCAACTTGGGAAACAGAAAAGCGTTGATTACGTGCGAGGAAAATCCGCCGAGCGTGACGGTGTAACCGTCAGGCGCCGCCTTCGCGCCCGCCTCCACGCCGATGATGGCCGATGCGCCCGGCCGGTTATCGACCACGATCTGCTGGCCGAGCTGCTCGCCGAGCCTGGGTGCAATCACGCGCGCGACGATGTCGGCCGAGCCGCCGGCTGCGAACGGCACGATAACGCGGACGGGTTTCGACGGGTAACTTTGCGCAACCGCACCAATCGCAGCCGCCAGAACAACACCTCCCAGCGCAACCGCGCACGTTCTGCCTTTCACTCCTATCTCCTCTCTCCTCTCACCTCTCCAGTCATCACGCCATGCCTATCGGTTCGGCCAATTGCTCCCGCACTTTGCCCGGCCGTGCTTTCATCAATGCCTCCAATTCGGCACGCACTTTGCGGTAACCCGGGTCGTCGAACAGGTTTTGCATTTCGCCCGGATCGTTGACGAGATCGTACAGTTCGCCGGCGCCGCTGCCGAGCTCGAAAGTGCATTTGTGCGTTTTCGTGCGCACCGTGCGTAACTGCAAACCGACCCCGCAGCGCGACGGATGCACATGCCATTCCATCCACGCCGCATCGCGCGCCGCATCGTTCCCAGCGAGCAGCGGTTTCAGCGTGCGGCTCTGCAACTCCACTGGAGCGGACGCGCCGGCATAATCGTAAAACGTCGCGGCGAGATCAAGCGTCGACACCGGCTCTTTCACGACCTGGTTCGCGGCGACACCCGGCCCGCGCGCAATCATGCCGATGCGCAGCAAATCTTCGTACGGCGTCGGGCCTTTCAGATACAAGCCGTGGTTGCCGAGCAACTCGCCATGATCGGTCGTGTAAATGACCAGCGTGTCGTCGGCGAGCCCCTGCGCCGCGAGCGCTTCGAGCATGCGGCCGACGTTGTGATCGATCAGCGAAATCATGCCGTAATAGTTGGCTGTCATGTGCGCAAGCTGAAGGTCGGTCTGGTCGGGAACGCGCGAACCTTCGGCGCGGAATTTGAGCATCGCCGGATCGGCGAGCTGCGGCGTCCCTTCGAGTGACGCCTTGTGCCACCACGGCCGGCGCTCGAGATCTTTTTTGCGGTGCTTCGGCAGCGTGACGCTCTGCGGATCGTAAAGCCGCGACCATGGCTCGGGACAATCGAACGCATGATGCGGATCGGGAAACGACGCCCACACGCAAAACGGCTTCGACTTGTCGCGTTGCTCGAGCCGGTGGATCGTGCGATCGGCGACCCAGGTGCTGTTATGCCAGGCCACCGGCAATGCGGAATTCCACGTTTGCGCAGCGCCGACATCGGGCGGCAGGCCCGTCGCCCACAACTTGACCGCCTCTTCGTCATGCCCGCGCGAGAGCAGCCAGCGTTCGTAATGCCCCATTGGCGGACGCTCGAGCGGGCGCGTGCGATGCAGGTGGCCGAGCACGGTGAGCTCGACATGCTCGAATCCCATGTACGGCCCGAACCAGTTGGGGCCATAGTTCGCCTGGCTCTTGTTGCATTCCGGTGTGCCGGTCGGCGCGAAAGTCGCCTTCGTCGCGAAGTGGGCCTTGCCGATAAACGCCGTCTGATAACCCGCGCGGGCAAGCGTGCCGCCGAAACCCTGCGCGCCGACTTTGGGATCGAGGTCGACACCGTTGTCCCACACACCGTGCGTCAACGGCAGCAGTCCCGTGAGTATCGACGCGCGCGACGGCTGGCACACAAGATTGGGCGTGATGCACGCATCAAAGCGCGTGCCGTCGCGCGCGAGCCGGTCGAGATGCGGCGTCTTGACTTCGGGTCGCTCGAAGCCGTAGCAGTCGGCGCGTTGCTGGTCGGAGGTGATAAGCAGGATGTTCGGTTGTTTCATCATGATTGCTTTCAGTCCAAAACTTTTGAGCCGCCGATAAACGCAGATGAACGCAGATACGTCAAGAGCAAAAAATCTCTAGGGTTTTATCTGCGTTTATTTGCGTTTATCTGCGGCTGATTGCTTTTTTACTTGTTTAAGCCCAATTCAGTTAATAGGACCCGAAAGCGCACCGCCTCGGCATCCAGAAAGTCGCGCAGCTTCGGTCCGGTCATGAAATTCGCGCGCCAGAAATTGCGCTCGAGTTCTTTTTTCCAGACCTCGGAATCGTTGACGTCGGCGAGCGCCTTCTCCCAGAAAGCGACCTGGTCGCGCCGCATGTCTTTCGGCCCGATCACGCCTCGCCAGTTGGTGAACACCGCATCGAAGCCCTGCTCCTTCAACGTGGGCACGACGGCGAGCGAGCCGTTCAGGCGCTGCGCCGCGATCACGCCGAGAGCCCGCACGCGCCCGCCCGCGATGAACGGCGGCATGTTGGCGGCGGTGCCGCAGACCACTTCGATTTCTCCCGCGAGCATCGCCACGATGCCGTCGCCCGCCGATTTGTACGGGACGAAGCGCGACTTGCGGACATCGATGCCCATGGCCTTCCACGCCACCGCCGCGCCCGTGTGGCTGCCGGCGCCGATGCCCGGACCGAAACCTACCGCGACGCTGCCCGGATCGGCGCGCAGCTTGTCGCGCACGTCGGCCATCGTTTTCAGGGGTGAATCGGCGCGCACTACCAATGCGAAGTAATCGTCGAACATGAGCGCGAGCGGCGTGACGTCACGATGGCCGATCGAGTGCGCGCCCGTGACCGGATTCGACACCAGGTTCGTGTTGCCGATCGCGATCGCGTGGCCGTCGCTGCGGTCGTTCAGATACGTCCACGCGATGCCGTTGCCGGCGCCCGGCTTGTTGATGACGACCACCGGCACGCCGATGGTGCGCGCGCCATCCCACACTTTCTGCATCAGGCGCGCCGTGAGATCGAGACTGCCGGCGGGCGACGATGGCGATATGAAGGCAACCGGGCGGGATGGCTTCCAGCCTTGCGCGTGCACGTGCGTCGTCGCTACAGCGAGCAGCGCTGCAATCAAAAATCGGGCGTACGATAAACGGGCGCTCATGAAGGCCTGACGACGAAAGTGAAAAACAAACTTATACTATCCGCTTACCCGCTTCCGCCACAAACGCTTTTTACTTTCCGGACGAATCGAGCCGATGGCCAATCCGCACGCGCGCGCGCAGCCCAACATTGTTTTTATTCTCGCCGACAACCTTGGCTGGGGCGAGCTCGGCTGCTACGGTGGCGGCGAGTTGCGCGGCGCGCCAACGCCGCGCATCGACCACTTCGCCTCCGAGGGTCTGCGCTGTTTAAATTTCAACGTCGAGTCCGACTGCGTGCCGACGCGCTCGGCGCTAATGACGGGCCGCCATCCGATACGTACGGGCGCGCTGCAATCGGTGCCCGCCGGTCTGCCGCAGGGATTGATTCCGTGGGAAATCACGCTCGCGCAGCTGATTTCGGGCCAGGGCTATGCGACCGCGTGCTTCGGCAAGTGGCACCTCGGCGACCGCGAGGGCCGCTATCCGAAAGACCGCGGATTCGACGAGTGGTACGGCATCCCGCGCACGACCAATGAAAGCATGTTCACGAGCTCGCCGGGCTTCGATCCCGCAATCGTGCCGCTGCCTTACGTGATGGAAGGGGTGAAGGGAAAGCCGGCGACGAATTTGCACATCTACGATCTCGACGCGCGCCGGCGCATCGATTCCGAGCTCACCGCGCGCACTATCGACTTCATGACGCGGCAAACGCAAGCGGCCAAACCGTTTTTCGCCTACGTGCCGCTGACGCATCTGCATTATCCGACGCTACCGCATCCGGATTTCGCGGGCAAAACCGGCGCCGGCGATTTCGCCGACTCGATGCACGAAATGGACTATCGCGTCGGCCAGATGATCGACGCGGTGGACAAGCTCGGCTTGCGCGACGACACGCTCTTCATTTTCGGCAGCGACAACGGGCCCGAGTTCCGGCGCCCGTGGCGCGGCACCGCTGGCCCGTGGACGGGCACGTATCACACGTCGATGGAAGGCGCATTGCGAGTGCCGTTCATGTTCCGCTGGCCGGGCCAAATCGCGGCGGGCCGCACCACCAACGAAATCATCCACATAACGGATCTTTATCCGACGCTCGCGCGGGTGGCGGGCGCCGCCGTGCCCGGCGACCGGCCCATCGACGGCATCGATCAGCTCGACTTTTTCGTCGGCAAGCAGGCCGCTTCGAATCGCGAGGGCTTCGTGTATTACATCAAGCAGGAGCTGCGCGCGGCGAAATGGCGCGACTGGAAAATGCACATCGTGCTCGAGCGCGAGCCCAACGACGGCCCTAAACATCTCGAAACGCCGTTCATCTGCAATCTGACGCGCGACCCCAAGGAAGAAACCGACGTCGGCAACGAATTCAGCTGGGTGCGCACGCCGCTGCGCAAGATGATTCATGCGTTTCAGGAAAATCTCAAACAAAATCCGCCCATCCCGCCCGGCGCACCGGATGATTACACTCCCAAAGCAACCAAAACGTAAATCTATTGGCCACAGAGGACACAGAGATCACAGAGAAAATACTTAGTACAAATTCGCAGGCGTTCGTGATTTTGACTGTCCCTCTGTGATCTCTGGGTCCTCTGTTGCAAACGCTTTGTTTTTGACTTTTTCCGTGGCAAACGCCTTTGACTGAGCAACCATGACCCTCGCCCTCCCGTCCCGCTCCACCAAGCCGCGCACGCGCGGCATCACCTCGATGATCGACTTCGGGCCGGACACTTTCGGCTGGACGGGCGCGCCGGAAGGCATCCGCAATCTGCTCGCTGCGTGCGCCGACTACATCGATTACGCGAAAATCTACGCGCTGAACACGCTGCTGCTGCCACGCGAAACCGTCAAGGCCGCGGCGCGCACGTACCGCGACTTCGGCGTAACGCCGTTCGCGGGCGGCATCCTGTTCGAATATGCGTGGCAGAAAAACGAGCTCGACGGCCTCGAGACGCTACTGCTCGAGCTTGACATCGGAGGCCTCGAAATTTCCGAGAACTACGTGAGCCTCACGCCGGACGAGCGCGCGCGGGCAATCGAACGTTTCCAGAAGCGTGGCATTTACATCAAGTACGAATTCGGCCGCAAGAACCCCGCGCTGCCGCTGGCGCTTGACGAGCTCGGCGCGGTCGTCGCGGCGGTCGGCCGCCAGGGTATCGAGCACGTGATCGTCGAGCAAAGCGACTTCGACATGCTGGTCGCGGCGCGCGCCGATGCGATTCCGGCGCTGCAGGCGCAACCGTGGTTCGACCGGCTGATCATCGAAGCCGACCCCTACCGCTTTCCGCAGCAGCACGTCGAGCTGATCAAGACTTTTGGCATTGAGGTCAATCTCGCGAACGTGACACCCGGCCAGGTGTTGCGGCTCGAAGGCTTTCGCCGCGGCATCGGCCGCGCGGTCGATTACTCGATCATAGTGCGTTGATGCAAGGACACTGCCGGCGCGCGCAACGAGGTAGTGTGCAAGTTTGAACCCTATCTGGATGACGCTTTTGCCGCGGGGCGAACGGCGAAAATCGGCCAATATCGGTCAGTCGCTCTTACATTTCAATTTGACGATTGATCGACGCATCGCACCTACCTCCGATGACAACTCGCTGGCCTGTTGCCGCTGGCACAAGCGGGCATAATGGTGGCTTCACGAAAGAGCTATGAATAATCGCCGCAAACTGGTTATCGCGCTTGGCGCAAGTGCGCTCTCGGCGGCGCTGGCGGCGCTCGCGCAAGTGCAGGGGAGAATTCCGCGCATCGGCTATTTGGTGCTGTCGCAGTTGGTCGAGCCACCGAGCGCCGAGCGGGCTGCTTTTCTCCAAGGACTACATGAGCTTGGCTATATTGACGGCAAGAACATCCGCATTCAATACCAATCGGCCGAGGGAGAGGCCGAGTTTCTGCCCACACTGGCCGCCGAGCTTGCGCAACAAAGAGTTGATCTCATATTCACAACCGGCACCGAGGCGATTAGGGCCGCAATGGCGGCAACGAAGACGATTCCGATCGTCATGATCGTGGGTTCGAACCCCGTTTCGGTTGGCCTCATCAAAAGCCTCGCGCATCCCGGCGGCAACGCTACCGGCTTATCACTCGTTTCCGACGACCTTGCCGCCAAGCGGTTGGAGATACTTGTGGAATTGTTACCTCATGCAAAGCGCGTGGCTGTGCTGCGCTCCCCACGCAATCGCTCCGGCGAGTTGGGCGAGCAGGTAATGCAGAAGTCCGCAGCTAGCTTGGGGCTGAGGTTGCGGTCGTTTGAGCTGGGGCGGTCTGAAGACGTGCCGAAGTTGCTTGCATCTATCGCGCAAACTCGACCCGACGCACTGTTTCTTCTCTTAGAGCCGCGCATGGTCACCTATAGCGGCATCATCGTCGACTTCGCGACACGCCAACGCATTCCGTCGTTGGCGGGGTGGGGCAAATTTGCCGAGTTGGGAGGGGTATTGTCGTATGCCCCTAGTTTGCCCGATGTTTTCCATCGCGCTGCGGGCTACGTGGATAAAATCCTCAAAGGTGCCAAGCCCGCCAATCTGCCGGTCGAGCAGCCAACCAAGTTCGAACTGGAGATCAACATGAAAACTGCCAAGTCACTTGGCATCACGATCCCACAAACCGTTCTGGTGCGCGCTACCAAGGTGATCGAGTAAGACCGCGGTCGTCCGCTTTCGGAAATTGGCTGTGACTGCTTGGGGTCGAGAGCGGTCGTGCGACTAACGGCCATGAACGGAACTACGCGGCGAGCTTAGATGCCCTGCTCACTCGATGACTTTGGTCGCCTGCACGAGTAGTGATTGCGGAATGGTGAGGCCAAGTGCCTTTGCGGTATTGCGATTGATGACCAGTTCGAACGATGTCGGCTGCTCCACGGGCAGATCGCCGGGATTGGCGCCCTTCAAAATCTTGTCCACATAAGTTGCCGCGCGTTTGTAATTTTCCCCGATATTCTGACCGTAACTCATCAGACCACCGGCTTCCGCGTATTCTCCATGCGCAGCTATGGACGGCAGCCGCTGCTTCGCCGCGAGTTCCACGATCTGGTTTTTCTGTTGGATGAATAACGCGTCCAGCAGCACGATGAGCGCCCCGACGTTCTGGCGCGCCATCACGGCAAGCCCGTCTGCAATCTTCTGCGTCGTGCCCGCTTCAACGGCCAGTATCTTTACACCAATCTTCTGTGCAGCAGTGCGAATGTCTTTCAACCCGGAAATATTGGCGGCGTTGGCAGGATTTACCAAGACCGCCACGAGAGTAACCTTGGGCACCATACTGCGCAGCATCTCCATGAGCTTGGGGACGAGGTCGGTAGACATGTTCGAGAGCGCGGTGCTGTTGCCGCCGGGCTGGGCGAGGCTTTTGACCAAACCGTTGCCGACCGGGTCCCCCACGCCGATCATTACAATGGGTATCGTGGTGGTAGCTTTTTGCGCAGCACGTGCCGCGGGCGTTCCTTGTGTTGCCAGGACATCGACCTTCATCCGCGCCAACTCCGCCGCCAGCTCCGGCAGGCGCTCGGATTTCCCTTCGGCAGAGCGCCATTCGATCACGAGATTCCTGCCCTCGACATAACTCAGTTTGCGCAACCCCTGCGTGAAAGG
>JBKJMN010000220.1:0-6730 GCA_046596405.1 Burkholderiales bacterium
ACCGCCATCACCATGATCACGTCAGCGACGTGCCCCCCGCTGATGTAATGCTTGCGACCGTTCAATACCCAGCCGCCGGTCGTTTTTTCGGCCCGCGTGCGCATGCCGGCGGCGTCGGATCCCGCCTCCGGCTCGGTCAGCGCGAATGCCGACTTCAATTTGCCCGCCGCGAAGCCGCGCAGGAACCGGTCTTTTTGCGCGGCGGTGCCCTGCCGCGCGATCGCCATCGGCGTCATGCCGCTCGAATAATTCGCGGCAATCGTGAAAGCGCGATGCAGGCGGCTGAACTCCTCGAGCGCGATGCAATACTGGAACAGGCTCAATCCGCCGCCGCCGTATTCGGTCGGCAGCCGCATGCCACAGTAGCCGTTTTTCTGGAACAGCTCGATGAGCCCGGCCGGAATCTCGCCGGTGCGGTCGATCTCCTCCGCCCACGGCCCGAGTTCGCGGTCGGTAAACCGGCGCACCGCGTCGCGCATCGCGCGCAGCTCGTCGCTCAATTCCACATTCAATGCCGGTGTTTCCATTACCACGTTCCTTTGCTCATGGTTTCAATCGCCGGTTAGCGCGCGCTTGACGATCAACGCATCGACAACCAGGGCGCCCTGCCCCGCCCCGTATAGCATCAGCGGGTTGATATCGAGTTCGGCGAGCCGGTCACCGCAATCGTGACCCAGCCACGCGAGCCGCACGATCAGATCGCACAATGCCTCGATGTCCCGCCGCGGCGCGCCGCGCACGCCCTCGAGTATTTTATAACCGCGCAGTTCAGTCAGCATCGCGCGCGCTTCGGCGTGATCGACCGGCGCTGCGCGATAGACGAGATCGCGCAGCACTTCAACATGAATGCCGCCCAGCCCGGCGACCACCACCGGGCCGAATACCGGGTCGACGACGAGGCCCAGCATGAACTCCATTCCCGGCGGCGCCATCTCCTGCACGAGCACGCCGTCGAGCTTCGCGCCCGCGCGATATACCGCCGCAGCCGCGATCACTTCAGCGTACGCCTTGCGCACCGCGCCGCCGCCGCACACGCCTAAACGGATCGCGCCGGCCTCGGTCTTGTGGGCGATATCCGCCGACTCGATCTTGAGCGCGACTTCTGCGCCCAAGCCGGCCGCTATGCGGACGGCTTCCGCGGCATTGCGGGCGAGCGCTTCGCGCGTCACCGGCAAGCCATAGGTCGCCAGCACCGCCTTGCTCGCGCGCTCGGTCAGTGTTCCGCTCTGCGCTGCGAGTTGTGCCCGCGCAGCCGCCACGTCGACATTGGCGGGCCGCATCAGTGCCGTGACCGGCCGGCGCAGAAATTCGCCGTACTGCGCAGCCGCGCGCACCGCCTTCAGGCAACTCAAGGTGTTGCGATAGACGGGAACGCCTTCCAGCGCGAGGCTGCGCGCCGTGAACGCGGGATCGTCATTGCACGCACCCGTCCACAATATCGCCACCGGTTTTTCGGCGGCTTTAGCCGCTGCCGCCGCCTGCCGCACGTCGCTGGCGACCGACAGCGTGAAAATCGGCACCACGACATCGATGTTTTCATCGGCGGCGAGCGCTTCTATGCAGCGCTTGAACATCGAGGGATCGCCGATAGCAGCGTTGGTAACATCCGTCGGATTCAACGTCGTGCCGTGTTTCGGCAGCACGCTCGCGAGCGCCGCCTGGGTGAGCGCGCTATACGCGGGAAAACTCAAGCCGAGGCTGGCGCCCAGGTCGACGAGCAAAACACCGTTACCGCCGGAGATCGTCGTCGCCGCCACGCGGGAACCGCGCGGCCACCGGCGCGTGCGCAACAACATCGCGGTTTCGTATAACTCGTTGCAGTCGTCGACGCGGATGATGCCGCACTGGCGCAAGACGGCGTCGCACACTTCGTCGGCGCCCGCCATTGCGCCGGTATGCGAAGCCGCCGCCCGGCTGCCGGCCTCGGTGCGCCCGAGCTTGACCATGACAATAGGCTTCTCGCGCGCGGCAGCACGCCGCGCCACCTCGCGCAAACGAGCGCCGTCGGGGATGCTCTCGGCAAGCACCATGATTACATCGGTCGCATCATCGTCGATCATGAACTGCATAAAGTCGAGAATATTGAGGTCGGCGGAATTGCCGCAGCTCACTTCGTAGCTGATACCGACCCCCGCTTCCTGCGCGCGCCACATCACATTGACCTGGCCGGCGCCGCCGCTTTGCGCGACCACGCCGACATTGCCCGCCGGGTGGCGCGTCGCGACGGTCGCCGATGTCGTCATGGCGAAACCGTCGCGAAAATTCACCATGCCGTTACAGTTGGGCCCCATGATGCGCATGCCGGTCTTGAGCGCGAACGCGCTGATCGCGGCCTGCATTGCGCGGCCTTCGGCCGTCCCGGTCTCCGCGAAGCCGCCGGAGTAGATCGTGGCGAAACGCGCGCCGCGCGCCGCACAATCCTCGAGTATCGCCATCACGCGCCCGGTCGGCACGACGATGCCGACGTGGTCGGGCGCTGCGGGGAGATCGCGCACGCCCGGATAACACTTGAATCCACCGACTTTCTTGAAGCGCGGGTTGACGGGGAAGACTTTGCCCTGATAGCCAAAGTTCATCATGCGCATCAGCACGCGGCCGGCGAAGCGCGTGAGATCGTCGGTTGCGCCGACCAGCGCCACGCTGGCGGGCGCGAAGAACGGCTTCAAATCGGGTGCGGGTATAGACGTGCCCACTGCATGACTCCTGAAATGGATCGTGATTGCCTAACGGGCGAGACCGACGTCGATCAGCACGCTTTTGTAGTCGTCATACTGGGTCTTGAGCAGCTTGCGCGTATCGGCGCTGGTCAGGAATTGACCCTCCCAGAAATTGCTTTCGAGGTCTTTCTTCCAGTCGTCGGACTCAACGACGCGCGCGAGCACATTCTCCCAGTAGGCGATTTGCGCGGCACTCAGACCTTTCGGCCCGATCACGCCGCGGGCGCTCGAGAACACGCTGCTGGCGCCCTGCTCTTTCCACGTTGGCACCGACGCGAAACTGCCGCTCAACCGTTTGGACGACGAAACCGCGAGCACGCGCAAGCGGCCGCCCCCCAGCAGCGGAACGACGCCGGACACGGGAACCACGGCGATATCCACATGGCCGCCCATCACGTTGGTCAACGATTGCACGCCTGAAGTGAACACCACGAATTTGAGTTTTTTTACGTCGACGCCCGCGCTTTTCAACGCCACCATGGTCGCGATGTGATTGGCGCCGCCCAAGCTCGCCGCCACAGCGAAGCTCAACGCGCCGGGATCGACTTTGAGTTTTTCGATGACGTCGCGCCCGTTGCGCAGCACGCTGTCGGCCTTGACCGCAAATGCGACGTACTCGTTGAAAAGCTGCGCGATCGGCGTGACGTCGGTGTACGTGATGGGACTCGCGCCGAGGATGTGCTCGACCAGCAGATTGATCGGACTCACCGAGATATATCCGGCATCGCCCGCATGCTGGTTGAGATAACTCCACGCGATGACGCCGCCCGCGCCGACTTTGGCGACGACCGTCATCGGCGCTTCGACGAGCTTTCTTTGCTGCATCACGCGCTGCAAGGTGCGCGCGATGATATCGTTGGCGCCGCCCGGTCCCGACATCGCGACGATCTCGATCGGGCGCTCAGGCTTCCAGTCGGCGGCGAGCCCCGTGCCGCCAGCGAGCAATCCCGCAACGATCGCGATACCCGCGCGCATCCCCCTGCGCAGCTTCATCGATTCCCGCCCGTCCGGCTAATCCGGTCGCATGCCGGAGGCCTTGACGATCCTCGCGTATTTGACGAGTTCGCTCCTGACGAAGGCGGCGAGTTCTTCGGGCGTGCCACCCACTGGATCGGCGCCCTGCGTGATCAGCCAGTCGCGAAAATCGGTCGCATGCAGAATCTTGACCATCTCGGTATTGAGCCTTGCAATAATAGGCGCGGGCGTTCCCGCCGGCACGAACAAGCCGTACCACGTGACGGCCTCGAAGCCCGGAAAACCGGCCTCCGCCACCGTCGGCAATTCAGGCGCCGCCAGCGAACGCTTCGCGCCCGTCACGGCGATTGCGCGCATCCGTCCGCTTTTCACGAACGGCAAAGTCGAGGTGATGCTGCTGAACATGATCTGGGTTTCGCCGCTGATCAGCGCGGTGAGCGCCTGGCTGCTGCCGCGGTAAGGAACATGCACGAGCTTGACGCCAGCCGCATCGCCGAACATCACGCCCGCCAACTGCCCGGGCGTCCCCGTGCCCGACGAGCCGAAATTCAACTGGCCGGGCCGCACGCGGGCTAACGCGGCGAGCTCCTTCACCGTGCGCACCGGCAACGACGGATGCACGACGAGCAGATTAGGCAGCGACGCGATGTAAGTCACGGGAGCGAAATCCCTGATCGGATCGTAAGGCACTTTGCCGTATAGATTGGGGTTGATCGAAAGCGTCGTGTTCGACCCGTTGAAGACCGTATAACCGTCGGGCGGTGATTTCGCTGCGAGTTCGGCGCCCACCATAGTCGCGGCGCCCGGGCGGTTATCGACCAGCACGGTCTGGCCCAGGGCTTCGGTCATCCTCGGCGCAAGCGCGCGCACGACCAGGTCCTGCCCGCCGCCGGGGGGAAACGGCACGATGTAGCGGATCGGTTTCGAAGGATAGTGCTGCGCGAACGCACCCGGCGACGCAATACCCAACACTGCGAGCGCGATCGCGACCGTGACCGTGACCGTGAAAAGCGGCCCTGTTGTCCGGGTCGTCAATTTTCATCCTCTGCGGGACAGCCTTCGGCACGCCAGCGCAGCATTCCTCCGTTCAGATTGGCGAGATGAATGATGCCCTCTTTCTGCAGTATCACGACCGCCTGCGCCGAGCGCGCGCCCGAACGGCATACGGTCACTACCGGTTTGTCGCGGCTGATCTCACCGGCACGTTGCTTGAGCGCGCCGAGCGGAATCAATTTGGCGTCCCGGATGTGCCCGAACGCGCCGGTGAATTCCTCGGCTTCGCGCACATCAATGATTTGTACGCGCTCGGCGATTTCCTCGAGTGCCTGCGGCTGGATTTCCCAGATCCCGCCGAACGTGAACGTCAACGGCGCCCATTGCGGGTCGGCATCGTCCGTGCGTGCATGTGCGGGTTCGCCGCATTTCAGATTGGCGGGGACTGCGACGTCGAGCTGCTTCGGATGCGGCAGACCGAGGTTGTCCATGTAGCCGGCAAAATCCTCGATGCCGATGGCGCCGCCGAGGCGCGGATTGTAGCGCCGCTCCTCCTCGACGCTGCTGACCGTGACGCCGCGGTAATCGTGCGCGGGGTAAATGAGGCAGGTCGCGGGCAGCGAAAAAATCTGCTTGCGCACCGACTTGAACATCGACCGCGGGTCGCCTTGCTGGAAATCCGTGCGTCCGCTGCCGCGGATCAACAGGCAATCGCCGGTAAAGGCCATGCTTTGATCATCGAGCACGTAAGTGACGCAGCCGTCGGTATGGCCGGGCGTTGCGCGCACTTCGACGTAACGGTTGCCAAACGAAATCCGATCGCCGTGCTTGAGCAGCAGGTCAGCGCCGGCCGCGCCGCTATTGGCCGACAACGCGATGCGGTTGCCGGCGCGCTGCTTCATCAGCCACGCGCCGGTCACGTGGTCCGCATGCACGTGCGTATCGAGCGTCCACGTCAGACGCAGCCTCAACTCATGGATCAGCGCGGCGTCGCGGCGGACCTGCTCGAACACCGGGTCGATCAGCAGCGCTTCGCCGCTCGCGCTGTCGCCGAGCAAGTAGGTGTACGTGGACGACTGGGTGTCGAATAACTGGCGGAAAATCAGCATGGCGATACACCGGTGATGATGCGCAGCACGGGACTAATCAATTCGCGCTCCCGAATCCTTGACGGCTTTCGCCCATTTGATGATTTCAGCGTGCACGAAGCGCGCGAGTTCGGCCGGCGTTGACGGTTCGACTTCGGCGCCTTCGTCGGCGAGCCGCTGGCGCATTTCCGGGGTGTTGAGCGCTTTGACGATTTCGGCGTTCAGCCGGTCGATGATCGGCTTCGGCGTGCCGGCGGGCGCGACCACGCAATACCACGACGTCGCTTCGAAACGCGGCAGTCCCGCCTCGATCATCGTCGGCGTGTCGGGCATCGCCGCCGAGCGTTTCGCGCCGGATATCGCGAGCGCGCGGACCTTGCCGGCCATATGCAACTGGCGGCTCGACGGAATCTGCGCGACCATCATGTCGATCTCGCCGCCCAGCAAGGCGACCATGCCCGGCCCCCCGCCCTTGTACGGAACGTGCACCATGTCGAGTTGCGCCGCGCTCATCAGCATGGCGCCCGTCATATGATTCGAGCTGCCGTTGCCCGAAGAGCCATAGGTCAATTTTCCGGGGCGCGCTTTAGCGAGCGCGATGAATTCCTGCAGCGTTTTGGCGGGCACGTTGAGATTGACGACAATCACCAGCGGCACTTTGGCAACCAGCGAGATCGGCGCAAAGTCGCGCTCGGGATTGAACGGCAATTTCTTCCCGTACAGCGTGACGTTGATTGCCATCGGGCTCACGGGAGCGAGCAGGATGGTATAGCCGTCGGGCGGGGATTTCGCGGCGATGTCGGCGCCGACGTTGCCGCCCGCGCCGGGACGGTTGTCCGGAACGACGGTCTGGCCGAGCGATTCAGTCAGCTTCTGAGCCAGCGTCCGCGTCAGTAGATCGGTCGAGCCGCCGGGCGCATAGGGCGCGATAAAGCGAATCGGCTTCTCCGGATAGCG
>JBKJMN010000235.1:0-4000 GCA_046596405.1 Burkholderiales bacterium
TTCGAGCAACTGGCGCGCGCGGAAGTCGCGGTACAAAGTGTCGCCCGTATAGAACTTCGATACGCCGTTGGTCTGGGCGACGACCGACTGGAAATGGTTTGCGTGCGTGAGCAACCCGCGTTCCGGATAAACGACAAAGATATCGTCGGGCGTCGTCTCGAAATCGATCGCCACGCCGTCGCGATGCGCGATGACGTAGTTGCCCGACGCGCCGCGCGGCGTGCGCGCCAGCGAGTCGATGGCCTCGTAATAGTGGCGCGAGTGCAGGATGCGCCGGCGCAGGATGGGGATCGGCACGCCGACCTTGCCGCGATCGGCATTCGACACCAGCAGATTGCCGCACACCATCACGCCGTGCTCGTTGAACCCGTCGCGGCCCACCATGCCGGCTTCCACGATCATGACCAGCGCGGGCTTGTGGTGCTGGCGGATGCGCAGCACGACGACCGATTCGACCGTCTGGTTGCGCCAGTCCCAATTCTTGCCGACCAGGATGTTACCGTCGCGCGTTGCTTCCGGCAGCGCCACCACGGTCGTGCACTCGGTGGCGGGCTCCCGGCCGCCCAGACTGCCGTACAGAATTTCGGTGCGGCAATTGACCGCGATCACGTCCTCGAGTTTTTGTTTCGCGCCGGCAGCGATGCCGTGCAATTCCTGCATGATGTCAGCATCGACCGCCTCGATTTGCGCCCCATAACCGCGCGCGCGTTCGCGCACCTCGGCGAGTGTCAATTTCGCCTGGCGCACGAACGACGGCAGATAAAAGTCCACGGTCTTCGCGACGCGGTCGGCAGCGGCCGTGCCGTGCTGGACGCCGCACTCGCGCGCGTCGCCTTCGATGCTGATCACCGGAAAGGGTTGGTACATGGCGAACCTCCTCGCTACTCGGCTTTGATGTTGGCGTTGCGGATGATCCTGTCGTACTTCGCCGCGTTGTCTTTGACCGGAAATGCCTGGGCGCCCGCGACTGCCGGCGCCAGCAGAGCCAATATAGCAGCGGTCGCGCGCGCCACTCGCGCTAGCCTGCGGGGAACCGCTTGTCATGGAACGCGAGCACGTCGGCCACACAGCGGTCGGGCATGTAATCGTAGACGTTGTGCCGCGCATTTTCGTAGACGATGAGTTGCGCGTCCTTGATGCGCTTGAGCATGCCGTCATAGAGCGATACCGCGCCGATCGGCTCGGCGCCGGGCGCGACGATCAGCGTCGGTGCCTTGATAGCGTGAATTTCGTCCATGAAATCCGTGTCGGTCCAGTAGCCGATGAACCGCGTGAGAAAGGCAAGATCGTTCTTGCAGATTTCGTCCAGCACCCACGCAACCAGTTGCGGATCGGCCTCGCCGACCGGTAGACGGTCGTTAATTGTTTCACCGAACACCGCGCGCATGCCGCGTTGCGCGGCGTCGCGCAGCCAGCGCTTGCCCTGCTCGCCTTTGAAGCCCGGCGTCGAGCAAAACAGCACGAGACTCTTGACCCGCTCCGGATGATGGATCGCGAGCTGCTGCGCCGCATAACCGCCGGCCGAGACGCCGATGATGTGCGCAGTGGCGAGCTTCAGGTGGTCGAGCAACTCGAGCGCGTCCTTCATCAGGCGCTCTTTGTTGACCGGCAGGTTTTCCGCCGGAATCTGCGACGCGCCGTGGCCGCGCGTATCGACGCGGATGACGCGAAAGCGCCGCGCGAGGCCCGGCACCATCGAGTAGAAGCGCCGCGAGCTGCTCATGGCGGGATGCAGCATCACGAGCGGCTCGGCCGCGCGCCACGGATCGGTAAAGTCGTCGATGTAATACGCGATCTCAATGCCGTCGCTGGTTTTGAAGGTCTGTTTTTCCATGCTCTCGTTTCCGGTTAAGAATTATTGCGGCACGATGCCCGCCGCCTTGACGATGCGCGCGAACTTGGCGACGTCGTCACGAAGCAACTGGGCGAACTGCTCGGACGTGCTCGATTCCGGCTCCGAGCCGCCCGCGACGAATTTATCCTGCACGTCTTTTTGCGCGATTGACCTGACCACGGCGCCGTTGATGCGGTCGAGCAGGTCGCGCGGCATATTGGCCGGGCCCATGACACCGAACCAGGACGTCAGTTCGTAGCCGGCCAGCCCCGCTTCCTGCATCGTCGGCACCTTCGGCAAGCTCGCGGTGCGCTTGACTCCCGTCACCGCGAGCGGGCGCAGCTTGCCCGATTCGATGTGCACGAGTGTTGACTGCACCACCGTGATCATCATGTCGACCTGCCCTGCCAGCAAATCGACGAACGCGGGCGTATCGCCCTTGTAGGGGATGTGCGCGATATCGACTTTCGCCAGTGCCTTGAACATTTCGGCCGACAGATGCGGCGTGGCGCCGGTACCCGACGACGCGTAATTCATTTTGCCGGGGTGGGCACGCGCGAGCGCGATCAGTTCCTGCACGTTTTTCGCGGGCAGCGCCGCCGGCACCACGAGTACGTTCTGGATCCGGCACACGAGCGAGATCGCTGTGAAATCCTTGAGCACGTCGAACGGCAGCTTCGCATAGACGCTCGGCGCGACCGCGAGCGACCCGAAGCCCATCAGCAGGTTGTAGCCGTCCGGCGCTGCTTTGGCGATGGCATCGGCGGCAATCGTGCCGCCCGCGCCGCCGCGGTTCTCGACCAGCACCGTCTGGCCGAAAAGATCCGTCAGTTTTTGCGCCAGCACGCGCGCGTGGTAATCGTTGGCGCCGCCGGCGGGAAAGCCGGACAAAAGGCGCACGGGTTTGGACGGATACGATTGCGCAGCGGCGCTGCCCGCCATAAACAATGACAGCGACAGCGCCAGGCCGACGGATGCCGCCGCCGTCTTCATCCCGCTAGCGCCCGGTCACAATGCACGGCCCGCGCGCACGTCGGCGAGGAAACGCTTTGCTTCCTCGGCGCAGCGATCCGGTATTTCGCCGACCATGCTGTGGCCCGCGCCTTTGACGCTGACAAACCGGCAGTTGCGCAAATGCTTGCGCATGTTTTCGTATTCGTGCGCTTCGACCATCGGATCGGGATCCGGCACGACCATCAGCGTCGGGCACGCGATCGCGCCCAGTTTTTCCGGAAAATACTCGCTCGCCATCAGCGGCACGAAACGGCCCAGATATTCGGGCGTCACACCTTCCGCGGTGTCGAGAAACCATTGCTGATGCGCGGGGCTCGCATCCCCGATCCGGTCGTGCATCGTTTCCGTCAGGAAATTGCGCACGCCGCCTTTGACCACGCGCGCGAGCCAATTGCCCTTCTTCGGCCGCTCGGGATTGATGCCGGGGGTCGCCGCGTAAAGTCCCAGCGACGCGAAGCGCTCGGGGAAGCGCAGCGCCGCGTGCATCGCGATGATGCCGCCCGCCGACGCGCCTATCACGTGCGCGCGCTCGCATTTGAGATGATCGAGTAACTCGGTCAGGTCGCGCGCGAGGCGTTCGTTGGTCAGCGGCTTATCGAGCGCTGCCGCCGATTTGCCGTGCCCGCGAATATCGGGCCGCACGACGCGGAAATCGCGCGCCAGATGCGGGATCCATGCGTATAGCCTCAGTGCGCTACCCATGCCCGGATGCAGCAGCACGAGGCAATCGGCTTTTTTCCACGGATCGGTGAAATCGTCCGCGAGGTAATGCAGTTTGGTGCCGTCGCTCGCCTGCCAGAAGTTGCTCGAAGTCGTCATGAATTCAGTGCCCGGTGAAGCAGTCCCGGCGTATTCTCGCCGGTCCGCTGATTGATTGGATGAGGCGTTCGATTATAGCTCGGGTTCTGCGCCTGTTTTGACGCGCCGGTTTTGCTACTATGCGGGACATGTTTATAAATAACATTGCAAAGTTCGCGCCCTGCGCTGCCCTCTGCTGCGCTGGTTTAGCGGTGGTGTCCGCCACCAAAGCGGCCGACTCCGCAGCGTATCCGTCCAAGCCGATTCGCCTGATCGTGCCGTTCGCGCCCGCGGGCAGCGCCGACGCGCTCGCGCGCACCATCCAGCCGCCGTTGAGCGAGGCGCTGGGGCACA
>JBKJMN010000373.1:0-8530 GCA_046596405.1 Burkholderiales bacterium
TTCCCTCACCCTCGGTCCCTCTCCCGAAGGGCGAGGGAAGAAAAGCCCTTCTCCCTCCGGGAGAAGGGTGGGGAGAGCAAAGCGAGGGGGCCGAAGGCGGGAACGTTTTTATCATCAATAATGTAAAACTCAATAAAAGAAACGATCTGCAATAGCTATCTGACGCAACTTGATAACGATCTCCGGTGAATTCCCAATGGAATAAAGGGCTCTCCTTTGCGTCCTTAGCGGTGATAGCTTGCCTTCTTGCCTTAACCGTAAGCGCGATTCAACGCAGCGACCTGGTGCTCGACGAGGCACAGCGCGCCTTTGAAGCCGATGGCGCGGCCGCGCTGCCCCGCCGCATGGGTATTTTCCGCCGTCGCAAGCAGGCCGCGGTCCGGCGCACGCCACCACGCGCCGAGCGGCGTCACGCCCGCCGCGCCGGCGACTATGATCAGACGCTGCATCAAATACGGCATCAAGTGGATTTCGTTCGACGGTTCGGCACGCAGACCCATGATGAGATCGGCGCGGCCCAGCGTGAGCGCGCAAATGCGCGGACTGGCGCGCGCGATTTCGTAGGCCGCATGATTGCCGCGCGCCGTCTCGAGCGCGGGAACGATCTGCAACGTGCCGGGAGCAATACCGCGCTCTGCTTCGAGGCGGGTCAGCACCGCGTCGGCCTCGGCGATCTCGCCCGTCGATTCAGCGCGCGTTATCACGATGCCGGCGAGGCCTGGATACACGCATGCCTCCAGGTCGTCGGGCACGACGGTCGGATCGACTTGCGCGAACACCTGGGCGCCGCCGCCGAGTGCCGTCTTAAGCAGGTTCGCAAATGCCGCGCGCGCGGAACCGCGGTCCACCTCGAGGACGAGTTCGGCAAGATCGAGCACGATGACGTCGGCACCGGACTTCGCCGCTCGCGCGACCAGATCCGGCTTGGACACCGGCACGATGAGCCATGACCTGCGTTTGGACATTTCTTAATTTCTAAAACAATTTAGCCGCCGATAAACGCAGATACACGCCGATGAATAACCAAGTGCAAACTGTATTTAACATTAACCTACAACTTGATGACGAGGTGGAAATTCTGTTTTTGATTCATCTGCGTTCATCTGCGTTCATCTGCGGCTCAAAACTTTTTAGCCTTTGTGTCTAACCAAAAACGCATTCACCGCGCTAACAAAACCCGCGGGATTGTCGAGCGTGACGTGATGGTCGGAGTCCGGAACTTCGGCGAACTCGACCTGCGGCGCGCGCTTCTGCACTTCGGCGACGATCTCAGGCGTAATGCGCGAGCTGCGCCCGCCTTTGACGAGCAGCGAGGGGATGCGGATGCTGTTCCAGTGCGGCAGGCCATCGATGCTTTCGCGCACCGCGTAGACGTCGCGGTCGAACTTGTGGCCCCAGGTGCCGTCCGGGTTTTGCTGCGCGGAATGGCCGGCGAGATGTCTCAGTACTTCGGGCACGGCGCTGGAATCGGCGGGCCGCAAACGAAAGCGCGCAACGAATTCCTCGCGCGTCGCATATGTCCGGCCCGGCCGCGTGCCGACTTCGCGCAGCTTCGCGATACGCTCGGGCGTCATGTGCAGGGTCGTGTCGACTATCACCAGCTTCGCGAGCCGGCCTGGATGCAACGCTGCATAAGTGAGCGCAACCGCGCCGCCCATCGAGTGCCCGATCAGCACGAAGTCGCGCAGATCGAGTTGAGCCGCGAATTCGTCGAGATCCCTTGCGTAACGCTCGTACGTGTATTCGGCATTCGGCGCCCATGCGCTGTCGCCGTGGCCGCGCTGATCGATCGAGAGCACGTGGTGATCGGCACCGAAATCCCCGGCCACGAAGTCAAACCAGTGACCGCTCGCGGCGCCGCCATGCACGCACAGCATCGGCGTCTTGCCCGCGGTGCCGTAATCCTGGTAGTGGAGCTTGAGGCCCCCCACTTCGATCGAGCGGTCCTGATAAGGCGCGGGCCGGGGAGCAGCGGTGGTCTGGGCGTTCGGGGTGGTTTGCGCGGACATGCGTTCTTTCGGCTGGAAAAGTGCACGTATTTTGCCACGAACCGAATGCGCGGACTTTTACGTGGGATCGTGACACAGGACCTTGGCGCGAATAGTTTTGCCTTTCCAGATTTCGAAACCGATCGCCGCAACAGCGATCAACCAATACAACATGCCGATCGCGCAGCGCACTACCGAAGCCAGTCAGTTCGAGCATCTATTTCTCCCGCGCAAGAATTGAGCGTGCATGTCCTGGGGTCACGCATCTACGGGAGGTCTTGCAATCCAACATTGGCAGTTACGCCGCAGCAACTTCACGCCGCGTGATTTCATCCGCCACCTCAAGATCGACGAGTTCGATCAGGCTGCGCACCCACGACTCGCGCAGGTTGCGGCCGATGAACACCATGCGCGTGCGCCGATCTTCCGACGGCCAGCGCGGAAGCCACACGGGCGCGTGATACACGTGCTGCACGCCGTGAATGACCGCCGGACGATCCGGCACTTCGGCGACGTTGACGAGACCTTTGACGCGCAGCAGATCGGCGCCGCAGTTTTCGGCCAGCGCCGAGAGCAGCAAAGGCAGCGTGACGGCATGCAGCGGCTGATTGCGCACGATGCAAAAGCTCGTGATGTCATCCTGGTGGTGATGCGGCGCATGGCCGTGCGCGTCATGGGCAAGCCAGGCCTGCACGTCCGGATGTTTCCCGGCCGGGTCGTAAAAACCGCAATCGAACAATGCCGCGGGCGCGACAGCGCCGCCGATTACCTCCATCACCGCCGCGCCTGGATTGAGGTGAGCGAGACGCGCGCGCAATGCGGCGGTTTGCGCCTCCGGCACGTCGGTCTTGGTAATCACCAATCGGTCCGCGACCGCGGCCTGACGCCGCGCTTCAGCGTGGCGGTCGAGCGTCGCCAGTCCGGTGATCGCATCCACGGTTGTCACGACGCCATCGAGCGCGTAAACCCCGCATAAATCGCGGTCGGCCATCAACGCGTGCAGGATAGGCGCAGGGTCGGCAAGTCCAGTCGTTTCGATCACGACACGCTCGAACGGCGGCACCGTGCCGGCGGCGCGGCGGGCGGCCATGTCGCCGAGCGTCAGAACCAAGTCGCTGCGGACGTTGCAGCACAGGCAGCCGTTCGACAGTTGAATGAAAGACTCGTCGCTGGTTTCGATGAGCTCGTGATCGAGCCCGACCGCGCCGAATTCGTTGATGATGACCGCGGTGCGCGACATCGCCGGATCGCGCAACAAGTGTGCGAGCAGCGTGGTTTTACCGCTGCCTAAAAAGCCGGTGATGACCGAGACGGGGATCACTGCAGCCCCCTCCCCAACCCTCCCCCGCTGACGCAAGGGAGGGAGTCTGGAGGCGCGGCCACGACGCGCAGCGAATTCCCGCGTTCGACATTGAGGGCTCCACGAACGGCGCTCAACAAGCCAACGACTGACGCGCACGGACGCGAGCGCTCTTCGCGCATGGAAGCGTCGCGCCAGCGTACGAACCAGCGCCACGGCGCTTCGTCATCCGACGGATGTTCGATCCACACCATGCAATCGCCCGCGCGTATCACGGCAACGACCGGCAGTGCGCCGGCGTCGACCGCGCCCTCGACCTGCCACAGCGCGAGGCTGTCCGCGAGAAACGGGACGACGTTCACAGCGCTGCACCGCTCCTGATTTCTTCGGAAATCTTGCGGAAGAGGTACTGGCCGTCTTTCAGATCTCCCGTGAACTTGCCGTCGTCCACCACGACTTTGCCGCGCAATACCGTCAGCGACGGCCAAGCGTCGACCTTGTGACCTTCCCACGGCGAGTAATCGGACTCGTGCAGCATTTCTTTGGTTATCGTCGTGGCTTTGGCCGGATCGAGCACCGTGATATCGGCATCGGCGCCGGCGGCGAGCGCGCCCTTGCGCGGATAGAGCCCCATGATTTTCGCGGCGTTGGTCGATACGCGGTCGACGAATTTTTCGAGCGAGTAGCCGCGGCGGCCGACCATTTCGGAGTACATGAGCGCCACGCGCGGCTCGACGCCAACGTTGCCGCCGGTGGTGTCGTCGATGCGTTTGCCCATAGTCTTCACCGCGAGCGAGCAGCACACTTCGTCGGTGGCGACCGTGTGCAGCGTTCCTTCGCTCATCGCCTGCCACAGCGCGTCCTGGTCGGACTGCGCCTTGATCGACGGATAGGTGTGGTACATCTGGCCGTTCGGGCGCTTGTAGTCTTCCGACGTGTACATCAAATATTGGTGCAGCGTTTCGCCGTAGACCGGCATGCCGCGCGCTCGCGCTTCGCGGATCGCCTCGACGCCGAAGCCCGCGCTCACATGCATGAAATAGAGCGCGATGCCCGGCACGTTTTTGGCGAGGCCCAGCACGCGGCGGAACGACAGGTCTTCGGACATCGCGTTGTGGACTTCCGCCATGTTCTCGAAACCGGTGCGCCCTTCGCGGATCAGCTTGTCGTACATGTGCATCACGATGTCGTTGTCTTCGCCGTGCATCACGCACAGGCCGCGCTCCTGCGCCACGACCTTAAACACTTCCCAGATGTCGCCGAAATCGACCATGCGGCCACGCCGGCTCGGCGTGATGTCGGTGGTGAAAATCTTGACCGTCGGATAGCCCGCGCGCACTGCTTCGGCGAGCTGGCCGAAAATTTCGGGCGGCAGCTTGCCTTCTACCATCACGTGAAAGCTGTAGTCGCAGTAGCACTGCGCAGTCCAGTCCTGATGCCTGTCCTCTATGGCTTGCTGGATCGTCTTGCCGTGGGTCCAGCGCGCGAAGTCGATCATCGTCGTCGTGCCGCCATAGAGCGCGGCCTTGCTCACGACCGAAGGCGGATCGGTGTAAGTAACAGTGCCATCGGGATGCGGCGTATACCACTTGAGATGCACGTGCGGGTCGATGCCGCCGGGCATCACGATTTTGCCGGACGCATCGATGAGCCTTCGCGCGCTTTTTGCATCATAGGTGCCGGTTGCGGCGACTGCGGCTATCTTGCCGTCCGCGATTGCGACATCGCACGCGGCGACGCCGGCGGGCGTGACGACACGGTCGCTGCGGATTATCAAGTCGAACATTTTTGCTTTCTCCTCACAAGAAACTCCCTCCCTTGCGCAGCGGGGGAGGGTTGGGGCGGGGGCAACGCGATCGCCCCCATTGCGGAACCCCTCGCATTCTAATCTCGCTCTCCCCCTCAAACGGAGGAAGGCATCCGATTTTATTTATGCTTTACTGTGACTTCGCATCAGCACGACCAGCTCGCGCACGCTCGTCCACTGCTCGCAGCGATCAATCGCCGCTTCAATTTTTTGACTTCCCTCGGCCGTCAACACGGTGCCCGCGAGTTCGTGAAATTTCGCGCGTATCGCCGATTCTTCGAACGGCCGGTTGAAGTCGCCGCGATGGCTGTCGCATTCATGCGTCGCACTGCGCCCGTCTTTGAGCGTCAGCGTCACGCGCGCGGGACGCAGCCGCGGCGCGACTGCGCTCATCGCGGCGTCTTCGGTCACGTGCACGCGCTGGCGCAAAGCCGCGATGACCGGATCGCGCAGTGCCGTGTCGTCGATCGCCGAATGGCCGGCGTTGCCGCGCACTACCATCACCGCCGCGGCATGTGGCAGCGAATATTTGGACGCGAAGAAATTCGGCGGGTCCGGATTGCGCATCACGGACGCGAACCGGTAAGTCGCGATGTCGATGCGCTCGATGGTGCCGGCTGCGGGTTTAAGCTCAGCGAGCGCATTGTGCAACATGTCGAGCGCGGGATGGATCGGATTGCAGCACGCATAGAGCCGGAAATAGTTGCGCGTGATTTCCCAACGCTCGCCGAGCTCATCGAGCAGGCCTGCGGGTTTAAAGCCGCCGCCGACGAGATGGCCAAGCGCTTCTTCGACCGCATCGTCCTGCGCGGTGAAACCCGCCAGCACCAGATCGGGCGCGAGCGCCGCGGCAAAACCGCTCATACCGCCCGCGACATTGAGCGTAGTCGCGCCGGCGACCGCATTGGTGTAACTCGGCGTCATCACGAGCGTCGTGGCGATGCGCATCGCGAGACTGATCCCGGCGGCGTCAAGGCCGCGCAGACGCGCGCCCGCCGCGACCGCCGCGAGCAACGAAGCCTGGCCGTTCTGGTGGGCGAGCGGCCGTGGCGTGAAAGCAAAATTAAACCGCGCGGCGAGATCATAGCCGGCAATGAAAGCGGCGAGCATCTCGCTGCCCGAACTGTCGGCCTGCTCACCGACCGCGAGCACGCCCGGCAACACCTGCATCGCCGCCTGGCCGGTCACGAGACGCAGTCCTTCGCACAGCTCGATCGAGCGCCCGCCGATTCCATTCAGCAACGCCGCGGTGCGCGGATCGTGCTGCGGCCAGCCGCTCGCATAGACGGTAGCGCCGGTGCCGGCGGTCGCCGCCAGGCGCGTGCGCAGTTCGCCGATCTCGGGTCGCTGCGCGCCCGCGAGCATCACGCCGAGCGTATCGAGCAGCACGAGTTTCGTGTGCCGCTGAACGCCCTCAGGCACGTCGCGCCATTGCGTGCGCGCAACGAAGCGCGCGAGTTCTTCGATCTGACGGCCCATTGCTTGAGAACCTTAAATGCGTGAAGGGGTGAATGAGTGAAGGTGTGAATGGGGCCTAAGAAACGCGTTTCACGGATTCACTCCTTCACTCATTCACTCCTTTACTCAATCCTAATTCCCGTCTTCTGGATGATCGGCGTCCACTTGGCAATTTCGCTGCGCAGGAAACGCTCGAATTCCGCGGGGCGGTTGCCGACCGGCGTCGCCCCTTCCTGCGCCGCGCGATCGCGGATCGCCGGCGTCGTCATCATGCGCGAGATCTCAGTGCTCAACGTGTCGATGACAGCGGGGGGCGTGCCGGCCGGTGCGAGCAGTCCGAACCAGCCGATCACTTCATAGTCCTTGAATCCCGATTCCATCACCGTCGGCACCTCCGGCAGCGCCGGCGTGCGCTCGCGCGTGGATACCGCGAGCGGCTTCATGCGTTTCGCCTGGATCAGCGAAAGTACGGTTTCAATCGTGCTAAACGAAACCGTCGCCTCGCCGCTCATGACGGCGGTGGCCGCCGCCGGGCCGCCTTTATACGGAATATGCGTGAGCTGGGTATTGGTCTGAATCGCAAACAGCGCGCCCGCCAGATGCAGCGCGCTGCCCGGGCCGGACGACGCATAGAGCACTTCGCCGGGCTTGGCCCGCGCGATGCGCACGAGGTCCTGCACGTTCTTCGCCGGGAACGACGGTAGCACAAGAATTACGTGCGGCACTTTCACGACCTGCGAAACCGGCGCGAAGTCCTTCAATGAGTCGTAACGCAGCTTCGGATAGAGGCCCGGATTGAACGTGAACGAAGCGGAAGTCATCAGGAGTGTATGACCGTCGGCCGGCGAGCGCGCGACGAACTCGGTGCCCGTCGTCGAGCCGGCGCCGGGCCGGTTGTCGACGATAAATTGCTGGCCGAAGACTTCGGAAAAGCGCTGCGCGAGTATGCGCGCGAAAACATCGGTGCCGCCGCCGGGCGCGAACGGCGTCACGATGCGCACCGATTTCTCCGGCCATTTCTGCGCGGCGGCATCCGGCACGCCCGCCAGCGCCAACAGCGCGATCATTATCGATGCCAGCGCGGGCTGGCGAATGGTGGATGTTCCCGGTTGCAGCACGTTCATCATGTTCTCCACTGACGGATACGGCGGAACTTCGGCGGCCCGCTGCGCGCCCGCTAATGGTGCGCGAGCCGCTGCGGCGGACACGGGATGGTGCATGAAGTGTTACGGCGGCTTAATACGTCGCACTCTGCGTCACAATCTGCGTCTCAATCGACCACGATCACATACGGAACTGTGGCACGTTCACGCAACGCGGTCAATGCGCTTGCACCCTGCATCGCCCTCGAACGCGCACCTCGCGATGCTATACTCGATGACGTTTGCAAACCGGAGAAAGCGCTCATGAATTCACTACGTTTATGTTTGACGATCGGCGCGCTGGCAGCGGCGTTGTCCGCGTGCACCCCGATGCCGCCGGTTCCATACACGGTCGATGCCCACGTGCCGGTCACGCCGCAAAACGTCGCTTGGGGTCATTTGCCGGCAGGGCGCCAGCCCGTATTGCGCGTGCGCTCCGGCCAGACCGTGTCGATGGATACGCTGTCGCATCAGGGCGTCAACAACGGCATGGACCCGCTGAAATTTTTTGCCGCGGGCGGCGTGGCGGCCGCTGAAGTGCTGCCGGACGCGCTCGAGATTTATCACAAGGCGGACCATCCGAAAGATTCAGGTGCGCATGTATTGACCGGTCCGGTCTACGTCGAGAACGCCGAGCCCGGCGACATGCTCGAAGTTCGCGTGCGCGACCTGAAATTCCGCGTGCCCTACGGGGTCAACAACAGCAACAAGGGCACCGGCGTGCTGCCCGCCGTGAACACGGGGCCGTATCCCAAAATCATCCGCTTCGACCTGCAGCGCCGCGTCGCGCTGTTCGCGCCGGGCATAGAGGTGCCGCTGGTGCCGTTCATGGGCA
>JBKJMN010000120.1:0-32333 GCA_046596405.1 Burkholderiales bacterium
CTGACTTTTGTGCAGTTGCCCCTTGGGTTGATGCTCCAGGATTGCCCTAGCCGCGCACGCTTTGCCTATTTCCCTATCGCGGGCATCGTGACCCCGGTATGCATGATGCAAGACGGAACCGCTGCAGCGCTTGCGATTACCGGCAACGACGGCATGATAGGAACCTCCCTGTTCATGGGCAAGATCGCCACTCCTGATCCCGCTTTAATGCAAACCGCGGTTCTAGCTTATCGTTTAGGCGCGAACCGTTTGCAGCACGAATTCGAGCGCGGCGGTTGTTTTAGCAAACTGCTATTGCAATACACCCATTCTCTAATCAGGCAAATGGCACAGACCACGGTGTGCAATCGTTACCACACGATTGAGGAGCAATCGTGCCGCTGGATGCTCTTGATGCTGGATCGCTTGCCGAGCGACCAGTTAAGTCTCACGCATGAATCGCTGTCCCGCATATTAGGCGTGCGGCGCGAGGGCGTCACGGCTGCCGCAGGAAAACTGCAAAAAGCTGGCGTGATCCGGTATCGCCGCCGCCATATAACAGTCCTGAATTCTCTCGAGCTGAAGAAGCGAGCGTGCGAATGCTACAGCCTTGGCAACCAGGATACCCAGGGTCGGATATCTGCACACCGTGCACTCGCTTGTGAAGATTCCTTAAGCGAAGACCCCAGGCAAGCATTGAGGCGGCTTCAAAACAAGAGCGCCAAGAGCTGACTCACAGTCGAATCGGCAGCCAGATATCCTTTCGTTAATAGAGCGCGGCTCACGCTGCAGTCTTTCAGCAGCCATTCTCCGGGAACTGCGCGGTAGACTGTTAATTAGCCCGAGGAAGTAGTGTGCGCACTGTATGGGAAAGTGATTGGGAACCTGTGTCGTGCCGGACGCAGAACCGCACGAATACTAGGTCATGCGGTTTTAACATCGAATCGCTGATTGGTGAAGCGCGCTAGCCCGGACGGCAGTGCCCCGTCGGCGACAAATTGCGCGTAGCGCATCGCGTGCGCTGCCGCGAGCGTGACGCCACTGTGGCAGGTGGCGACGAACGCGCCCGGGTATTCACCCGATTGCTCGTAGATCGGCAGGCCGTCGGGCGCCATCACGCGCAAGGCGCCCCAGTGCCTCACGATGCGCACATCGCGCAAGAAGGGGAACATCCTGATCGCGCGCGCGGCGAGAAATTGCTGCACGTCGGGCGAAGTGCCGTCGTTGAAGCCGGTCTCTTCACGCGATTCGCCGATCAAGAGGCTGCCTTCGGCCATTTGCCGCACCCAGATCGTCAGCATGCTCAGGACGGGTTTCACGCGCTCGGTGACCAAGATCTGGCCTTTGACCGGGCACACCGGCACATTGAGGCCGACGAGCGCGCCTAAGTCCTTGTTGCCCAGTCCCGCGGCGAGCACCAGCTTGGATGCGTTAAAAGTGCCGCCGCCCGCAGTAAGGGTGAAATCATGCGGCGCGGCCTTGAGCGCGGTGACCCGGCTGTGCGGAAAGTACTGGCCGCCGCGCTTTAGAAATGCCGCGTGCAGGCTGCGCAGCAAATAAAGCGGATTCGCGGCGCCATCGTACGGCGTATAGCTCGCGCCGGCGACCTCGGGGCCGATTTCCGGCATCAGCTTTTTCAGCGCGGAATGGTCGAGCATCTCGTATTCAAAGCGCGTTTCGCCGGATTCGAGATGCAATTGCTCCATCGCCTTTTTGCGCTCGGCGAAATCCTGCTCGGTGATGCAGATGTGCACGCCGCCGCGGTGCTCGTGCGCGACATCGACGTTGGTTTCGCTTTTGAGCTCCACCGCGAAATCGTCCCACAATGTGGACGACTGCCGCGTCCAATGCTGATATTCGGGTACGCCGATGCCTTTACTTTGCACCCACACGAGACCGAAATTGCCGCGCGACGCGCGGAACGCAACGTCGCCCTCGTCGAGCAACGCCACTTTGAGGCCGCGCCGCGCAAGGCCATAGGCGACCGCCGAGCCGACGAGTCCGCCGCCGATGACCAGGCTATCGAAGGTTGGCATTAGTGTGGAGACGTCCGGGGAGATGCAGAGGGAAGCGGCGAAGCATGGGACTGTGAATTTTGCCATAATGCGCCACGCACAGGTGATCACGCGCAGGTGGTCACGCGCAGGATCGGAAACCCATGAAAAAAATCACCATCATCGGCGCCGGCATCGTCGGCATTGCTACCGCGGCGTATCTGCGCCGCGACGGTCATGAAGTGACAGTCGTCGACAAGCTGCCGCCCGGCGAATACACGTCGTTCGGCAATGCGGGGATATTGTCGCCGGGTTCGTGCGTGCCGATCGCGATGCCGGGCATATTATCGAAAGTTCCGGGCTACCTCGCCGATCCGCGCGGACCGCTCAAAGTGCGGCTGGCGTATTTTCCGCAGGCGCTGCCGTGGTTGTGGCGTTTCGTCACCAGCACGAGTCTCGCGCACGTCGAGGAAACAGCGGACGCATTGATCAGCCTGCTCAGCCAGACTTTCGATGCGCACGGGCCTCTCGCGCTGCATGCAGGCTGCAGCGACCTTATCCGCAAGACGGGCTACATCGTGGTCTACGATACCGACGAGGCTTATCGCAGGGATGCGCTCGCGTGGAAACTGCGGCGCGAGCGCGGCGTCATCTGCAACGAGATCGACGCCGCCGGTATCGCCAGGCTGGTGCCAGCGCTCGCGCGCAACTACGCGCGCGGCGTCTACCTGCCCGAGCAGGGTTATGTGACGAATCCGGAGCGCCTGACCAAAACGCTGGCGCAGCAGTTCCAGCAGGACGGCGGCGTGATTCTGCAGCGTGAAGTGCTCGACATCGAAATGGGCGCGCAGGGCCCGCAGGCGCTGCGCACCGACGCCGGTCGTATGGAAGTCGATACGCTTGTGCTGTGCGCGGGCGTGCACTCGGGAAAATTCAGCGCGAAATTGGGCGACTCGGTGCCGCTCGAAGCCGAGCGTGGTTATCACGTCACGTTTTCCGACCCGGGGCTCGAACTGCCGATGCCGGTGTGTTCGGCGCAGAACAAATTATTCGTCACGCCGATGGAAATGGGCACCCGTATCGCGGGGCAGTCCGAGTTCGCCGGCATCGACGCGGCACCCGACTACGGGCGCGCCGATGTGCTGTCGCACCACATGAAGCGCATGTTTCCGCAGGTGCGCGACGTCGAAACCACGCGCTGGATGGGGCGGCGGCCGTCGCTGCCGGATTCCCGACCGGTCATCGGCCGTGCGACGAAATACGCGAATACGTATTACGCATTCGGCCACGGCCACATCGGGCTGGTTGGCAGCGCGCCCACCGGGCGCATCATCGCCGATCTCGTCGCGGGGCGCACGCCTAACATCGACATCGCGCCGTTTCGCGTCAACCGCTTCTAATCAAGAAATCGCCAGGGAAAAAATACCCGTGGGGCCATGGGCCGCACGGGTCAAGCTTGGGGGACTTGAAGGAGTAGCCGCCCCAAAAGCGAGGAGACATCCCCATGCGGTTAACCCTGGTCGGCTACACGCAGACGGCTTCCGCAAGCGCTGCCTGGATATGCTGCTAGAATGATTTGCAGCGTGCAAACTCTGACGTGCGGCGGATTAAATAAAAGCAGTCGTAGCATTCAACCGGAGGAAACCATGGAAATTATTCGTGCCCGTATTCTGCGTGCCGCGGCAGCGACGTTGCTGCTCGGGAGCGCCAGCTTCGCGTTGGCTCAAGTCGGATTTCCGCCGCCGCCGCCCAAGGTCAGTCCCGCGGCGGGCGTAATCGACATGCACGTGCATCCGGACCCCGACGTGTTCGGGCGCTCGTTGACCGACGTCGAAATGGCGACCATCGCGCGGCGCAAGGGCATGCGCGGGCTCGTGCTCAAGAACCACGTCGTGACCACCGCCGATCGCGCGGCGCTCGCGATGCAGCAAGTGCCCGGCATCGAAATCTGGGGCGGTATCGTACTCAATAATTCCGTTGGCGGCGTCAATCCGGCAGCGGTCGAATGGATGCATCGCATGTCGGGCGGCCGCGGCAAGATGGTGTGGCTGCCGACGTTTGATTCGGACAAGCACATCAAGACCCTGGTCGACAAGTCCAAGTCAGGGCTGGTGGTGGCGCCGAACGGGCAGGTTACGCCGCAGATGGAAGAAGTCCTGAAAATCATTGCGCGCGAGAATCTGGTGCTCGCCACGGGCCACGTGCACGCCGACGAAGTCATCGCCGTCACCAAGCGGGCGCGTGAGTTGGGTGTGAAGAACATCATCGTCACGCATGGCTTGACCAACATCCCGGGGCTGACGACGGAACAGGCCAAGCAGGTCGCGCAGATGGGCGGCTATATCGAAATCTGCTATCTGCAGTTCATGACCGGGCCCACCGCGCAGTATCAATGGATGACGCACTGGGACCGCGTGGACGCCAAGGCCGTGGCGCAGGCAGTCAAGGACATCGGCGCCGACCACCTGGTGCTCTCGACCGATCTCGGCCAGCAGGGCATGATGACGCCGCCCGACGGCGTCGAGAACCAGATTGCCGCGGTGCGGGCGGCGGGCGTATCGCAGGCCGACATCGACAAAATGATGAAGCGCAACCCGGCGCGGTTGCTGGGGCTAGCGGAATAGGAACCCGGAACACGCCGGTGCAAGGGCAATTGATCCGGCGATCAATCGAGAATCGATGAGCATTGCACGATGCATGCGGCGAGCGGTAGCGGCTGCGGCGACGCTTGCCGTCAGCGCAAGTCTGGCTGCCTTCGCGCAAACTCCAGAGCCGCCCGCGCCCGCTCCCGCGCCCGCGCCGGCGGCCGAAACCGCACCGCCGCCAATCGCGACGCCGGCCCAGCCGCCGCGACTCCGGCCTTACCGGGAGGTGCTCAGGGATGCGAAGGCCGCCCCCGGTTTTTTCACGCTGCACCGGAAGGATGACAAGGTCTGGCTTGAGATCCGTCCGGAGCAGTTCGACCAGCCGTTCTTTTTCGCCTACAACATTCCGCGCAGCATCGGCGAGCGAGGTTTGTACGGCAGTCAGATGGGAGGTTCACGCATCGCGTTTTTTCGCCAGATCGGCGACCGCGTTCAACTCATCGCGCGCAATGAGGAATTTTTCGCCGCGCAGGGAACCCCGCAGGCCCGGTTCGTCGCCGAATCGTTTTCGGACAGTCTGATCGCCTGGGCGCCGCAGGTCGCGCTGCCGAATCCGCAATCAAAGGCGGTTGTCATCGAGGTAAACGCGCTGTTGTTCGCGGACATCCCCGGCTATCTGACGCGCCTGGAAACGGCGTTCCGGCTGCCATACGCGCTGGATGCAAGAAATTCCGCCATCACGCAGGTTAACAACAGCGAGCGCCTGACTGGACTTGAGATCCAGGCGCATTTCGCCGTCTCCAAGCTGCCCGCGCCGCCGCTGGTGCCGGCGCAGGTAGCGCCGCCGCCGCCGAAAACCACTCCGGATCCACGCAGTCTCTTCGTGAGTTTTTATTATAGTTTCGCGCAATTGCCCCCCGAGGCCATGGCGCCGCGGCTTGCGGACCAGCGGCTCGGACACTTCACTCGTTCCCGCGTGGATTACTCCGTAGACACCGCGGTCAAGCCGCGTGTGCACTATGTTCAGCGCTGGCGGCTGGAAAAGAAAGATCCGTCGGCTGCGCTCTCTGAACCCAAGCAGCCCGTGGTTTACTGGATCGACAAGAATGTCCCGGAAGAGTACCGGGCGTCGGTTGCCGCCGGCGTGCTGGAGTGGAACCGGGCTTTCGAGCGCATTGGTTTCAAGGACGCGCTGGTGGTGAAGCAGCAGACCCTGCAGGACGACTTCGACACCATGGACGCGCGCCACGCCTCGATCCGCTGGTTCACGGGTACGGATGTAGCTTTTGCCATCGGGCCTTCGCAGGTCGACCCGCGCACCGGTGAAATTCTCGATGCCGATATCGGGATGTCCGACGTGTTCGTGAGGACCGCGCGCCGCGTCGTCGTCGAGGATATCGGCCGCGCGACTGCGGTCGATCCCCACGCCGCTGTTCTCGCCGATCCGCTGCGCGCGCATCAGGAAACGCTCTTCTGCAGCTACGCCGGTGAGGCCGCGCATGAGCTGCACTTCGCAACCGACCTGCTCGAAGCCCGCGGCATGTTGATGGACGGCGCAGAGGCCGAAGCCCTCGCGCAGGCCTACGTCAAGAGCATCATCATGCACGAAGTGGGACACACGCTGGGGTTGCGCCATAATTTCCGCGCTTCGACCGCGTACCCGCTCGCCGAATTGCGCGACCCGACATTCACCCGCAAGCACGGCATCGCGGCTTCCGTGATGGACTACGCGCCGTACAATCTCGCGGTCGCCGGAGAACGGCAGGGCGAATATGTGCAGAGCACGATCGGCGCCTACGATTACTGGGCGATCGAATACGCGTACGCGCCGCTGGACCCGCTGAACGAGAAGGCTGAGCTCGCGAAGATCGCGGCGCGCTCGACCGAGCCCGGGCTCGCCTATGGCACCGATGAAGATGCGGGAGGCAGGCAGTTCGTCGCCATTGACCCCGACGTCAACCGGTTCGATCTGGGCCCGGACCCTCTTGAGTATTACAAGCGGCGCATGCGCCTCGCGCGGGAACTTTGGGACCGCATCGAGTCGCTGCAGCTCGCGCCCGGCGAGAGCTACGAGCGGCTGACGCGCAGCCTCCTGAGCGGCTTTCGTTCGATGGCATTGATCGCGCCGCTCGCGGCGAAGTACGTCGGCGGCATCGCGCATCGCCGCGATGTCGCCGGCAACAACCGCCCGCTATTTGAACCGACCCAGGTGGCGCGTCAGCGCGAAGCCCTGGCCCTCATCACCGGAGATTTTTTCAGCGCGGACAACTTCCGCTTCAAGCCGGGATTCCTGAACCGCGTCGGCATCGATCAATTCGAGCGGCCGGCGAATCCCATCATTTCCATCGGCGACGCGGTGCTCAATATCCAGAAATCGATACTCGATCACCTGATGTCCGAGACGGTTGCGGCGCGGCTGCTCACATCACAGGAACGGGTTCCCGACGGCAGCCGTGTGCTCCGGCTCTCGGAACTCTACGAGAAACTGCAATCGGCGATCTGGAGCGAAGCCAAGGCGGGTAGAGAGGCGAGCACGTTGCGCCGCAATTTGCAGCGCGAGCATTTGCGGCGCGTGGCCAACGCGCTCCTCAAGCCCAGCGCCGCCGCACCGGCGGATGCCAGAAGCCTCCTGCGCGCGAACGCGCAGCGGCTCGTCGCGGAACTGGGCGCCGCGCAATCAAAACCCGGTCTGAGCACGGAGACTCGCGCGCACTACGCGGAGAGCCTGAATACCCTCAATGAGACGCTCAAAGCGCCGCTACAGCGGGCCGGTGCCTGATCGGGCAACCAGCCGGGTTTATCGCCGGCCGATGTTTATTTTCAATCGGCGCGCGCGCCGGAGTCTTTCACGATCTTGCGCCATTTCGGGACTTCGGATTTGATCAGGCTGGCAAAAGCTTCCGGCGTGCTCGCTTCGAGGTCTATGCCTTGCGCGATGAAGCGTTGGTTCATTTCGGGCAGCGCGATCGCGCGCGCGACTTCGCGGTTCCATTTCGCGACGATGGCGGCGGGCAGGCCGGCTGGTCCGAGGATGCCGTACCATGGCCTCACGTCGTAGCCGGGCACGCCCGATTCCGCGATCGTCGGCAGATCGGGCGCCTGCGGCGAGCGTTTGGCGGGAGACACGGCGAGCACGCGCAGTCTGCCGGTGCGCGCGTGCGGCATCGCCGTCAGCATATTGCTGAACATCATATGCGCCTCGCCGCCGACGAGTGCAGTGAGCGCCGCGGCATTGCCTTTGTAAGGCACATGCACGATGTCGACATGCGCCGAAGTCTTGAAGAGTTCGCCCGCGAGGTGCGTCGGTCCGCCGCTGCCGGCGGACGCGAGGTTGATCGTCCCGGGTTTTGCTCTGGCCAGCGCGAGCAGTTCCTGCACCGATTTCGCGGGCACGCCGGGATAGACGAACAGCGCGAGCGGATAGGTGGCGACGAGCGAAATCGGCGTGAAGTCCTTGACCGGATCGAAATTCACTTTCGCATACAGGCTTACGTTGATCGCGTGCGTGCCGACGTGTCCTATCATCACCGTGTAGCCGTCGGGCGCGGATTTGGCGACGTTTTCAGCGCCGATGTTGCCGCCTGCGCCGGCTCGGTTGTCCACGACCACCTGCTGGCCCCACGCTGCGCCGACTTTTTCGCCGATCGCGCGCGACATGATGTCCGTGGGTCCGCCCGGGGCGAACGGGACGATGTAGTGTATTGGTTTGGTCGGGTACACCGTACTGGAATCGGCGGCATATACATTGCAAACAATAACTGCAGGTACGAGGAAAAACCAGGCCGTTCGTGGTGAGGTATCGAACCATGAATGGCCGTTCGCCCTTCGATACCTCAAGGTGAACGGAAGTTGAGTTGTGTGCACACTCACGCTTGCGCGACCGCGCCCGACCACGGCGACATCACGTCGGCGATGCCTTGATGCTCACCCGTCTCCGGATCGCGCAACACGGCACTCGGACAGGCGAAATTCGTCGGATAGACGACGAGTTCGGTGAGATTGACCGGCAATTTCGCGGCGAGCGCCTGTTGCACCTCCGCCGGCTGGCGCACATCGACGCCGACTGTTTCGCCGCCGCTCGCATCGATGCGCGGCTGGTGGAAAGCGTCGGCCAGCGTCATGCCGTGATCGATCAGGAACGACGAGATCTGCATGACCGCCGGCATGATTTTGCGTCCGCCCGACGCGCCGATCGCGAACCACGCGTGCTCGCCGCGCCGCGCGATCAGCGGGCACATATTGGTCAGCGGCCGCTTGGCCGGCGCGAAATAATTCGGCGATTCGGGCCGCGGATCGAACCACATGATGCCGTTGTTCATAAGGATGCCGGTGGTCGGCAGCACCACCCGGCTGCCGAACACCGACAACAGTGTCTGGGTGTGGGCTACCATGTTGCCCTCGCGATCGACGACGTTGAAATGCGTCGTGCACCCCGGGTTTTTGGTATCGTCGGATTCGCCCATCGTCGCGAGCCGCTCCGCGTAGGCTTCGCGCAGCGTCTGCGCGTAAGCGACAAATGCCGCGGCACCGGGTCCGCCAACGGGAAATTTCTGCTTCTCGAGCGAATTCAATACGCGTGCGATGCTGGGGCCCGCGGTCAGGCCGCCTGCGACGGCGATGCGCGCGCCGCGATAATCGATTTCGAGCGGCGCCACGATGCGCGCGTGATAGGTCTTGAGGTCGTGCGCGTCGATGATGCCGCCGAGTGCGGCGATGTCCTTGACGATGGCGGCGGCGACTTCGCCTTCATAATAATCGCGCGGCCCGTTGCGCTGTAGTTTGCGCAGCGTGTCTGCCAGCCCTGTTAATTTCAGGCGGCCCAGCGGATTGCCGGCAGGCGTGACGGGCGGATAGCCACCGGGCAGCCAGACGTTGCGCGTGCTCGGATAGTGCGCGAGCTCTTTCGCCATCGTGGCGACTTTGAGTGTCAGGTACCAATCCATGGCCATGCCCTGGTCCGCAAGCTCGATCGCGGGCGCCACGACTTCGGCAAATGGCTTGGTGCCGAATTTCGCCAGCGCCGTTGCCAGCCCGTCGACATGGCCGGGCACCGCGATGGAATTCGGGCCGTGCACATTGCGGTCGTCCTTGACGGTCGGCCACGTGAAAAGGTCCGTGGTGAAGCCGCCCGTCAGCGGAAAGTCGGCGGGATTCAACTTGTGCGGCGAGATAGGCCCGAAATCGACCACGTGGACTTTTTTCTCTTTCGCGATATAGACGAGCATGAAGCCGACGCCGCCCAGTCCGCTGTTCCACGGCTCGACGGTGGCGAGTGCCAGCCCCGTGGCGACCGCGGCATCGACGGCATTGCCGCCCGCGTTGAGAATCCTGACGCCGGCTTCGCCGGCGATTTTGTTCTGCGTGGCGACGATGCCGCCACCTGCAAAAGAGCGGGCGACCGGTTTACGAACGGTCCAGTTTTGAACATGATGGTCAGGGTGCATAGTCATGATTTTCTGCAAAAGGTTGCCCGCAGGCGCGCACGCGGCTTGCGCACTTGCCGGATCTGGACGTGAGGTTCGGACATGAGTTTCAGCGGGGGATTGCCGCGGTGGATTTAAGCACGAATGATAGCGAATCGGCGCGCCGCGCGCTTGCAAGGCGCGCGGAAACGCGCTGCTATAATCGACCGCAATTTTACTCGCGAGCGCGTCTTGCCCAAGCATATCGTCTGTCTGACATTCGATTTCGACGGGATTTCCGGTTTTGTCGCGCGCGGCGCCGCGACGCCGACGCCGGTATCGCGCGGCGAATTCGGGCCGCGGGTCGGCGCACCGCGGTTGCTCGGACTGCTGAAGAAATACCGCATCCCATCGAGCTGGTACGTGCCGGGTCACACCATAGAGACGTTTCCCGAGGCGGTGCGGGCAGTCGTCGATCACGGGCACGAAATCGGCCACCACGGCTGGCGGCATATCTCGCCGGTCGCCTTGCCGCGCGCCGAAGAGGAGAGAGAGCTCGTGCGCGGCAACGAAGCAATCAAACGCATCGCGGGCGAATATGCGCGCGGCTACCGCTCGCCCGGCTGGGACTTGAGCCCGCATTCGGTCGACCTGTTCTTGAAACACGGCTTCACTTACGACTCGAGCATGATGGGCAACGATTACGTGCCCTACTATGCGCGTAGCGGCGACGTGATGGAGCTCGAGCAACCGGCGCAGTTCGGCCGCGGGATGCCGCTCGTCGAGATGCCGATCAGCTGGACCACCGACGATGCGCCGCATTTCGAATACATGCGAACCGGCAACGCGATCCGGCCCGGACTCATGAACGCGCGACTCGTGCTGCAAAACTGGCTCGCGGATTTTACCTATATGCAACAGGCGGTCGAGTGGGGCGTGCTCACCTTCACCTGCCATCCGTTTATCAGCGGGCGCGGCCACCGCATCATGATGCTCGAGCAGTTGATCCGTACTTTGAAAGGTCAAGGTGCGGTGTTTCAGCGCGTCGATCGGACCGTGGAAGAGTTCAAGCGGCGGCTAAAACGTTAGTCGCGAACCGTAAAAGCCGGAGAAATCCGGCCTTTAAGGTCCCTCGTTTCGACCCGTCGGTCTGACTCGATCGCCAAAAGAGTAGGCTGGCCCAAACGCGGGCACCCGCCTGCCCGGAGATCGCCACACGTGGGCCGCTGTCGCGGCGCCGTCAGCCCGGTGATGCGGTTTCGACACTGACCGCCATGCTGCGGTTTGTGAATACCTTTGTTTTCGGCCTTGCCTGTGACATTTATCACGCAAATCGCTCCGTCCAGGCCCTATGATGCGACAGCCCTTTTCGGCACATTTATTGCGGATTAATTACGACCTAGTCAGGGGGATGGCGAACATGGCCACGCGCAGCAACGAATACGACGTAAGTCGTGAGATCAAGACGACCGATCCCCAGGCCGTTAACGACGAAATCGACCGTATTTATCGCGACCTGTATCAGGGCTCATCGACGGAGCAGCTGGATCAGGCGTTCCGCGACATGGCGAAGCTCTACCGCGGCGAATATCCGGGTTACCACCCGTGCGACACCGCCTATCACGATACTCAGCACGTGCTGGACGTGACGCTCGCGATGGCACGCCTGATCAACGGGTACGAGCGCGGGCGCGTCGGCGTGCAGCCGATCGACGAGTCGCTGTTCCGGTTGGGCGTGATTACGGCGCTCTTTCACGATTGCGGATATGTGCGCCAGTTAAGCGACCACACCCACAAGAACGGCGCCGAAATGACGCTCACGCACGTTTCGCGTGGGGCGCATTTTCTGCAGGTTTATCTGCCGAAAATAGGCATGGGGAATGTTGCCGACATTGCCGCCGAGTTGATTCACTTCACGGGCTACGAAGTGGCGGTCGGCCAGATCAACGTGCGGGCGCCGGTTCACCGGCTGCTCGGCACCATGCTCGGGTCCGCCGACATCATTGCGCAAATGGCGGATCGCTGTTATCTCGAAAAATGCCGCGATCGCCTTTATCCGGAATTCGTGCTCGGCGGACTCGCCACGACGCAGTCTCCCGAAGGCCAGCCGCAGGTCGTCTACGCTTCGGGGCTCGATCTCGTCATGAAGACGCCGGACTTCTTTCAGGTTGCGCGCCGGCGGCTCGAGGTCGACCTCGATGCGAGCCATACTTTCGCGAACAAACACTTCGGCGGGCAGAATCTGTATCTCGACGAAGCCGAAAAGAACGTCCGCTTTGCCGCGACGATCCGCAAGGAAGGTGAGCAGGTCGCGTCGCTGAATCGCACGCCGCCTAAATTGCTTAAAGAATAGCCGCCAACCGCGCCGCGGTATCCCTGCCGGTCGGCACGCAGTTCACGCAAGCGTGATCGTCGCGTTGCGCTTCGCCGACTCCAGCACCGCTTCCAGCACTGCAACACCATGGGCTTCGTCGCCACCCGCGATCGCGAGCCGGCGCTTCGCCTTGATTGCATCGGCGAAATTTTCAAGTTCCGCGCGTTCGGTCGACAGATCCGGAAACGTCATGGTCTGCGGCTGGCGGTGTGCGGTCAGGTTGGCGCGGTCGATGTAACACATGCGCATCCGCCAGGTCGTGAGATGCTCGACGTCGCCCACCTCGACCCAGCCTTTCTCGCCGAAAATCTGCATCCGCCAGGTTTCTGCCGTAGCGATGAATGTGCCGAGATAACCGGTCGCGCCATTTTTGAAACGGAACAGCATCGACGTCGTATCGTCGATGCCGTAATCGAGCACGCGGCGCAGGCTTTGTGCGTGTACCGTATCGATTTTTCCCGCCAGGTACAGCATGGCGTCGACGACGTGCACGCCGCGCCCGGTCATGCCGCCCGCGGGGCCTTCTTCCGGATTGAGGCGCCAGTGATCGGGGCCGAAACGGTACACGCTCGGGCCGCAGAAATTGCCTTCGATATGCAGCAACTTGCCCAGGCGCCCATCGTCGAGCATGCGCTTGATTTCCTGCAGCGCGGGCTGAAAACGCCAGTTAAACCCGACGGCCAGCGTCACCTTGTGCTTGGCGCAAGCCTTGATGATCTCGTCGCCATCGCGCTGGTTCAACGCCAGGGGTTTTTCCGTGAACACGTGTTTGCCCGCCTGCGCCGCGGCACTGATGATTTCGACGCGTTGCGTATGCGGCGTAGCGACGATGATCGCATCGATTTTTGGATCGGCGAGGACTGTTTTGTAGGAGTCGTGGAGCGGAAAACCCTGCTGTTGCGCGTAATCCGCCGCTTTGGAAACGGTACGCGTCGCACCCGCGACGACGCGGATTTTGGCGCTTTTGCCCTGGATGCTGTTGACAAGGTTCTGTCCCCAGCGGCCGAGGCCGATGATGGCTGCGTTAATCATGCGGAGAATCCTGATTTGTCGGAAGGCGAATAGCGCGTTATTCTACCGAGCTATGTGTAATTCTGTTGCACCGTTCGGCCCTCACCTCCAACCCCTCTCCCGGAGGGCGAGTGGAGCGTCGAGCAAAACCGGGGCATCTGCCCGGTTTTGCAATTATTGGATGGAAGCCCGCGCATAAAAAACGATTCCGCCGGCCTGGAGGGGACGTGATCGACCGCTACCGTGAAATCTGCGACGCTTTTCACTGGCAGGTGCCCGCGCGGTTCAACATTGCGCGGGAATGCTGCGGCCGCTGGGCGACCGAGTCCGGCCGCATTGCGATTTTCTATGAAGACGACGCCGGGCGCACTGCGACCCATACCTTCCGGGATTTGCAGCAGCAGGCCAATCGCTTGTCGAACGCGCTGATCGCGCTCGGCGTCAAGCGCGGCGACCGCGTCGCTATCGTGCTGCCGCAGCGGCCCGAAACGGCGATCGCGCATATTGCGTGCTATCAGATGGGCGCGGTGGCAATGCCGCTCTCGGTGCTGTTCGGGCCCGACGCGCTCGAATACCGGTTGCAGAACAGCGAGGCGGTGGCCGCGTTGGGCGAGGAGGCTTCGCTACCGAACCTCGCGCAAGTGCGCGAAAATTGCCCGCAGTTGAAACACGTCATCGGCGTGGGCGGCGCGCGCGAGCCGGACGTCCCCGCGTGGGAGACGCTGCTTGAAAATGCGGGGCCGCACTTCGAGTGCGTCGATACCGGCGCGGAGGACCCCGCGATTCTGATTTACACGAGCGGTACGACGGGGCCGCCGAAGGGCTCGTTCGCCGCCCACCGCTCGCTGCTGGGCAATCTGCCGGGCTTCCGGCATTCGCAGGACATGTTTCCACAGCCCGATGATTTATTCTGGTCGCCCGCCGATTGGGCGTGGACCGGCGGCTTGATGGATGTGCTGCTGCCCACGCTCTACTACGGCCGGCCCGTGCTCGGCTATCGCGGCCGCTTCGATCCCGAGAAAGCGTTTTATTTGATGCAGAAGTACCGCGTGACCAACACGTTTCTGTTTCCGACCGCGCTCAAGATGATGATGAAAACGCTCCCCGCGCCGCGCCGCCAATACGATCTGGCGCTGCGCAGCATCATGAGCGCGGGCGAGGCGCTCGGCGAAACGGTATTCGCCTGGTGCCGCGATTCGCTCGGCGTCACCGTCAACGAGATGTTCGGGCAGACCGAAATCAATTACATCGTCGGCAACTCGCATGCGCTGTGGCCGGCGAAGCCGGGCTCGATGGGGCGGCCGTATCCCGGGCATCGCGTCGCGGTGATCGACGACGACGGCAACGCGCTGCCGCCGGGGCAGATCGGCGACGTCGCGGTTAACCGCTTTTGGCGTGACGGCGAAAAAGACCCGGTATTTTTTCTTGGCTACTGGAAAAACGACGACGCGACGCGCGCTAAATACACGGGCGACTGGTGCCGCACCGGCGACCTCGCAAAAATGGATGCCGACGGCGACCTCTGGTACCAGGGCCGCGCCGACGACGTCTTCAAGAGTGCGAGCTATCGCATCGGTCCGTCGGAAATCGAGAACTGCCTCGTCAAGCATCCGGCAGTCGCGAACGCGGCGGTGGTGCCGAGCCCCGACGCCGAGCGCGGCAATATCGTGAAGGCGTTCATCGTGCTGACGGCCGGTTTTTCCCCGTCGAAAGAACTTGAGGTCGAAATCCAGGCGCACGTGCGCGGCAAGCTGGCGCCCTACGAGTATCCGAAGGAAATCGAATTCATCGATGCGCTGCCGATGACGACGACCGGCAAGGTGCAGCGACGGGTATTGCGACTGCGCGAAGCCGAGCGCAAGCGTGCTTTGACAGTTTAATCAGCGGAGGAACGCATGCGGAAAGCATCGTGGGATTGGTTTTGCGGTTTGGCGGGTGTGCTGCTCGCGTGGTCGGCGGGGGCGCAGAATTTTCCCGAGAAGCCGATCACGCTAGTCGTTCCGTATACGGCCGGCGGCGCGACCGACGTCGCGATGCGCGCGCTGGCCGAGGCGACTTCGCGGCAGCTCGGTCAGCGAGTCATCGTCGAGAACCGCACCGGCGCGGCCGGCACGCTCGGGCCTTCGACGATGGTCAATGCGAAGCCCGATGGATACCTGATCGGCCAAATGCCGATCACGGTCTTCCGCGTGCCTTACATGCAAAAAGGCAGCTTCGATCCGCTGAACGATTTCAGCTGGATCATCCACGTCTCCGGTTACACGTTCGGGGTCGTGGTGCGCGCGGACTCGCCGTGGAAAACGTGGCAGGAATTCATCGCATACGCCAAAGCGAATCCGGGCAAGGTTTCATATTCCACGCCCGGGCACGGGACCAGCCTGCACATCACCATGGAGCAGATCGCGGCGCGCGAAGGCATTCAGTGGCTGCAAGTGCCCTACAAGGGCGCGGCCGATGCGCTTGTCGCGTTGCGCGGCGGGCATGTTACCGCGATGGCAGATTCTACGACGTGGGCTGAAATGGTCGACGCGGGACAATTGCGGCTGCTCACGACGTGGGGCGAGAACCGCACGCGGCGCTGGCCCAACGTGCCGACGCTCAAAGATCTCGGCTACGGGATCGTGTCCAATTCTCCGTACGGAATCGCCGGCCCGAAAGGCATGGATCCGAGAACCGTGAAAATACTGCACGACGCGATCAGAAAAGCGATGGACGATCCGGCGTATCAAAAAGTGCTCGAGCGCCTCGACCAGGACAATGTCTACAAGAGCAGCGAAGATTACGCGAAGTTCGCCCGGCAGCTCAACGACGAGGAAAAGGCGGTCGTCGAGCGCATGGGACTGAAGATGTAGCTCGCGGCGCCATGCGGATCTCCCGGTTTTCAAGCGCGTTCGCTCTTTGCGCATTGGCATGGCTGGTTGGCGCCGGCAATGCACGGGCACAAACGGGCGAGGTCTTTCCCGAACGCCCCATCACGCTGATCTGCCCGTGGACGCCCGGCGGCAACACTGACATTGCATTGCGCGCGCTTGCCGAGGTGGCGTCGCGCCACCTCGGTAAACGTATCGTCATCGACAACCGGCCCGGCGCCGGGGGCGCGCTCGGTCCGCAAAACATGGCTGCGAATGCGAAACCCGACGGCTACACGCTGTCGCAAATTCCGCTCGGCGTGTTTCGCCTGCCGCACATGGTGAAGACCGCGTTCGACCCGCTCAACGACTTGACGTGGATACTCAACGTCGCCGGCTATGAATTCGGCGTCAGTGTGCGCGCTGACTCGCCGTGGAAAACCTGGGACGAGTTCATCGCTTACGCCAGAGCCAACCCGGGCAAGGTGAGCTTCGCTAGTCCCGGCATCGGCACCAGCCTGCATCTGACGATGGAGGATTTGTCCGGTCGCCTCGGCATCCAGTGGTTGCACGTGCCGTATAAAGGCAGTGCCGATGCGGTCACCGCGCTGCGCGGCGGGCAGGTGATGGCGCAGGCCGGGTCGCCGCCGTGGGAACTGGTTGATGCCGGGCAGGCGCGGCCGCTCGTGATGTGGGGCGACCACCGCACGCCGCGTGCACCCGGCATTCCGACGCTGAAGGAACTCTACGGCATCGTCGCCAATTCGCCGTGGGGTATCGCGGGTCCGAAGGGTATGGACGCGAAGGTCGTCAAAATATTGCACGATGCATTCCGGCGCGCGATGGACGATCCGGTCTTCGTCAAAGCGCTCGACCGGGTCGGTATGGCACCCTATTACATGGGCGGCGGGGATTACCTGCAGTGGGCGCGCAGGGCGGCAGAAGAAGAGCGGCGCGCGGTCGAGCGGTTGGGACTTAAGCCGGAAGCGGGGAAGTTATTTTAGCGGTGCGGCCGGCGCCACCGTTGCATCGCGCAGGCCGGCTCCCTCGATTTCGCGCGCAACAAGCCCGTTCGCTTTGATTTCTTCGACGAACTCTTTCAGATAAGCGAGTCCTGCGGGCCGCCCCTTCGGCGTGCCGATCGCCTGGCGAATCGCCATGAAGCGACCCGCCAGCACGCGCGATCCGGGCGAACGTGCGGCAGCGTCGTCGACGCGCTGTTTGACGCCCGCCAGCACATCAACCTTGCCGGCGACGAATTCATCGGCGGAACCCTGCGTGGTCTCCGCGCGCACGAGTTGCGCATACTGCAGCGTGCGGGTCAGGAACAAGTCATAGTTGCTGCGCGCGACCACTGAGATGCGCACGCCGCCGCGATCGACCTCCGCGATGCTGCGGATTCTGGAGCCGGCCGGTACCGCATAAACGCCCTCGATTTCTGCATACGGCGCGGTGAAATCGATCGCTGCGGCGCGCACCGGCTCGATGGCGACGAACACGATGTCGAGCGCGCCGGCCTGCATCGCATCGACCGCATTGCGCGCCTGCTCGAAGACGATGAGGTCGACCGGCACGGCAAGCCGCCGGCCGAGTTCGCGCGCGACGTTGACGGCGATGCCGCGCGCTTCACCGCTGACCGGATCGCGGGTCGCGATCACGCCGTTGCCGAGATTGATGCCCGCGCGCAGCTTGCCGGCCGGTGCAAGCTCCGCGCGCGCGGCGGGTGGCACCTGCGGCGTGCTGGCGCATGCCGCGAGCAGAATCAATGTGGCAAAGAAGAGGGGGACGTTGCGCATCATTAAACCCATTGAGCCGCAGATAAATGCAGATAATTCAAAAGGCAATCAGCCACAGATAAACACAGAGAACACAGATAATTCAAAAGCCAATTCGAGTCGGTTTTCTTGATTTTCATCAGTGTGTATCTGTGTTCATCTGTGGCTCAATGCTTGGTTTTTGACTATGGTTTTTATCTGCGTTCATCCGCGGTTCATCTGCGGCTAAAAGAATTATTACTTGCGCATCGGCTCGTCGAGAAACAGCTGCACCTCGCGGAAGAGTTGCATGCGGTTCTTTTCCATCATCACCGAATGCGTGCCATCGCCTATCACGACCAGCCGTTTGTACGGCGCAGCAGTTAGCCGCTCGAAATAGCCGCGCGCCATCTCGGGCGGGGTGTCCGAATCCTGCTCGGCGACCACGATCAACGTCGGCACGCGCACGTTCGCCGGATCGTATTGCATCTTGCCTGCGCCGAAGTAGTCACGCGTGTCCTGGGTTGAGCCATTCGGCGCGCGGATCACCGGCGGATTCTGCTGCGCGCCCCACGGATCCGTCGCGAACGTCGCTTCCGCCCACGCGTTGAACCACGCATCGGGCATGAGATCCAGGTGTTTGCCGGGCGGCAAGCCGAATGCCTTGCGCTCTTTTGCCTGCGCGACGGTGACCACGCGGTAGGCGCCGAGCTTGGGGGCGCCGGAATCGGTCAGCGATTTGCCGCCGCTGCGCATCCATCCCGTCGCGTAAAGGCCGAGTTTGTTCACCTTCTCGTTATTGTTGATCGTGTAATGCGACATGATGCGCGTGCCCCACGACCAGCCGAGCAGGTTGATCTTGTCGACGCCGCGCCGCTGGCGGATGAAATCGACGACCGCGCTCACATCTCTGGCGGCAACGTCGGTGCGCACGATGGGCGCATTGTTGGCGGCAGGCTGGTCCATTTCAGGCGGGCGCGTCGAGCGGCTGAAGCCGCGCACGTCGACGAGGTAAACGTCGTAGCCGCGGCTCGCGATATATTCCATCCACGAAATGCCGTCTAGCTTCAGATCGAATGACGTCTCGGCCGGATAGGTCGCTCCGTGCACGAACAACACGATGTTGTCCTTCGTGAACTGCGCCATGCCGTCCGGCCGTTTGTTGCGCACGTAAAGGTGGATGCCGGGATCGACGGCGGGCACCATGAACTCCTCGGTGACCAGTTTGACGTTTTCAGTAGTCTGCATCGAGGTGCACCCCGTTATTAAGAGCGTCGCGAAAGCAAATACGATGGCGGCAAAGGCGCCGTGAAATGGCAATCTCATGGTTGTTTCCTCCCGGTGAGTGCTGGCTGAACATTATCGGGCGTTCGACCTTGCTACCGCAACCGCAACCGGCCGGTCAATCCGCCACGATCTTGCGCTCGGCGACGATCTGCTTCCACTGCGCGAGCTCCTGCTGCATACGGACGGTGAATGCCGCCGGCGTCATCGCCAGCGGCAGCATGCCATCGGGGTCGAATAATGTTTTTAACTCCGGCGACGCGGCAATTTCGGTGATTTCGCGGTTCAGGCGCTCGATCAGACGCGGCGGCGTGCCGGCCGGCGCGAACACGGCGACCCAGGTCTCGCTCGAAAATCCGGGCAGGGTGGCATTGAGCGGCGGCACGCCCGGAAACGACGGATGCGGCTGCCTTGCGGTGACCGCGAGCAGGCGCACCTTCTCGCTTTTGAGAAACGGCGACAACGAGCCGTAACTCGATTTCATGACCTGGATCTGGCCGCCGGCCAGATCGATAGCGGCGAGCGCGGCGCCTTTGTACGGCACATGCCGCATCTGGATGCCGGCGGCCGCGCACATTCTTTCGGTCACCATGTGGCCGATCGAGCCGACGCCGGCCGAGCCATAGGTGATCTCGCCGGGTTTGGCGCGCGCGGCGGCAATCAGTTCGGCGACCGACCGGAACGGCGTCGCCGCCGATACGGCGAGTACCGACGGGTTCTGCCCGACCGTGGCGACCGGTGCGAACGAGGTGAGAACGTCGTAGGGCAGCCGCTCGTGCGTCGCAGCGGTCGTCAGGAAAGTGGACGATGTGAGCAGCAGCATCGAGCCGTCGCGCGGCGATTTGGCCACCGCATCCGCGCCAACCACGCCCGCGGCGCCGGGCTTGTTTTCGACGATGACCGAGGTGTCGAGGCGTTTCGCGAGCGGCCCCGCGAGCGCGCGGGCGATCGCGTCATTGCTGGCGCCCGGCGAGAACGGCACGACGATCCTGATCAGCTTGGGGGGCGTTTCCTGCGCGCCCGCCCACGGCACGCTCCCGCTCAGCGCACCGGCGCAGATGATTGTTGATCGAGCGAGGCGTCGCATGAACGTTCTCCGCTGAGAGGTGATGCCAGAGTAGCGCGCTTCGCGGGCGGGCGTCCACCCATTGCGTGCGTGCCGATTTGACTGAATATATTTCATACGATAACCTATTTGCAATATTTATTTCATAACGGAATTCCGCATGCGCGCAGAACTGCCGTTGATCCGCCGCCTCCAGGATGGCGCCGACGGGTTTTCAAAAAATCAACGCGTGCTCGCGCGCCACGTGCTCGCCAATTACCAGGCGGTGGCGTTCTCCACCGTCGCGCAACTGGCCGGCGAGTCGGGGGTAAGCGAGGCGACGATAGTGCGCTTTACGAAGGCGCTCCACTTTGAGGGGTATCCCGCGTTCCAGAAAGAAGTCCGGCGCCTCGTGCGCGCCGAACTGCGCGGCGTCGAGCGCTTTAAGCTCGGCGCCGTCCGCAACTCGTCCGCGCGCACGCCGCTCGATCTCATCACCGAAAAAGAGCGTGAAAACATTTCGGCGCTCTATGATTCATACGACGCGCAGGCGTTCGGCAGAGCGCTCGGCATGCTGCGGGCGGCGCCCGAGGTGGTGGTGGTCGGCACGCGCAGTACCGCTTCACTCGCCTGCCACCTGTGGTTCGCGCTCACCAAGATCGGGATCCCTGCCGCACGCGTAACGACGATCTCATCGGAGACCTACGATTACCTGAGCCGCGTGGACAAGCGCGCGTGCGTGGTGGTGATCGGGTTTCCGCGTTATCTGCGCGAGCAGGTCAAGCTGCTCGAATTCGCGAAAAGCCGCAAGCTCGCCACACTAACGATCACTGACAGTGCGTTTTCACCGTTGCGCGGGCAGGTGAGCTTGTACGCGCCCGCTGAATCCGCCTCGTTCGTGGCGTTCCACTGCGCGCCGCTGGTGTTGATTAATGCGCTGGTGCATGAGTTGAGCGTCACGGATGAGAAAAGATCGCTCGCCGCGCTCGACCGGTTTGAGACGATCGCCGAAAGCCAGCAATATTTTGCCAAGGAATGAACGCGCCATGACTACCGCAAGCAGCAAAAAAACGTTAAAAGTCCTGATCTCCACGGGGCACCTCGGCACCGCGCCGTCAAATCCGGAAAGTTTTCATCTGGGCATGGCCGCAGATCCGGATTACGTCGTCGCCGACGGCGGCAGTTCTGATCCGGGGCCGGTGTATCTTGGCGACGACACGACGCTCGGCCATTTTGCGCGCGAAGAGCTCGAACTCTTTCTGACCGCTTCGCGCAAGAAGGGCATTCCGCTTGTTATCGGTTCGGCCGGCGACACGGGCAGCAATCGCGGCGTCGACGACTTCGTGGCCATCATCAAAGAGCTCGCGCAGGAACACCGGATTCCGAAATTCAAAAACGGCTATTTCTACTCCGAGATTTCGCGGGATTTCCTCAAGCAGAAGCTCGCGAACGGCCAACAGCTGACGGGGCTGGGCGGGTTTCCCGACCTGACCGCGGAGGAAATCGACCGCGCGACGCGCGTCGTCGCCGTTGCCGGGGTGCATCCCTTCCTGAAGTTGCTCGAGATGGGCGCTGACGTCATCATCGCCGGCCGCTGCGGCGACATCAATTTCACCGCCGGCCCGTGCATCCACCACGGTTTCCCTGAGCCGCTCGCGTACCACATGGGCAAGATGATCGAGTGCGCGTCGCTCGTCGCGGAGCCGTTCATGGGCAAGGAAACGATCATCGGCACGATTTCGCAGGACGACATCAAGATCACACCGTATCACCCGCAGCAGCGCTGCACGATCGCCTCCGTCGCGGGGCATTCGATGTACGAGCGCGAGACGCCGTACTTCGAGCACGCGCTCGGCGGCACGCTCGACATGAGCACCTGTCACTACGAGCAGTTCGACGAGCGCACCGCGCGCATCACCGGCGCGAAATGGCTGCCGGCCGCCGAGCTCCGCGTCAAAATTGAAGGGGCCAAAAAAATCGGCGAGCGTTACATGGGGTTCGTCGGCTTGCGCGACCCGCATGTCGTGCGCAACGTCGATGCGGCAATCGAATGGTGCAAGAGCGCGGTCGCCAAGCGGTTCGGCCAGGAGCAATACGAGCTCTACTTTCACGTGTTCGGCAAGAATGGCGTATTGAAAGAGCTCGAACCGGTGCGTGATACCAAAGCCCACGAGCTGGGGATCGTCGTCGAGGGGCTCGCCGCGACCGATGCGCTCGCCGCGAAAATTACCGACTTCGCAGTTCGCATGTTTTTCCTCGTGCGCATTCCCGGGGTCAAAGGCACCGCCGGCGCGGCCGCGACGACGAAAATGACGATGAAGTCTTCGCCCGGCTACATGTGGAACGTCAACCACACGGTGCCGATCGACGACCCGCTGGAGCTCTTTCCAGTGCATATGACGCAGGGGGGCATATGAGCCGCCGTTCGCCGCCGAACAAGGACAACCAGCGATGACCAAATTAAGCGACCTCGCCTCGACCATCCGCAGCAAGAACGCGGGCGTCAACCAGATTACGTTCGATATCATTTTTCCGGACCCGGCCAGTTACCGCCGTGTGCTCGATAGCCGGACGATCACCAGGGAGAGCATTGCAAAGCTGTTCCGGATTCCGGCCGAGCGAATCTCGGATTTTGTGACCTTTAACCCGGCGAATGCGATCAAGTTCACGCTGTACCGGCTGCGTCCGAGCGGCAGTCCCGGCGACTGGGACATCCTCGGCTGCCAGCAATACGGCCCGCTGCTGGAGGTCGAGATTCCGGACTAGCGCGCCGCCGGGCGCCTATTGCGCCTGCGTTAAACTGCGCAGGCGGCCGGCCAGGTCGATGCCCGGCATTGCTTGCCCGATGTGGTAGCCCTGCATTTGATCGCAGTTCAAGTGCGCCAGCGCGTTCATGATGTCTTCGTTCTCGACGCCTTCAGCGACCACCGAGAGCTCGAGATTGTGCGCGAGCTCGATCAGTGAGCGCACGATCTTGGTATTTACGGGCACGTCGAGCATCGTGCGCACAAAGGACATGTCGATTTTCAGCTCGTCGAGGGGCAGCTGCGCCAGATAGTACATCGACGAATAACCGGTGCCAAAGTCGTCGATGGAAAGTTTAACCTTATGCGACTTGAGCTCACGCAGCACGTCGGTCGCGGTGTTGGGATCGTTCATCATTGCGCTTTCGGTAATCTCGACCACGAGATTGTTGCCGTTGACATCCCAGGTGCGCAGCGCGCGGTCGATGTAAAGGGGCAAATCACGCTCGCGCAAATTGGACGGTGACACGTTGACGCTTACGGTGAATTGCGGATCTATGCTCTGGAATTCTGCGCACTGCTGTACCGCGGTGGTAATGACCCACTGGGTCAACTGGTCGATCAGGCCCGCGGCTTCAGCAGCGTGCACGGCGGCATAAGGCGGCACGTAGCCGAGCTTTTCGTCGGTCCAGCGCAGCAACGCTTCGGCGCCCGTCAAGCGACCGGTACGCAAGCTGGCTTGCGGCATGTAATGGAGCGTCAGGCTGTTCTGCTCGAGCGCGAGGGCCAGCCGCGCCGCGCACTGCGACAGATCGATCGCGGACGCGGCTGCCGGTATTTCGTAGACCGAGATGCGATCGCGCCGGCCGCGCGCCGTTTGCAGCGCGTGCTTCGCGTAGCGCAGGAGACTCTCGGCGTTGACACCGTGGTGCGGAAACATCGCAATGCCGATCGCAATGTCGGTCAGCTCGGCTTGCCCCCCGAAATCGACCGGCGCCGTGCCCAGTAAAGCTATGACCCGCTGGGCCGCGAGCATTGCTATGCCTTCCGAAGAAACCGGCCGCAAGATGCAGACAAACTCGTCGCGAGCGAGCGTCTCGATCGCATCGCTCTCGCGCAGGATCCGCGAGCGCATCACCCCGGCCAGCTTGTTCGATAGACGGTCGCCCGCGTTAAAGCCATGCAGCGTGTCGATCCGGTCTATCGCTGCCGAGTGTACGAGCAGCAGCGCGATATTTTCACCAGCGGCCTGCGCCTGGGACAGCAGGCTTTGCACGCGCGCGACGAGCGGATTCAGAAATCCGTCGGGCCGCGCTGCGACTATTGCGCCCGCGTCCATCTCAGTCGGCGACGTCGAGAAAGAACTGCTTGGGATCGATCGGCAGCTTGTCTCTCGGCAGGGTGCGCAGGATCCGGTACGGCTCTTCAGTGTTAGCTTTGGGCCCCTTGGTGAGATCGAGCACGATCTGGGGCCAGATCGGATTATGCGAGCGGTCGAACACGATCATTACGCGGGGTTGCAGGCGGCGCACCAGATTTTGCGCGATTACGATCGCGACTTCGCCGCTATTGAGCTCTACCATGCTGCCCACCGGATAGATCCCGAGACACTGGATGAACTGCTCGACCAGCGCTTCGTGAAACAGGGTGCCGCGCAGCTTGTAAAATTTGGATAGCGCATTGGAAGGGGACTCCTGATCGGCGAACGCGCGTTTCGAGGTGAGAGCCGAATAGCTGTCCACCAGCCCTGCGATCGCGCCATCGATCGTGATCTGGCGGTTGCGCAACCCGCGTGGATAGCCGCTGCCGTCCTGCCGCTCGTGATGTTGGAGCACAATGTCGTCCACGCCACTGAGCAGCCCCGGGGAGGCACGGATGATTTCGACCGAATGCGTGACATGCGCCTTGGTGAGCTCGAACTCGTCCTGAGTCAGCGTATTGCGTTTGCGCAGGATCGCATCCGGCACCTTGAGCATGCCGATGTCCAGGAGCAACCCTGCAAGCCCGAGCAGTTCGAGCCGGTCGGGCGGAAACTGCAGAAACCGGCCGAACGTAATCATGTGGATCGATGTATCGACCGCGCGACTGAAGGCCGCGCCGCCTTTTTGCTTGATGCGATAGAGCAGCATCATGGCATCGGGATTGCGCTCGATGCTGCGGGTCATGCTGCCGACAGCGACCGACAACGGCTGGGGATCAAGCTCGCCCGTCGAACGCAATAATTCGAAGGAGGTCTGGACGCTCTCTTCGCACGCGGAGTAAATTTCCCTTGCGACAGCGAGTTCCTGCTCGACTGGCGCTATTTCCTTGTAGACCGCCGATCCCCGCACCAATTCAGTCTGGGCGCCGGCCGAACCGGGGTCGTTGCTCTTGAGTTCCCGCTCGGCATCGATGAATACCGATTGGCAATGCTTCTTCAGCGCCTCGACCTGGTCATCGGACGTGATATGAAAACCCTGGTAAACGAATGGCGTCCCCAGCCACGGACGGTCGAGTTCGGCGACATACATGCCGAACTCGAGTTCTGCTACCGAAATTTTCTTTTTAAGCATTGTCTGGCGGCATTGCCTTAATTGTCACGCCAATAATATACTGAAATACCGATGGCATTTCATATGAACGATTACCTGTTTTGACCGGTTGCCTGGCAGGCTCTGCAGCGTGAGCGTCCCCACTATGGTGGCTCCGGCGGATACATCTGCCGAATAAACGACCGGCAGGGTCGGCTGCGGGTGTTGCTGGTTGCTGTGCTCAGCGTCGCGTACAATATGCGTTTTGCGCGCAAAGACAATGGTCAGAACCCGCTTCGCCCCCAGTCCCACCGGCTACCTGCACATCGGCGGCGCGCGCACTGCGCTCTTCTGCTGGGCATACGCAAAAAAACACGGCGGCACCTTCATACTGCGCGTCGAGGACACCGATCTCGAGCGCTCGACCCAGCAATCGGTGCAGGCGATCATCGACGGCATGCATTGGCTCGGTCTTGATTGCGACGAGGGGCCGTTCTATCAGATGCGGCGGGTGCATCGCTACAAGGAAGTCGCCCGAGAGTTGCTCGACGCGGGCCACGCCTATTACTGCTACTGCTCGAAGGAAGAACTCGAGGCGATGCGCGAGGCGCAGCGGGCGCGCGGGGAGAAGCCGCGTTATGACGGACGCTGGCGCGATTCGAAAGAGGCGCCGCCTGCCGGCGTGACACCGGTGCTGCGGTTCAAGACGCCGCTGGCGGGCGACGTGACGTGGGACGACCAGGTCAAAGGCCTGATCACCGTCAACAACCAGGAACTCGACGACCTCGTGATCCTGCGCGGCGACGGCGTTCCCACCTACAACTTCGGCGTCGTCGTCGACGACATCGACATGGAGATCACGCACGTGATCCGCGGCGACGACCATGTGAACAACACGCCGCGCCAGATCAATATCTACAAGGCGCTCGGCGTCACGCTGCCGAAGTTCGCGCACCTGCCGATGATCCTGGGCAGCGACGGCGAGCGCCTGTCGAAGCGCCACGGCGCGGTCGGCGTAATGCAATATCGCGACGACGGCTTCCTGCCCGAAGCGCTGGTCAATTACCTGGCGCGGCTCGGCTGGTCGCACGGCGACGAGGAGAAATTCTCGCGTGAGCAGCTGGTCGAATGGTTTGATCTCGCGCATGTGAGCAAGTCGCCGGCGCGCTTCAACACCGAGAAGCTCGCGTGGCTCAACCAGCAGTACATCAAAGAGGCCGATTTTGACCGGCTCGCCGATCTGACGGCCCCATTTTTGACGGCCAACGGTTGCAGGGTTGCGGACGGGCCGCCGCTGGCGAGCGTTGTCGCCTTGCTCAAGGACCGCGCCACCACGCTGCGCGAACTCGCCGACGGCGCGGTTATTTTTTACCGTCCGCTGGAGCCGTCGGCGGAACTGCGCGCGCAGCATTACACTGCGGGCATCAAGCCCGCGCTCACCGACCTGCATGGGCGCCTCACAGCAATTGCATGGAGCAAGGCGGCGATCAACGACGCGATCAAGGGGGTCGTCGCCGCGCACAACCTCAAGATGCCGAAACTCGCGATGCCGCTGCGTGTGATGGTAACGGGCGAGACGCAAACGCCGTCGATCGATGCGACGCTGGAACTGATCGGCCGCGATCACGTTCTTGCGCGCATGCAAGTGCAGCTCGAACATTTTTCAGCGTGATCGTTTCGAGCGGGGAGCCGCCGCTAAAAGTCGCTAAAAGTCTCTAACCGCCGCTAGACCCAACCGATCCAGTGCGCCGCGATGCGCCCGAAGATTCTGCGTTCATCCGCCGCTTTATTTGTCTTAGAGCGCTTTTCTGAACGTGAGGTTGTAGCGATAGCGCCCGCTCAATGGATGGTCGCCGTCAGCGAGCACCGCCACGCCATGATAGGCAAGGCGCGTCGGGCCACCCCATACCGCGACGTCGCCGCTCTCCAATTGGAGGCGGCGCGGCCGGGCCTGGCGATGCAAGCCTCCGAACAGGAACACCGACGGGAGTCCGAGGGAGACCGATACGATGGGAGCGGTGAAGTCGCGTTCGTTTCTATCCTGATGAAGAGTAAGCCTGGCGCCCGGTTCGTAACGATTGATCAGACAGGCATCGGGATCGAAGTCAGGGTATCCGCCAGCGGTCGCTGCGCGTTGCGCAATGTCGAGAAAGCTATCGGGCATGGCCGGCCATGGCTTTCGCGTTAGCGGATCGCACGGATCGTAACGGTAGCCGCGGCGATCCGAGACCCAGCCGGCAACGCCGCAATTGGTCATTGCGACCGACATACGGTAGCCGCCCGGCGTAATCATGTGGCGTAGCGGCGCTGCCGCGATGACCGCTTCGATCGCTTGCATCAGTGCGGGCGCGTCACTCGCCGCGAAGCCAGCCAGCAACGTGGCGCCTTCGCCCAGCACCTGTATTTTTGGCTGCGAACACAGGCCGCTTAACAAATCGCGCGCAACCGCGCCCGGGGTCGCGCTCATTTCGCGTCGTGGAAAATGATGCCCAGCGTATGGCGCTGCCCGGACCGCAGCCGGCTAACGCCATGACGCATGTTGACGCGGTAAGCCCCGCGCGCCCCTTCGACCGGCCGGTGATGCACCGGGAAAATCACGCCGTCCCCCTGCGCGAGCGGCACGACTTCGGCGCGCGACTGCATGCGCGGCCGCTGCTCGGTCAGCACGAATTCGCCGCCCGTGAAATCGCGCCGCGGCGCCGACAATAGGAACACGGCTTGCAGCGGAAACACGTGCTCGCCGTAGAGATCCTGGTGCAGGCAGTTGTAATCGCCCTCGCCGTACTTGAGTATCAGGGGTGTGGGCCGGTTCTGGCCCGCGCGCTGGCAGCGCGCGAGAAAGTTCGCGTGCTGGTCCGGATAACGCGTGTCGATGTTCATCTTCGCGTTCCACGCGTTCGCGATGCCGGCGAGCGGCGTATAGAGAGCCGCGCGCAGCGCCGCAACCAGGGCAGGCAAGGGATACGCGAAATATTGGTACTCGCCGCGTCCGTAGCCATGGCGCGCCATGACGATCCGGCTGCGGAACAATTTTTCAGTGGCGTACAGTTGCGCCACGGACGCGCATTCGCCGGGTGTGAGCACGGCGGGCACGAGGGCGCACCCGTGAGCGTCAAGATCACCGGCGATGCGCGGCCAGTCGAACGCCGCGACGCGCTTCGCGACGCCGGGCATGCCGTCGATGCGGCGGGTGGCGACGCTCAAGATTTCGCTTCGCGCGCGAGCAGCGTGCGCTTGCGTGCCACGCCCCACCGGTAGCCCGCCAGCGCGCCGTCCGTGCGCACGACGCGATGGCAGGGAATGGCGACCGCGATGGTATTCGCTGCGCACGCCTGCGCCACCGCGCGCACCGATTCCGGCGCGCCAATGCGGCGCGCAACTTCCGTGTAGCTCGCAGTGGACCCTGCCGGGATTTTGCGCAGCGCCTGCCACACCCGCTGCTGGAACGCCGTGCCGCGCACGTCGAGCGGTAGATCGAGGCCGCGTTGCGGCGCCTCGACGAAGCCGACGACCAGGGCCATCCAATTCTCGAAGTCACGGTCACCGCCGAGCAGCGTCGCCTTCGGGAAGCAGTCCTGCAGACCGCGCACCAGCGTTTCGGGATCGTCGCCGAGCGAAATGGCGCAGATACCCTTATCGGTGGTGGCGACGAGAATAGAGCCGAGCGAGCATTCGCCGACTGCGAAGCGGATCGCTGCGCCGCTGCCGCCGGCACGGAAGCGCGTCGGCGTCATTCCCAACACGGCCGACGAATTCGCGTAGAAGCGGCCCGCCGAGTGGTAGCCCGCGTCGTAGATCGCCGCGGTAACGGTCCCGCTGCGCGGCAGGCTCTCGCGCACGCGCCGCGTGCGATGAGCCGCGGCATACGCTTTCGGCGTGACGCCGGTCGCGGCCTTGAACACGCGATGAAAATGAAAGGGACTCAGGCCCGCGGCGTCGGCCAGTCGCGCGAGATCGGGCACCTCGTCCGCCGTCTCGATCAGCCGGCAGGCTTTGGCGACCGCTGCGGCGTGCTTGACGGCGAGCCCCGCCTCGTTTGGGCGGCAGCGCTTGCAAGGCCGAAATCCCGCCTGCTCGGCCGCCGCGCAGGTCTGGTGAAAGGCGACATTCTCGCGCAGCGCATGGCGCGACGGGCACGACGGCCGGCAATAGACGCCGGTCGTGCGCACCGAATAATAGAATTCGCCGTCGGCGCGCGCGTCGCGGCGCGTAACCGCCGCCCAACGCTCTTCGTCGCTCGTGAAACCGGATAGAGCTGGTTCGTTGGGGGTTGCCACTGAATTCATGATAGCGCTCCTGGGTTGAATTTGGCTTGCCGGTTTGCACCCGCTGACGCATCTTCGCGAAGTGCGCTGCGTGCTGCACCCCGGCTCTTGCTTTCAAATTCCCGCGCCGTTGTCTCGACACGCATGTTCCTGCAATCAAAGCGCTTTTTCGGGGCCGGCTTTCTTTACAGGGCAGGGCCTCGCCGGTATAATCCGCGGTCTTTCGTGGGGGTATAGCTCAGCTGGGAGAGCGCTTGCATGGCATGCAAGAGGTCAGCGGTTCGATCCCGCTTACCTCCACCAGCACTTCGGTTTATCTGCAAGTCCTGTTTTGTCCCTATCGTCTAGAGGCCTAGGACATCGCCCTTTCACGGCGGTAACACGGGTTCGAATCCCGTTGGGGACGCCAAATAAAAAGGCCACCAAATAGGTGGTTTTTTTATTTGCGTCTTCCCGGGATTGAGAACTCGAAGGGGTTCGACGCGCGCCGCCGCTTGTTTTTCGTCGGGACACCCTCGGCCGCGACTCGACTCCAACCAGTCATTCGATGCGGTAACATGCGGAGATCAATATCTCTGCAGACGGCGAACGAACTTTACGCGTCGCCCTGTGTCCCAGAAGCAACACATTGAGTGCCGGACAGAACAGGAGCACGAAAAAGCATGAATCAGCAACACGATGAAGCATTTTTGATGGGGCAGGTCGCCAGTCTCATTGCCGTCATGTCCGCGATGGTTCAGGCGTTACCGTCGGCGACGCGCAAGCGCATGCTACAGCAGTTAAAGCCACAGTTTGAAACGCTAATCGCCGCAATGCGCACCACGGAAGCCTCCGATGCGCAAACCGAGCGTAGGGGCGCCGAATGGGTTCGCGACTTGTTTTTGAGCCGCATCGAAAACGCGGAAAAAATGCCGAGGTCCCGCAAAAAGTCGTCTACTGCGGTCGATACCCTCGATATTCAGCTGTAACGGTGAAGGTTCTACATACTGTTGTCCGTACCACCCTGGGGGCAGATTTCGGAACGTCAAAGTCCTTGGCCGTTTGCAGCGGAATTCAAGAATCGTCCTGGGCGGAACGTTAACCGCCCCACTGGCGACGCTTCCAATTAATAAGCCATCTTCGCGGTGGTTTTTTTGTTTTTGCCTCCCGAATCGCATCGCGCGTTGCGCGAGACTGCGCCATTTGCATGTCTCTATATCTCTTTAGAGCATTCGCGGCCGGTTTGAGTCCCCGCCAACGCATACCAGTGTGTTGTTGCAACTTGCTCGCGGTTCGCGTCCGCGCTCAGGACGCATTCCGGCGTGACGCAGACGGCCGGCGTAAAAAGCACCTTTCCGATGATGCGCTTATATCGGTCGCGCTTTTCCCACTCCATCTTTACCTGTTTGTTGTCGACCGGGTCGGATAGCTTCTGCTTCGCTTTGGGGCCGAACGCCTGTTTGAGTTCGGCGCGTAGATGCCGGCGAGGCGAATCTTGTGTTGCGTTTATGTCTTATAGACTGCAATCATAAATTTTTCTGTCAGCGTTCAGCAAAGCAACCCCGAACAATGTAATGTTCCCAAGTTGCGAGGCCAAAACCCGCCGCTTTCCGATCGACTCATCGACCAGTGTCAGCTGCGCGTGGGCAGCGCCGCCCTCGCATAACATACGGGCGTCTACAAAATACGATTTGCCTGGTTCAACATCGACCAAGATACTATTGCTCTCTTCATGTTCTAACCCCACTCGATGGGGTCCAGGTATGACATTAGAAATAGAATAGTAGGACGCGTTAACCGTTCCTGAAATGCGGCCGTCAACTAAAACATGAATAATATTATTCGGGTTAGGATCGGCTGAATAAACATAAATCAGCGCCTTGTCGCCCGGTGGAGAGAACGTTTTGGCAAATTTATCCTGTTCATTGCCGGTGTTAATAAGAACAGCGACGCTGCAACCGGATAACCAGATTGCGGACATTAATGCAGAAACAATGACGCGCATTCTTGTGACAAACATATTTTCTCTCAAATTGCTTATCGCATTGCACGACTGACAAGTTCTCCTAACGCGAAATCATGATATTTGAGTGCAGGCAATAAAGTTACGCCGTTCACGCTAGTGGTTGGATCGTCATCATGAACAGAGATAATTACCATTGGAATGTGAGAAAAGCCACGGTTCACGTGGTGCATTGCAGCCTTTCAACCAATACCTGATCGCGCAAAACGGTGATGGAGACTAGGCGTTCCAGACCGGGGGTCTGTAGGGACTACGACTACATGCCGACAAACCGCATATGACCGTTGAGGAGCTCTTCGTGGACGGCAGAATTGTTCTAACTAATCTTCTGGCGCGCAGCGTTCTTTGGGAGGCTGTGTAAAAAACGGCCCCTCACTGGGAGGAGCCGTTTTGGCTTTAGCAACAGACTATGTCACAACGTCAAACTTAGTGACGGCATTCCGCCGGCACGTATTTCCATTGGTTCGAGTTACCCGAAGTCGTGCACAGCCACGCAATGCGGCCGCCGGCGCCCAGTGACGGGTTAAGCATGATG
>JBKJMN010000405.1:0-8327 GCA_046596405.1 Burkholderiales bacterium
CGATCGTCTTCGGCGGCTACGTGGCGCTGTCGCTGTGGATGACCAAATATTACATATCAGAGTACGGTTTCGACATTCGACTGGCGGCGCTGCTCGCCGCTGGATTCAGCATTCCGGGCGGCATGTTGCGCGCCATCGGCGGCTGGTTTTCCGACAAATTCGGCGCGCACACCGTCACCTGGTGGGTGCTGTGGATTGCGCTCGTCTGCCTGTTCTTCCTGTCCTATCCGCAGACCGACCTCACGGTGCAGACCGTGAATGGTCCCAGGACTCTGCATATCGGACTCGACGCGACCGTGTTCACCGTCATCATGTTCACAATGGGCATTGCGTTTGCGATAGGCAAAGCATCCGTCTTTAAATATATCTCCGACGACTATCCGAAAAACATCGGCGTTATTTCCGGCATCGTCGGGCTCGCCGGCGGCATGGGCGGCTTCATCCTGCCGATCATGTTCGGCGCGCTGGTCGATCTCACCGGCGTGCGCTCGTCCGCGTTCATGCTCATGTTCGGCATCGTGTGGGTGTCGTTGATGTGGATGTATTTCACCGAGGTGCGGCCGTTCGGCGCGGAACTAGGTCGCCAGCATCCGGAGCCTTCGCACTTCACCCCAATCTGACATCGCTCGTCAGCTATGTATTAACCGAGGGCCATCATGACTACGACCACCATAGATTCAGTTGTTCCGGCGCCTGTCAGGACCGGCGCCGACATAACCGATTGGCGCCCCGAGGACGATGCGTTCTGGGAAACGACCGGCAAGCGTATTGCCTATCGCAACCTGTGGATCTCGGTTCCCGCGCTGCTGTGCGGATTCGCCGTCTGGGGCATGTGGGGCATCATCACGGTGCAGATGTTGAACCTCGGGTTTCCGTTCACCCAGGCCGAGTTGTTTACGCTGACCGCGATCGCCGGCATTTCTGGCGCGACGATGCGCATTCCGGCGTCGTTCCTGATTCGGCTCGCGGGCGGGCGCAACACCATTTTTCTGACGACCGCGATGCTGCTGGCCCCAGCGCTGGGCACCGGCATCGTGCTGCAGCATAAGGACTGGCCGCTGTGGGCGTTCCAGTTGATGGCGCTGTGGTGTGGCGTCGGCGGCGGCAACTTCGCCAGTTCAATGTCCAACATCAGCACCTTTTTCCCCAAGCGTTTGCAGGGAACGGGATTGGGCCTCAATGCCGGGCTCGGCAACTTTGGCGTGACCACCATGCAGATCGTGATCCCGCTGGTGATGACGGTCAGTATTTTCGGCAGTTTTGGCGGCGAGCCGATGACGCTGCTGAAAGACAGCGGGTGGATTTTCGGCAAGATCGCTGCCGGCACATCAACGTGGATTCAGAACGCGGGCTTTGCGTGGCTGCTGTCGCTGGTGCCGCTGGCCGTCCTGTGCTGGTTCGGCATGAACAACCTGAAGACGGTCTCGCCGGATCCGGGCCATCCGCTCGTCGCGTTCGCCAAGATCACCTACCTGTACACGCTGGCCTTCATACCCTCCATCCTCGGCCTGTACCTGTACCTGCCGAAGCCCACCGGCCTTGGTCTGATCAGCATGTGGGTCGCCATTCCGCTCGACATCATAGCCGCGCTGCTGGTGATGAAGCTCGCGGCATTCGGCCCGATGAAGCAAGGCGTAAGCAAGCAGTTCGAAATCTTCCGCAACAAGCACACCTGGTCGATGACGGCGCTGTATATAGTGACCTTCGGCTCGTTCATCGGCTTCTCGATGGCGCTGCCGCTGTCGATGAAAGTGATCTTCGGTATCAGCCACGTGCCGGATGCGAACGGCGTCTTGCAACACACGCTGAACAATCCGAATGCGCCGAGCGTTCTCGCTTACGCCTGGATCGGCCCCTTTGTAGGCGCGGCGGTGCGGCCGCTCGGCGGGTGGATTTCCGACAAGGTCGGCGGCTCGATCGTCACGCAGATAATCTCGGCGGTGATGGTGGCCGCATCGGTGGCGGTAGGTTACGTGATGATGCAAGCCTACAGCTCGGCCACGCCCGAGGCGCACTTCCCGATGTTCCTGGGCCTCTTTGTCGTGTTGTTCTTCGCCAGCGGCCTCGGCAACGGTTCGACCTTCCGCACCATCGGCGTCATCTTCGACCGCCAGCAGGCCGGCCCGGTGCTGGGCTGGACCTCGGCCATCGCCGCCTATGGCGCGTTTGTTGCGCCCATCGTAATCGGCGACCAGATCAAGGCCGGCACGCCGCAGTTCGCGATGTACGGCTTTGCCGTGTTCTATGCATTGTGCCTGGTGCTCAACTGGTGGTTTTACCTGCGTCCCAACGCGTATGTAAAGAACCCCTGAGCCTCGCCCTGCACGTGTCCAAACGTCAACTTCCTGGGAATTGCACATGAGCCACTTTCTCGATCGACTGACTTATTTCTCCCAACCACGCGAATCATTCTCCGGCGGCCACGGTGTCGTTACCGGTGAAGACCGCACGTGGGAAGACGCGTACCGCAATCGCTGGGCGCACGACAAAATCGTGCGCTCAACGCATGGTGTGAATTGCACCGGTTCGTGCTCGTGGAAGATTTATGTCAAGGGCGGCATCGTCACCTGGGAAACGCAGCAAACCGATTATCCGCGCACGCGCTGGGACATGCCCAACCATGAGCCGCGCGGTTGCGCGCGCGGCGCGAGCTACAGCTGGTATCTGTACAGCGCGAATCGCGTGAAGTATCCGCTGGTGCGCGGCCGCCTGCTCAAGAGCTGGCGTGAAGCCCGCCTGACCCGCGAGCCGGTAGCGGCCTGGGCTGCGATCGTCGAAGACGACGGCAAGCGGCGCGATTATCAGAAAATTCGCGGTCTCGGCGGCTTCGTGCGCTCGAGCTGGGACGAAGTCAACGAGATCATTGCGGCGGCCAATGTCTACACCATCAAGAAGCACGGCCCCGACCGCGTCATCGGTTTTTCGCCGATTCCCGCGATGTCGATGGTTAGCTATGCCGCAGGCTCGCGCTATCTCAGCCTGATCGGCGGCGTGTCCATGAGTTTTTATGACTGGTATTGCGACCTGCCGCCGTCGAGCCCGCAAGTGTGGGGCGAGCAGACCGACGTGCCCGAATCGGCCGATTGGTTCAACTCGAGTTTCATCATCGCGTGGGGCTCCAACGTGCCGCAGACGCGTACGCCGGATGCGCACTTCTTCACCGAGGTGCGCTACAAGGGCACCAAGACCGTCGCGGTGACGCCCGATTATTCCGAAGTCGCCAAGCTCGCCGACATCTGGATGCACCCTAAGCAAGGCACCGACGCCGCGGTGGCGATGGCGATGGGGCACGTGATCCTGAAGGAGTTCTATTTTCCTGACCAAGGCGAGCGCAGCGCCTATTTCGACGACTATGTGCGCCGCTATACCGATATGCCGATGCTCGTAATGTTGAAAGAACATACGTTACCGAATGGCGAAGTCATCATGGTGCCAGACCGCTATGTGCGCGCGTCGGACTTCGAAGGTCAGTTCGGGGCGGCCAACAATCCGGAATGGAAGACCGTCGCGTTCGATGAGACCGGCAAAGTGGTGTTGCCGCACGGCTCGATCGGTTTCCGGTGGGGCCCGGATGGCCGCGCCGACCAAGGGCAGTGGAACCTCGAAGCGAAGGAAGCGCAGCACGGCACCCAGGTGAAGCTCAAGCTGTCGGTGCTCGAAGGTGATGCGCCGGCGCGTGACACCGCGAAAATCGGCTTCCCGTATTTCGGTGGCATCGAAAGCGTCAACTTCCCCAACAACGTATTGAAGGGTCGGGGTGATCACATGAGCTCCGACGTGCTGGTGCGCACCGTCCCGGTGCGGCGCATCGCGCTCGGCAGGGGAGAGGCGTTGGTAGCCACCGTGTTCGATCTGCAGGTGGCGAACTACGGCGTGGCTCGCGGGTTGCCTGGCGAACTCGCTGCAAAGGATTTCGACGACGACACGCCGTACACGCCGGCGTGGCAGGAACGCATCACCGGCACGCCGCGCGCGCAGCTGATCGCGGTGGCGCGCCAGTTCGCCGAGAACGCGCACAAGACGCACGGCAAGTCGATGGTGATCATTGGTGCTGCGATGAACCACTGGTACCACAGCGACATGAACTACCGCGGCGTTATCAACATGCTGATGATGTGCGGCTGCATCGGCCAGAGCGGCGGCGGCTGGGCGCACTACGTGGGACAGGAGAAGCTGCGGCCGCAGACCGGCTGGACGGCGCTCGCGTTTGCGCTCGACTGGATCCGCCCGCCGCGCCAGATGAACAGCACCAGTTTCTTCTATGCGCACACCGACCAGTGGCGCTACGAGAAGCTTGGCATGGAGGAAGTCATCTCGCCGCTCGCCGACAAGAAGCTCTACGGCGGCAGCATGATCGACTACAACGTGCGCGCCGAGCGCATGGGCTGGCTGCCGAGCGCGCCGCAACTGCAGACCAATCCGTTGCAAGTGGTGCGCGATGCACAGGCCGCCGGTGTCGAACCGAAAGAGTACGCAGTCAACGGCCTCAAGGACGGCTCGCTCAAGATGAGTTGCACCGATCCCGACCATCCGGACAACTGGCCGCGCAACATGTTCGTCTGGCGCTCGAACATACTCGGCTCGTCGGGCAAGGGGCACGAATATTTTCTGAAACATCTGCTTGGCACCAGTCACGGCGTGCAAGGCAAGGATCTTGGCAAAGATGACGCAAAACCCGCTGAAGTCGTGTGGCACGAGCACGCGCCCGAGGGCAAGCTCGATTTGCTCGTCACGCTGGATTTCCGCATGAGCACGACCTGCCTCTACAGCGACATCGTGCTGCCGACCGCCACGTGGTACGAAAAGAACGATCTCAACACCAGCGACATGCATCCGTTCATTCACCCGCTGTCGACCGCGGTGGACCCGGCGTGGCAGTCGCGCAGCGATTGGGACATTTACAAGGGCTTCGCGCAGAAATTCAGCGAAGTCTGCGTCGGCCATCTCGGCGTGGAGAAGGAGCTGGTGCTGACGCCGCTGATGCACGACAGCCCGTCGGAGCTCGCGCAGCCGTTCGAGGTCAAAGACTGGAAACGCGGCGAGTGCGAGCTGGTTCCCGGCAAGACTGCGCCGAATATTCAAGTCGTCGAGCGCGACTATCCGAACGTGTACAAACGCTTTACCGCGCTCGGCCCGTTGATGAACAAGGTCGGCAACGGCGGCAAGGGCATTGCGTGGAACACGCAGACCGAAGTCAAGCAATTAGGCGAGCTCAGCGGCCTCGTCACCACGGCGGGAGTGAGCTGTGGCATGCCGAAGATCGAGACCGACATCGACGCGTGTGAGGTGATACTGCAGCTCGCGCCGGAAACCAACGGCCACGTGGCGGTCAAGGCGTGGCAGGCGCTTGGCCGGCAGACGGGCCTCGACCACACGCACCTCGCGGTCCATCGCGAAGACGAGAAGATCCGCTTTCGCGATATCCAGGCGCAGCCGCGCAAAATTATTTCCAGTCCGACGTGGAGCGGGATCGAGAGCGAGACCGTTTCATACACCGCCGGGTACACCAACGTACACGAAATGATTCCATGGCGCACGCTGACCGGACGCCAGCAGTTTTACATGGACCACCCGTGGATGCGCGCGTTCGGCGAAGGTTTCTCGAGCTACCGCCCGCCGGTAGACCTTAAAACGACCGCGGGCATTCATGGCATCAAGCCGAACGGCAATCCCGAGATTGCGCTGAACTTCATCACGCCGCACCAGAAGTGGGGCATCCACTCGACTTACACCGACAATCTGCTGATGCTCACGCTGAGCCGCGGCGGGCCTTGCGTGTGGATCAGCGAGGATGACGCCAAGCGCGCCGGCATCGTTGACAACGACTGGATCGAGCTCTTTAACCTCAACGGCGCGATCGCCGCCCGCGCGGTGGTGAGCCAGCGCGTCAATCCCGGCATGGTGATGATGTATCACGCACAGGAAAAGATCGTGAACACGCCGGGCTCCGAGATCACCGGCGCGCGCGGCGGCATCCACAACTCGGTCACGCGCATCGTACTGAAGCCCACGCACATGATCGGCGGCTACGCGCAGTTCAGTTATGGCTTCAATTACTACGGCACCATCGGCACCAACCGCGACGAATTTGTCGTGGTGCGCAAGATGAACAAGATCGACTGGCTCGACACCCCGGTCGCCGATGAACTGATCCGGCCGGTGCAGGCGCAAGGAGAAGTAGCATGACCCCCACGCTCACATTCGTTCGCTGCCCCCTGAGGGGGTGCGCCTCCTTTGGGGCGGCCCGGCAGGAGACAGCATGACCCCCCACGCTCACATTCGTTCGCTGCCCCCGGAGGGGGCGCTTGCCTCCTTTGGGACGGCCCGGCAGGAGGCAGCATGAAAATCCGCGCCCAAATCAGCATGGTGCTGAATCTGGACAAATGCATCGGTTGCCACACGTGCTCCGTCACCTGCAAGAACGTCTGGACCAGCCGGCCCGGTATGGAATACGCGTGGTTCAACAACGTCGAGACCAAGCCCGGCATCGGCTATCCGAAGGAATGGGAGAACCAGGACAAATGGAACGGCGGCTGGGTGCGCAAGGCCAACGGCGCAATCGAGCCGCGCCAGGGCGCCAAATGGAAATTGCTGATGCGTATCTTCGCCAACCCCAACCTGCCCGAGATCGACGACTACTACGAGCCGTTCACGTTCGACTACGACCACCTGCAGTCGAAGGTGAAGGGCTCGTAGTAGTCGTCGATCTGCGGCATGCTCGGGTTGGCGAAGATCTTCATCAGCAGCTTCCACCTCGCCCCCTGGCGCGGCTCGATCTTGCCGTTGGCTTTGCGCAGCCAGCCGCCGTTCCACTTGTCCTGGTTCTCCCATTCCTTTGGATAGCCGATGCCGGGCTTGGTCTCGACGTTGTTGAACCACGCATACTCCACGCCGGGGCGGCTGGTCCATACGTTCTTGCAGGTGACCGAACAAGTGTGGCATCCGATGCACTTGTCGAGATTCAACACCATGCCGATCTGTGCGCGTATTTTCATGGTCTTCAGGCCTGCTGCGCGTCGAGCGCTGGTTCAACGGTGGCCGGCGTGTCCAGCCAATCGACTTTTCGCATCTTGCGCACCACGACAAACTCATCCCGGTTGGTGCCGATCGTTCCGTAGTAGTTGAAGCCATAGCTGAACTGCGCGTAACCGCCGATCATGTGCGTCGGCTTGAGCACGATGCGGGTCACCGAGTTATGGATGCCTCCGCGCATGCCGGTGATCTCCGAGCCCGGCGTATTCACGATCTTTTCCTGTGCGTGGTACATCATCACCATGCCGGGGTTGACCCGCTGGCTGACTACCGCGCGCGCTGCGATGGCGCCGTTGATATTGAACAGCTCGATCCAGTCGTTGTCGACGATGCCACCTACTTTTGCGTCGTCTTCGCTTAGCCAGACGCACGGCCCGCCGCGGCTGAGCGTAAGCATCATCAGGTTGTCGGTGTAGGTGGAGTGGATGCCCCACTTCTGGTGCGGCGTGATGAAATTGAGCAGGATCTCCGGGTGGCCGTTCGAGCGGATGCCATGGATGCCAGCGGTGGTCTTCAGGTCCACCGGCGGGCGGTAACTCGAGAAGCCTTCGCCGAAAGCGATCATCCACGGGTGGTCCATGTAGAAATGCTGGCGCCCGGTCAGCGTGCGCCAGGGAATCATCTCGTGGACGTTGGTGTAGCCGGCGTTGTACGAGACGGTCTCGCTCTCGATGCCGCTCCAGGTCGGGCTGGAAATGATCTTGCGCGGCTGCGCCTGGATATCGCGGAAGCGGATCTTCTCGTCTTCGCGATGGATCGCCAGGTGCGCGTGCTCGCGGCCGGTGATCTTGCCGAGCGCCTCCCATGCCTTGACGGCGACATGGCCGTTGGTCTCGGGGGCCAGCAGCAGCACGACCTCGCAGGCGTCGATGTCGGTCTCGATCTTCGGCATGCCGCGGGTGACCCCTTCCGCAGTAACCACGCCGTTGAGCTGGCCAAGCTGCGTCACTTCCGTCCGGGTGTCCCAGGCGATGCCCTTGCCGCCGTTGCCCACCTTGTTCATTAGCGGGCCGAGCGCGGTAAAGCGTTTGTAGACGTTGGGGTAGTCGCGCTCCACCACCGCGATTTGCGGCGCGGTCTTGCCGGGGATCAGGTCGCATTCGCCGCGCTTCCAGTCCTTGACCTCGAACGGCTGGGCAAGCTCCGCCGGGCTGTCGTGCATCAACGGCGTCAGCACAAGCTCCTTCTCGACGCCCAGGTGGCCGACGCACACTTCGCTGAACTTCTTTGCAAAACCCTTGTAGATGTCCCAGTCGCTACGAGATTGCCATGCGGGATCCACGGCGGTTGACAAT
>JBKJMN010000452.1:0-41494 GCA_046596405.1 Burkholderiales bacterium
CTATAACGCCGGGCAAACCGCGGTAGCACGCCACCGCAACGTCATTCCGCCGTTTCGCGAGACCATGCTTTATGTGCCCCAAGTGCTCGCCGCTTACGCACGCTATCGCGAAGAAGACGGCAGGACCGCCAGATGAAGGCATGGACACCGCAGCCCCGCGCGATTCTGGCGCCTATGCGTTGGCGTACAACGACAACGCGCGGATTCACCTTGCTCGAGCTCCTGGTCGTCATGGTGATTATCGGACTGCTCGCCTCCTATGTCGGCCCGCGTTATTTCAGCCAGCTCGGAAAGTCCGAAATCACCACCGCGAAAGCGCAGATGCAGGCCTTCTCCCGCGCGCTGGATCATTATCGGCTCGATGTCGGAAGATATCCGACCGTCGAGCAGGGTCTTAATGCGCTGCTGGTGCGCCCGGTCAACGAACTGAAGTGGAACGGTCCCTACTTGCAGAACGTCGTGCCAACCGATCCGTGGGGAAAACCGTACCTGTATCGGGTGCCCGGTGAAAAAGCGGAATACGCATTGATTTCATACGGCAAGGACGGCGCGCCGGGCGGCACCGACAATAACGCCGATATCGTAGTGCCCTAGGAGGCGCCCGACCCATGCAGTACGAAGTGCGCGCGCTCAATGGAAATACGGTCGCCTCGGTGCTGGTTGAAGCGCTCAGCGACGCCGATGCCCGCTCGCAGGTCGCCGCGCGGTCATGGCAGCCGCTGTCCGTGCGCGCTGCCGCGGGCCGCTCCGCAGCCGCCAACCGCGCCCGCCGCCAGCACCTGTCCCTGACCCTTTTCAGCCAGGAGCTACTCGCGTTGCTGGAAGGCGGTCTCTCGATCGTCGAGGCGCTCGACGTTCTGCACGAGAAGGAAACGCGTCCGGCGGTGCGCAGTGTGTACGGATTGATCGTGCGCGGGTTGAAGGAAGGCAAAAGCTTCTCCGCATGCCTGACCGAAATGCCCGACCTGTTTCCCCCGCTGTATGCAGGGATGGTCCGCTCCGCCGAGAAAACGAGCGGGCTCACGCACGCGCTCGCGCGTTTTATCGATTACCAATCCCGCCTCGACGTCGTGCGCAACAAGATCGTGAGCGCCTCGATCTATCCCGTGATCCTGCTGGTGGTCGGTCTGGGCGTCATCGGATTTCTGTCCGGGTATGTCGTGCCGCGCTTCGCGTCCGTCTATCACGATACGGGAAGAGCGCTGCCTTTGCTGTCGGGCTGGCTACTCGCATGGGGCAGTTTTGCCGGCTCACACGCGAAAGAACTGCTGGGGGGCGCGGCCGTCGCGGTGGTTGCCGGGTGGCTCGTGCTGCGCGCTTACTACCGCGATGGCGGTATCGGCCGGTTGCTGCGCGGCATCCCATTTCTGGCGGCGCGGGTCAGAATTTACGAGCTGACTCGCCTCTATTTGACGCTCGGCATGCTGCTTGAAGGCGGCCTGCCGGTCGTCGAGACGCTAAAACTTGCGCGCGGCGCGCTCTCCGCGCATCTGTGCGCCGATCTGGACCGTGCCACCCGCGAGATCATCAACGGCGAAAGTCTGGCCGACGCATTCGAAAGCTGCAACCTGACCACGCCGGTCGCCGCCCGCTTCATGCGCGTGGGAGAACGCTCGGGCCGGCTCGGCGAAATGCTGAACCGTTCCGCCCGCTACTACGACGGCGAAATCAGCCGGTGGATCGAGCGCTTCACCAAGACGTTCGAGCCGCTGCTGATGGCGGCGATCGGCGTGGTGGTCGGCTTGATCGTCGTATTGTTGTACATGCCGATTTTCGATCTTGCCGGAAGTTTTCAGCAATGAACGCGCCCCGCATGAGCGAGAGTCCGCCGCCACTGACGTCCGCGCATGTGCTGCGCGCGCGCCACTCAGCTGCGGCGTCCGGCAAATCGATTTATGCCGAGCTCGAAACCGACAGCGGCGCCGGCCCGCGCGAGTTCGTCCAGTTGCTCAGCGGGTTCCTGGCCATTGACGTCGTGGAAACCGCGTCCATGCTGGCGTGGGAACCCGCGCTCGATCGACTGCCCCTGACCCGGGCGCTGCAGCGCGATTGCATGCTTTTTTACCGTGACCCCGGCAGCGCCGGCGGCGGCGCATTGATCTCCGTGATCGCCGATCCGTTCGACGTCGAATTGCAGGACTGGATCGCCGCCGTGGCCAAGGGTGCGGTCGAGCACCGGCTGGCGCTGCGCGCGGATATCCGCGCGTATCTGACCAAGCTCGAAGAATCCGTGCGGGCAATGGACGCCTATGATGGCGGCGCCGACGCCAGCGCTGACGCCGATGCTGCCGCCGGCGAGCGGCTCTCGATCTCCAGCATCAGCCAGGACGAGAGCGAAGTGGTGAAGATCGTCAATTCGACGCTCTATGACGCCATCAAAGAAGGTGCGAGCGACATCCACTTGCGCTCGCTGCGCGACGGCTTGAGCACTAAATACCGGATCGACGGCGTGCTGGGCGCATCGAATGCCATCGCCGGACGCCACACTGCCGAGCGCATCATCTCGCGGCTGAAAGTCATGGCGGGCCTCGACATCGCCGAGCATCGCGTTCCGCAGGACGGCAAGCTGAAGGTCAATCTGCTCGGGCGCCCGATCGACGTGCGGGTGTCAATCATGCCGACCATCCACGGCGAAGACGCGGTGCTGCGCATACTCGACAAACATTCAATCATTCCCGCCGACGGCGTGCTGCGCCTGGACGTGCTCGGCTTCGACGCGGCTTCGCTCGTCGTGCTGCGCGATCTCGTGGCCCAGCCCTACGGCATGATCCTGGTGACCGGGCCGACCGGCAGCGGCAAAACCACAACGCTGTACGCCGCGATTTCCGAGATGAACACCGGGCGCGAAAACTTTCTGACGATCGAAGATCCGGTCGAATACGAACTGCCCGGCATCGCGCAAATTCCGGTCAACGAAGCGCAGGGGCTCACGTTCGCCCGCGGACTGCGCTCGATTCTGCGCCACGATCCCGACCGCATCATGGTCGGCGAGATCCGCGACAAGGAAACCGCTGAGATGGCGGTGCAGGCCGCGCTCACCGGCCACCTCGTGCTCGCCACCGTGCACGCGAGCAACGCGTACGATGTTTTCAACCGCTTCACCTATCTGGGCATCGACATGTACGCGCTGACGTCCGCGCTCAACGGCATCGTCGCCCAGCGGCTGCTGCGCACCGTCTGCCGCCATTGCGCGGTGGAGCACGTCCCGTCGGACCTGCAACTGCACCGGCTGGGACTTCAACGCGCGGACGTCGCGGGCGCCACCCTCAGGCAGGGCGCCGGCTGCGGCGATTGCCGGGCCACCGGCTACAAAGGCCGCAAGGCGATTGTCGAAGTCGTGCTGATGAACGACACGATGCGCCGGATGGTCGCCGAAAAATGTCCGATCGCGGAACTGAAAATCGAGGCTATGCGCAACGGCACGCATTTCCTGCGCGAGGCTGCGCTCGACCTTGCCATGCGCGGGGAAACTACTTTGGAAGAGGTTGCGCGTGTCACTATTCAGGCCTGAGCGGGTGTTCGCATCGATCGACTGCGCCGGCGTCGCGCTCGTCAAGTCACGCGGCGACGCCGCAGCGCCGGCGCAGGCGCAACTGATTCCCGGTGCGTTCGATGCGCAGCTCGCGGCGGAATCGCTGGCGAGCACCGCCCGGGTGCTCGCCCAGCCGCAGTGGAAATCCACCACCCGCCAGGTCGTGCTTTCCGATTCGTTCGTGCGCTACCTGGTCGTCGAACGCCCGCTCGGCGTGCGCTCCGCAACTGAGCTCGAGCTCGCGGTCAATGCGCGTTTCGAGCAGGCCTACGATCTCTCAGCTGCGCAGTGGACGATCGCCATCGACGCCGCGCCGTTCGACCGCCGCTGCATTGCCTGCGCGATACCGACGTCGCTGCTCGCCGCGATCAGCAATGTATTTTCGCAGCACGGGCGCTGTGCCTCTATCCAGCCGTTCCTCATCTGCGAATTGAACCGGCGCGCGCGGCAAATGCCGCGGTCCGGCTGGTACGCGGCGGCGAGCGCCGACAACTTGTGCCTCGTGGCGCTCTCTAACGGCGCGATCGAGCGGATCCGGGCGCTCCCGTGCAGGGCACCCACCGCGGCCGAAATCGGGCGGCTGGTCGCACGCGAGCGCCTGCTGGCCGGCGACGACGGCTTCGACCATGAATATTTTTTTTCCGGTTCGTTGAGCGGGGCCGACGCGGGCACGCCGCTCAGGCGCATCGATCGCGCGCAGTGGGGTCCGCAGCCCAGGTCCGCGCAGTACCGGACGGCGCTCGCCGAGGTATGGCCGTGAAACGCCTCGATATCCAGTTTGCCAATCGGGCTACCTCAGCCGGGTGGCTGAAGCGGCTTGCGCTAGCCGCCGGGATCGTTGGCCTTGCCGCGAGCCTTTGGACCCATGTCGTCGCGCGCCTTGAATTGCAGCGCGTGTCCAAAGACCTTGCGGAAGTCGGCGCCGCGCTCACGCAGCGTCAGGCAGCTGCGGGCGCGCGCCCGCCGGAGTCCATACCCGCCACCCAGATTTATGCGATCAACACCGCAATCGCGCAGTTGAACCTGCCGTGGACGGAACTGTTTGCCGCGCTCGAAGCCGCTCAATCCCCCGCCATTGCGCTGGTGGCGCTCGAGCCGGACGCCAAAAAACGCAGCGTCGTCGTGCAGGCTGAAGCGAAGACCTCCCAGCAGATGATCGCGTTTGCGGAACGGCTGAAGCAAACTCCCTTGTTCGAAGAGGCGATCCTCGCCAAACACGAAATCCGCGAGCAGGACCCGAACCGGCCGTACCGGTTCACGGTTGAGCTGCGCTGGCGCGAAGGCGTGTGAGCCGTGTCGCGCCTGGACCTCGATCTTATTTTGCGCCGCGCGGGCTGGGCCCCGTGGGTGGCCGCCGGCCTGTTCATCGTCGCGCTGGCCATTCAGTGGGTAACGATGACCAAAGTTCAGCCGCTCACAACAGCGCGCAGCGGCGAACTCAGTCACTTGCAGCAAGTCGCGGCGGCGCCGCCGCCCGCCCCGGCCGGGAAATCCGCCACTGAGGAAGGTTTCCTGGCGTTCGCCGCCGTGCTCGGGGACAAGCGCGACCTGAACCGGTTCATGTCCTTACTTTTCGCACAGGCCGGCAAGAACGACATCACGCTTGCGCAGGCCGAATACAAACTCGAGGCGGTAAGGCAAGGCGGATTCAACGCTTACCGGCTCACGCTGCCGGTGCGCGGCGGCTATCCGCAGCTTCGCCGCTTTATTGATGCCACGCTGGAAAAACTGCCGTTCGCGGCCCTCGAGGATGTCGATTTCAAGCGCGATGCCATTGGCACGCCGACGACCGAGGCGAAGCTGCGCTTCGTTTTCTTTCTGAAGGACGCGCAGTCATGAACCGCCGGCTGCGGTGGGGCCTGTGGCTCGGCATGCTTGGCATCGCCTCCGCTCTCGTCATCGCGGATCACGGCGGTACTTCCGCACCGGGAATCGTGCAGGACGTGGCGCCGGAAGTACGCGCGCCAGCTGCCCAACCGGTGGCGACGCGGGCGGCAGTGCAGGCGCCCGGGGAGATCGCCACCATTCTGCCGCTGAGACCGCGCACCGGTGCGGCCCGCATCGCCAACGCATTTGCGGCGCAGGACTGGACTCCCCCGCCCCCGCCGCCTAAACCCATCGTGCTGCCCCCGCCGAGCGCGCCGGCCGTGCCCTATACCGTCCTCGGTAAAAAATTCGAAGACGGCCAATGGCAGGTTTTCCTGACGCGCGAGGACCAGGTGTTCGTCGTCAAAGACCGGGACACCATTGAGAACCTGTATCGCGTCGAAACTACGAGGCCCCCGTTGATGACACTCACTTATCTGCCGCTGCAGCAGCGCCAGACCCTGCCGATCGGCGAAGCGCAATGATCCGCCGCCGCTCGATCGCGTGCGCGTGGAGTCTCGCGTTTTTCCTGGCTATGGCGGGCTGTCAGAGCATGAGCGTTTTCAAAGACGGCCAGAAATTGCTGGCCGAGGGACGGGTCGAGGAAAGCCTGCTCAAGTTTCAGGAGGCCAGCCGGAATGCGCCGCTCAACGCGGAATACCGCTCCGCGTACCTCGCTACGCGTGAGCGCGCGGTTTACGTGTGGACCGAGCAGGGCGACCGCGCGCGCGCCGCCGGGCAGCCGGGAACGGCCGAGCAATTCTATCGCCGCGTGTTGGCGCTCGACCCCGGCAACGTGCGCGCGCGTGATGCGCTGGATGAGATGGCACGCGAGGTACGCCATGCAGATCTTTTGGAGCAGGCCCGGACTGCATGGCTGAAAACGGACACGGAATCGGCGATGACGCGGCTACGCACCATTCTGGCGGAGAATCCGCGCCACCGCGGTGCGCTGGAATTGCGCCAGGCAATCGAAGAAAAAACCGCCCGGCGGCCCACCGATCTCAAACTCGCCGCCGCGCTCAGGAAAACGATCTCGATCGAGTTTCGCGACACCCCGATCAAGCAGGTGTTCGAGGTGTTCGCGCGCACAGCCAGCCTGAACTTCATTTTCGACAAAGACGTGCGCAGCGATCTGCGCACCACGATCTTTCTGCACGATACGACCATCCAGGACGCCGTCAGCATGGTGCTGCTGACGAACCAGCTCGAGCAGCGAGTACTCGACTCGAACTCCATCCTGATTTACCCCAACAATGCGGCGAAATCGCGCGAATACCAGCCGCTTACCGTGCGCACGTTCTTCCTTAACAACGCCGACGTCAAGGTCGCCGCCAACACGCTGCGCACCATCGTAAAAACGCGCGACCTGATCGTCGATGAGCGGCAGAACATGATCATCATGCGCGACACGCCCGAAGCGGTGCGCCTGGCCGAACGCCTGCTCGCGCTGCAGGATCTGCCGGAACCCGAAGTCATGCTCGAAGTCGAAGTGCTGGAAGTTAAGCGCACGCGACTGCTCGAACTGGGCATCCAGTGGCCGAGCCAGCTCGTGCTCACGCCGTTATCGACCACCGGCGGCGCCACCGTCACCGTCGCCGACTTGCGCAACCTGAATTCCAACTCGATCGGCGCCGCCCTTAATCCCGCCACCATTACGGCGCGCAAGGAAGACGGGGACGCGAATCTGCTCGCCAATCCGCGCATCCGCAGCCGCAATCGCGAGAAAGCGCGCATTCTGGTCGGCGACCGGGTCCCGATCATCACGACGACCGCCACCGCGACCGGGTTTGTCTCCGAGAGCGTCACTTATGTGGATGTGGGTTTGAAACTCGAAGTCGAGCCGACCGTCTACATGGACGACGAAGTAGCGATCAAGATCGCGCTTGAAGTCAGCACGATCGTCAACCAGATCCAAACGCGATCCGGCACGGTGGCCTATCAAATCGGCACGCGCAACGCGAACTCGGTGCTCAGGCTCAAGGACGGCGAGAACCAGGTGCTCGCGGGACTCATCAACAATGAGGACCGCAACGCGGGCCGTAAAGTCCCGGGCCTCGGCGACATCCCTATTCTGGGCCGCCTGTTCGGCAGTCAGCGCGATGACCGGCAGAAAACTGAAATTGTGCTTTCCATCACCCCGCGCATTCTGCGCAATCCGCGGCGGCCGTCGATCATCGACGCGGAGTTCGATGCCGGGACTGAAGCGAGTTTGCGCAACCGGGCGCTGGAAACTTCCAGCGGCTCCGCGCCCACCCCGGGACCGGCCCCGGCGCCTGCGCTAAATGCGCCTTCAAGGCCGCCGGTACCCGTGCCGCCGCCACCGCTCCAGCAGGCGCCGCCACCGGGAACGCCCGGCGCATCGATCGCGATTCCGCCCGCGCCGCCGGCGGGTTTAGCGGGCGTCGGCAGCCCCGCCGCCGCGGCGCCGATATCCGCAGGCACCACCAACTTCACGTTTCAGGGACCGGACCGCGCGGCGGTGGGCAGCACGCTGACATTCACGCTTTCCGTGCAACCGGGCCAGCCGATCACGAGTCTGCCATTCGCACTCGGCTTCGATCCCAAGTTGCTGGATGTCGTCGCCGTGACGGAAGGCGGCTTCATGCGCCAGAATGGCGCCTCCTCGAATTTCACCAGCCGCGTGGACTCTTCCGCGGGCCGCGTGTTCGCGACGGTGACGCGCGCCGGCACCGACGGCGCGGCCGATGCGGGCGCGCTTATCATCGTGACCGCGCGCGCGCTGTCGGCCGCCCAGAACGCGACGATTCAGCTTATCGCCGCATCGCCGATCGGCGTTGCCGGCAGCGCGGTGCTGTCGCAACCGGCCCGCCCGTACGTGATTGCCATTACGCCATGAGCGCTGCGCACAGTGGCTTCACGCTAATCGAACTGCTGGTCGTGCTCGCGGTCATGGGCATACTCGCCGCGCTGACCGTGCCGATCGCCGAGGTCACGGTGCAGAGAAGCCGCGAGCAGGAATTGCGCGTCGCACTGCGTGAGATTCGCGGCGCGATCGACGCGTACAAAAAAGCCTACGACGAAGGCCGCGTGCCTAAATCCGCAGACGGGACGGGCTATCCGAAGGAGCTGGCGACGCTGGTGGAGGGCACCGTGGATGGGAAAGACGCCGCCAAGCGGAAGCTCTATTTTCTGCGCCGGATTCCGCGCGACCCGACTAACCCGGAGCCCGCCGAAGACCCCGCCCAAACGTGGGGGAAGCGGTCGTACGCGAGCGAGGCCGACGAACCGCGCAGCGGTAAGGATGTTTACGACGTTTACTCGACGTCAAGCAGACTGGGGCTGAACGGCGTGCCCTATAACAAATGGTAAGCGCTCAGCCGATGTTGAATCGTTCCGTCACGCTTGCCCGCGGCTTCACTCTCATCGAGTTGCTGGTCGTGCTGACGATTGTCGCGCTGCTGCTGACGCTGGCCCTGCCGCGTTATCTGCAAAGCGTCGACGTCGCGAAAGAAGCGGTGCTGGTAGAGAACCTGCGCACGACCCGCGAGGCAATCGACCGCTTTTACGGCGACAACAACCGCTATCCAGAAAGCCTCGAGGAGCTCGCCGCGAAAAAATACGTGCGCGCGGCGCCGTACGATCCGATCGCCGACAGCAGCGCGCTGTGGTCGATCGTGCCGCCGGCCGCCGACATCAAGGGCAATGTGTACGACCTAAAAAGCGCCGCCCAGGGCTTGACGCGCAATGGAAAACCCTACGCCGACTTGTAATCGCCCGACCCGTCCGAGGTGGCAGCATAGAGCGGCTGCGCACGGCGGGTTCACTTATATCGGGCTGCTTATTTTGTTAGCAATCCTCGCGCTCGCATCGGCAAGCACGCTGACGCTCGGCTCGTTCCTGCAGCAGCGCGCCAACGAAGCGGAACTGCTTTTCATCGGCGCCCAATACGCGGCGGCGCTGCGCACCTTCGTCGAATCGACGCCGGCGGGCCAAAAGCAATTGCCGTCCAGGCTCGAGGATCTGCTGCGCGATCCGCGTTATCCGAATGTCAAACGTCACTTGCGCAGGATCTATGCCGATCCCATGACCGGCAAGCAGGACTGGGCGCTGGTTCCCGCAAAAGGTGGCGGGTTCATCGGCATCCACAGCCGGTCCGACGCCGCGCCCATCCGCAAAACCGGTTTCGATACTGAATTTCTGGCGCTGACGAACAAGAAAAAATACTCGGAGTGGGTGTTCGGTATGCCGGCGTCGGAAGCAATGAATATCCAGCTGACTCCACCGTCCGCCCTGGAGAGCGACCCGTCGCCCGGCCCGGCAGTTACGCCACCCAGAGCGTTAACGACGTTGCCTTAGCAGCGCGCTTTGTGCCCTGAACGAGCCAACGGAACCTGGCGGCCACCGGCTCGACGAGCTGATAATCGAACCCCGCCTGGATCAAAATTACGGTCGATTTCCCGTTACCGCTTATCGAAAAACGCCGCGCACAACATGCCGCCGCCGAACATAGAACCTAATGCAATGGCGATCATCAGATAAACGTGTTCCGGCTTGTTGTTGAACTCACGCATCGTTTCGATGGGAACGACTCCCCAGAGCCATAAATTTATCATCACGAAAGCAAATACCAGAGAACCGAGCATGACGCCGACCATGAATTTTGGTGAATTCACAAATACCCTCCACAATTTAATAAACTAACATGCGAATTACATCCCAGTTCGCCTGCTGTGGATAGCAGGCTGGATAGCAGCCAATGCGGCCAAGGGACGCTCGGAGTATCACGCACTTCTTCCCCGTTTGACTGGCGGAAGGTGTGAGATTCGAACTCACGAGGATCTTGCGACCCTGCCGGTTTTCAAGACCGGTGCATTCAACCGCTCTGCCAACCTTCCGGAACGGGCATACCCGCTGATGCCGGCGAATAATACCATGCACTATCAGGCGCTTGCGGGAATACCTCGGGATCGCCGCCGGATTGAAATAATTGCAACTTTCTGCTGGATTCAGTAGTCTTACACCAGAGCCGAAACCCCGGCCAACCGAGGAGTCAGAATTTATGCAACCCGAACTGATACCTAACCAGAATTCCTTTGGAACGCAGGTAGGTAGCGAGCAACTCGTCGCGCAGCAGCAAAAGGTGCTGCGCAATACTTATCTGCTGCTTGCACTGACTTTGATCCCCACCGCGATCGGCGCGCTGGTAGGAGTCAATCTGAATTTCGGCTTTATGCGCGCGAGTCCGATAATTTCTTCGATCGTCCTGCTCGCCGGCATTTACGGCATGTTCTTCGCGATCGAGAAAAATCGCGATAGCGGCCTGGGCGTAGCCTTGTTGCTCGCGCTGACGCTGTTCCTCGGCATTCTGCTCGGGCCTATCCTCCAGGTGGCGATCGGTTTCCGTAATGGCGGGCAACTGGTCGCGCTCGCGGCCGGCGGCACGGCGGTGGTCTTCTTCGCCATGGCAGGCATTGCCACCGTCAGCAAGCGCGATTTCGGCTTCATGACGAACTTCCTGGCGGTCGGCGGGATTGTGATCATGCTGGCAGTGGTCGCGAACATATTTTTCGCCAGCCCCGCGATGTCGCTGGCGATCTGCGGCGCATTCGTGCTGTTCAGCTCCGCGATGATCCTGTGGCAGGTCAGCCGGATCGTGCAAGGCGGCGAAACCAATTACGTTTCGGCGACGCTTACGTTATACATGAGCATCTACAACCTGTTCACGAGTTTGCTCCAGCTCTTGATGGCGTTTACCGGCAATCGCGACTAACGCGTAATCCGCACTTTAAAAAGGGCATCTTCGGATGCCCTTTTTTTATGCCCGCGCCGCCGCAGACCACCGCGCATACGCGACTCAATTCCGTTCAAACACGGCAATCGATTCGACATGCGACGTATGCGGAAACATGTTGACCACCCCCGCCCCCGTCAGCGTGTAGCCATGGGTGTGCACGAGCACGCCGGCGTCGCGGGCGAGCGTGGCCGCGTTGCACGACACGTAAACAATCCGTCGCGGCGCGTCTTCCGGCAACGCCTTGATGAGCGCGACCGCGCCGTCGCGCGGCGGATCGATCAGCATGCGGTCGAAGTGGCCATATGCCGCGAAATCCGCGGGCTCGAGCTTGAACAAGTCCGCCAGCCTAAACTCCGCCGTCGCGCTCAAGTCGTTGCGCGCAGCATTTGCTTGCGCACGCGTCACGAGAGAGCGCGCGCCTTCGAAGCCGACCACACGGGCGCCGCTGCGCGCGATCGCCAGGGTAAAGTTGCCGAGCCCGCAGAACATATCGGCGACGCGTTCGCCCGGCTGCGGCGCGAGCAGCGTCATTGCGCGGCGCACGAGCACGGCATTGACCCCGGCGTTCACCTGGGTGAATTCCGTCGGCGAAAAACCGAGCTCGAGCCCGAACTCCGGCAGCTTGTAATAGAGCACGCCATCGTGCGGTGGATAAAACGGCACCGCGGAGTCCGGGCCGCGCGGCTGGACAAAGAACTGGACGCCGTAACGGTCCGCGAATTCGCGCAGCAACTGCGCGTCCTGCTCAGTCAAGGGCTCTAGGATGCGCAGCACGAGCGCGTCCGTGCCATCGCCGATCGCCAGTTCGATTTGCGGCATTCGTTCGGGCCTCGACAAGCCGTTGATGAGCGCGCGCAGCGGCACGAGCAGCGCCGAAATCCGCGGCGGAACCACCTCGCACGTCGTCATGTCGGTCACGTAGCTGCTACGCTTTTCGCGAAAGCCGATCAACGCGCCGCCTTTCTTCTGCACGTAGCGCGCCGATAGCCGCGCGCGATGGCGATAGCCCCACGGCTCCCCGTAAATCGCGGGCAGGATGGTCCCGCAGTCGACCTTGCCGATATGGCGCAGATTGTCTTCGAGCACCCGCTGCTTTGCCGCGACCTGGGCGCGCGCGTCGAAATGCTGTTGGCTGCAGCCGCCGCAGGTGCCGAAGTGCGGGCAGCGCGGCGTCACGCGCGCAGCCGCGGCTTTGAGCACCTGCCCCACCTGCGCGAGCTCGTAACTGGGCTTTTTGACGAACGACGCGTAGGTGACAAGCTCGCCGGGCAGCGCGCCCTGGATGAAAATCACCTTGCCGTCCGCGTGCGCGACGCCGCGGCCTTCCTGGTCCAGCGATTCCACGCGGATCGATTGCGACATTACGACGGACCGCCGGGCTTAAGCCGGCCAGAGTTCAAGGAATTCGCGCCAATGCGGGTCAGGCGATTTTTCGAGCGTGGTTCTGACGAGATTGATTTCCTGCTGATACTGGGCCGGCGACAGCACGCCGCGCATCAGCTGAAAGCGCAGGTAGACCAGACAGGTGTTCGCGACATCCGCCTCGCAATAGGCGCGGATCTGCGCGATTTTTCCATCCTGCCACGCCGGCCATACCTGCGAGCCGTCCAGGCCGATCTTGCCGGGGAAGCCGAGCAACTGCGCGAACTGATCGAGCGGCGCGGCGCCGCGCGGTTGATACATCGCGAGCAAATCCATCAGGTCGAGATGGCGCGGATGGTAGCGGCTGATGTAATTGTTCCACTTGAATTCGCGGTCGTCCTCGCCCTGATCCCAATAACGCGGCGCGCGCACGCCATGCAGCATGCCGCGGTAATGCAACACCGGCAGATCGAAGCCCCCGCCGTTCCACGAAACAATTTGCGGCGTATATTTTTCGACGCCGTCGAAAAAACGCTGAATGAGCTGCCCTTCGCTGTCGCCCGGCTCGCCGAGCGACCATACGCGGAAACTGTCGCGGTCGCGCAGCGCGCAGGAGATCGCGACGACCCGCTGCAGATGCAGTTGCAGGAAATCGTTGCCGGTTGCCTGGCGGCGGCGCTGAAACGCCATCGCCGCGACCTGCTCGTCGCTCAAGTCGGCGGCAATGCCGTTGAGCTTGCGCAATCCCGCGACATCGGGGACCGTCTCGATATCGAAGACCAGAACCGGCGTCACTACTTACGCGTCCACGCTCCGGCATTATTCTGGTAGTACCAGCCGCCTGCCGCCTTGTCGATCCAGCGTTGCGCGAATGTCGTGCGAATATCGTTCTCCCACTCGGGCTTGCTGTTCGCGCGCGCGATTTCCTTATACAACGCAGCGCGGTCCTGGTTTTCCGTCGCGACGAGCGCGTTGACTTGCTGACGCTGCGGCAGCGGCACCGCATTCGGCTCGCGCAGCGCGATATAGCCTTCGCGCGTGAGGCCGATCGCACCGTTCGCATAGAAAGGCCCAAGCTCGGTATGCCGCTTTTGCATGCTCGCCTGCAAAGCAGCGATCGCGGGCGTGTTGATTTCGAGATTCGCCTGCGCCCATCCATTGCCGGCGAACAGCAACAACAACGCAAGCCAGCCACAACGCATTACATTCAGGGTTCGCATATGCATCCTTATTTAGCTTCCGGTTTGGGCGCGGGCGCCGCCGGTGCAGGGTTCTTCAACTGCCAGACCTCATCGATGATCTTATCGGCGGCTTTTTCCGCCGCCGCGGCGGGAAAGTAGATATTGATAGTCACGCAGCCTTGCAGAAGAACGCCAGCCAGGCCCGCGATTAAAACAAAACTACGCATAGGATACCTCCACCTATTTCACAATGATGTTGCCTTCAGACACACGCTGCAGGCGCGCCAGCAACTCGCGCCAACCCACGTTGCGATTGTAGCCCAACACCGTGATGGCAGGTATGCCGCCGCCCTTTACGATCACATAGCCTTGCGGCACGTTTTCGATGCCGCCCATATGGCACACTTCGAGCTCGAGCCGGCAACTCCAGCCTAGTGCCGAGTAACCGAAGGTTTCGAAGAATCGCAGGAAGCTGCGCTGGATCGCAGCCGCCGCGCCGGCGCCGCCGAGCGCGGAGATGTTCTGCACTGCCGCCTGACTGATGCGCCGCGGATAATCGCCGGGACTGCTGCCTATGCGCGCGTCGAAGCGCACCGCCTGCCAGTTCACGAGTTCGAGCGCTTTGAACTCAGCGTCGACGCGGCCGGTGATCTTGCCAAAGGAGAAGGTGCGCGTCAGCAAATCGAGGTCGAGGTTGCGCATGTCGATATCCCCGGTCAGCCGCGGGACCTTGCCGAGCGGATCCTCGAGCGCGAGATTGCGCACGTTGATCGTGCCGTCGAAGAGGTTGAACGTCAGCGCGCCGTCGACCGTGAGCTTCGAGTCCTGGTAGCGCACGCTCGGAATCGTGGCCGCCAGCGTGCCGTGCATCGCAGGCAGACCGAGCGCCGTGGTGAGCTGCTCGACGGAAACGGGTTTGAGCGCGCCGGTAAAACGCCAACGCCAGCTCTCGCGCTCGCCGCTGGTGGCGAAATCGACGATCGATAGCCTGCCGTCGAGAACCGGGATCTCGGCGTCGCGCACGCGCACGCGCAGGCCGCGCGTTTCGACCGGCAGGTCGAAAGCGCCGAACGGCACGCGCAGCACCTCGCCGCCCGTGATGTGCAGCTTGGCGGTCCGGACCTCCTCGTGGTGCCACGGCCATTGGCCGTCGAGCCCGAACAGCGCGAAGCGCCGGCCGTTGTCTTCCACCGATACGCGCCTGAACGCGGCGTCAGCCGCGGTGACTTCGCCGTCCTTGATCGTCAGCGCGAAATCCGCGCGGCCTTCGCAGCGCAGATCGGCGAGCACCGTGCCCTGCAGCGCCGGCTTCAACAATTTGGCATACAGCGCGGCGATATCGACGTTTGTGCTTTTCAGATTCGCCGCGGTCAGCTTGCCGGCGGTGCGGTCGAAAGCCGCGCTCAAATCGGCCTCCGCGATACCGGCGAGCGTGAGCCGGCCCCGCTCGATCGCCAGCCGCCGGTCGTCCAGCGTGCCTGCGGCGTCAAACGAGTGGCCGCCACCACTGACGAACAACGGCTGCCAGTAGACGTCCCCACTTTTCCAGTCGAGCCGGCTCTGCCACCGCCATTGCGCCCCGCGCTGCTGTGCCGCCAGCGACCAGCCGGCGGTGATTTTTTCGCCCGCATGCGCGCCGCTCGTGTCGGCGAAGCCGAAATTCGCGAGCGCGAGTTCACCGGCTATGCGCGGCTCGGGCTCGTCGCTGAACGTCAGCTTGCCGCTGACGGTGCCGGCACTCGGCGCCGGCCAGTCCTTCGGCCACCACGCTTTGAAACGCGTCAGCACGCCGTTGCGGACGTTGAGCGCGACCGTGCGCGCCGCGGCCGGCCCGGCCACCGTGAAAAGCCATTCTTCGTTGGCGGCCGGCCGCAATACCAGCTCGAGATTCCTGGAACGCGTCGAGAACCGGAAACTCAGCGGCAACTTTTCGGGGATCGCCAGCGCCCCGTGCGCGCAGATCAACTCATCGCGCTCCTGCTTGAGATCGGGACAGGCGATGGTGACGCTGCGCCAGGTCTGGCCGGCGAAGGAAACCTCGGCGGCGCGCAGTTCCAGCGCGGTGGTCGTGGTGGTACCAGCGGCAACCGCGCGCAACCCGCCGGTAATTCCGCTCGCTGTAAAAAACGGGCTGTCGATACGCTCTATGTTGATGCCGATTTGCTGCGCCGAGGCGCACGCGGCGAACAGTACGGCGGGCAGTACCGCGCACCATGGCACACAGCGCGACACCCGCGGATCAGGCAGGAAATATCCCCGTCGACAGGTATCGATCGCCGCGATCGCAGATGATCGTTACGATCACCGCATCCTTGACTTCGGCCGAAATCTGCAGCGCCGACCAGATCGCGCCGCCCGATGAGACGCCCGCGAAAACTCCTTCTTCGCGCGCGAGCCGCCGCGTCATCTCTTCCGCATCGGCCTGCGCGACTTCGATCACGCGGTCGACGCGCGTCCAGTCGCAGATTTTCGGCAGATAAGCCGCGGGCCATTTGCGAATGCCGGGGATTTGCGAGCCGTCGGTCGGCTGGCAGCCCACGATCTGAATCGCCGGATTCTTTTCCTTCAAAAAGCGCGACACGCCCATGATCGTGCCGGTCGTGCCCATGCTGGAGACGAAATGCGTGATCCTGCCGTCGGTGTCGCGCCAGATTTCGGGTCCGGTACTTTCGTAATGGGCGAGCGGATTGTCCGGATTGGCGAACTGGTCAAGGATCGTGCCTTTGCCTTCGTCGCGCATTTTTTCGGCGACGTCGCGCGCCATTTCCATGCCGCCGGTTTGCGGCGTGAGCACGATCTGGGCGCCGAACGCACCCATTGCCTGGCGCCGTTCGATCGACAGGTGCTCGGGCATCACCAGCACCATGCGATAGCCCATCATGGCGGCCGCCATCGCGAGCGCGATGCCCGTATTGCCACTCGTCGGCTCGATCAGGGTGTCGCCCGGCTTGATGTCGCCACGCTGCTGCGCACGCTTGATCATCGACAGCGCGGGCCGGTCTTTGACGGACCCGGCCGGATTGTTGCCTTCGAGCTTGGCGAGCAGCACGTTGCCCGTTTTACCAGGCAGTCTCTGCAGCTTCGCGAGCGGCGTGTTGCCGATGAAGTCTTCGAGCGTTTTATCCATGACTTCTACCTCGCCGCGCGCTCGAACAGCGTCCCGATGTAACGGGCCACGCCCTCTTCGACGGTCAGCACGGGCGCGGTATAACCGGCGCCGCGCAGCGCGCTGATATCGGCCTGCGTGTAGCTCTGGTATTTGCCGGCGAGCTCCGGCGGGAAAGCGATGTATTCGATGACGCCCTGGCGCTGCATGTCGGCGAGCGTGAGCGGCGTTTCGTTCGCATGCCGGCGGCAGGCATTGACCGTGGCGACCGCGACATCGTTGAAGCTCTGCGCGGCGCCGGTGCCGACATTAAAGATGCCCGACTCGCGCGGATGATCGAGAAAGTACAGATTGACGCCGACAGCGTCCTCGACGGATACGAAATCGCGCCGCTGCTCGCCGCTGCCGTAGCCGCCGCTGCCTTCGAACAACCTCACCCGGCCGTGCGCGCGATACTGGTTGAAAAAATGAAATGCGACCGACGCCATGCGGCCCTTGTGTTGCTCGCGCGCGCCGTAGACATTGAAATAGCGCAGCCCGACGACCTGCGACGAGCGTTCGGGCCAGTTGCGGCGCACGTATTCGTCGAACAGGAATTTGGAATAGCCGTACACGTTCAGCGGCGCCTCGCACGCGCGTTCTTCGCGAAACTCCGGGCCGGCGCCGTAAACCGCCGCCGACGACGCGTAGATATAGGGAATCTCCTCGTCGATGCAGAATTCGAACAGTTCACGCGAATAGCGGTAATTATTTTGCATCATATAGCGCCCGTCGGTCTCGGTCGTGTCCGAGCAGGCGCCCTGATGCGAGATGGCAGCGAGCGTGCCGTCGAACGCGCCGTTGCCGAGCTGGCGCAGGAAATCCTCCTTGTCGAGGTAGTCCGCGATATCGGAATCAACGAGGTTGACGAATTTGTCGCCCTCTTTCAGATCGTCGACCGCGAGCACCTCGTGCTCGCCGCGCTTGCTCAGTGCGTGAACGATATTCGAACCGATGAAGCCGGCCGCGCCGGTGACTACCACGTACATAATGTGTCGTCCTGTATGCGTAAGGATGACGGATGAAGGATGAAGGATGAAAAGAGCAAAACCCCTGCTCTTGATTTTATCCCGGGCCGTAGCTTATTCATGCTTCCGCCTTCCGCCTTCATCCATCCCGAAGAGTTCTTCGGGATAGGCAACCGCGGTGCCGAACTTGCCGACGACGATGCCCGCGGCGCGATTCGCGAGGCGGACGGCCTCGTCCAGCGGCGCGCCGCCCGCGAGCATTACCGCCATCGCCGCAATCACCGTATCGCCGGCGCCGCTTACGTCCGAGACTTCGCGCGCCTGCGCCGGCACATGCAGACGGCGGGCGCGCTCGAACAGCGTCATGCCGTCGGCGCCGCGCGTCACCAGCAAAGCGTCGATCTTGAGCTTGCGCCGCAGACGCTGCGCGCGCCCGGTCAATTCGCGCTCGTTTTTCCAGTCGCCGGCGGCCCCGCGAAACTCGTTCAGGTTGGGAGTCACGAGCGTGGCGCCCTGGTAGCGCGCGAAGTCGCTGCCTTTCGGGTCGATCAGCACCGGCTTGCCATGCCGTTTGGCGAGACTGATCATGCGCGCGATATGCGTCAACCCGCCCTTGCCGTAATCGGACAAAATTACCGCGTCGCAACCCGCGACGAGCTTCGCGTAATCGGCGAGCTTGGAGCGCAGGATCTCATGGCTGGGCTCGGTCTCGAAATCCACGCGCAGCAGTTGATGCTGCCGCGGCCCTATCATCCGCAGCTTTACCGTTGTATCTATCGTGCGGTCGCGATGCAGGCGCACGGAAATTTTTTCCCCGCGCATGAGCTCCGTAAGCCGGCGTCCGGGCTCATCGTCGCCGACCACCGACAACAGCGTAACGCGCGCGCCCAGCGCGGCCGCGTTGCGCGCGACGTTTGCGGCGCCGCCGGGACGCTCCTCGCTGCGCTTGAATTTCACGACGGGCACCGGCGCTTCGGGCGAAATGCGGCTCACGTCGCCGAACCAGTAGCGGTCGAGCATCACGTCGCCAACGACCAGCACCCTGCTTTTCCTGTTTTTCCCGCTCCTCAACCCGGCATCCTCAATCCTGCTCATTGTTGCTTATGGTTGCTTAACTTTGCTTATCGTTGTTTCATGGTCGGCCGATTCCGGAATATTCGAGCCCGTGACTGCGAACCAGCCCGGGATCGTACAGGTTGCGACCGTCTATGATAACCGGCGTGCGCAGGCGCCGCTTGATGTCGGCGAAATCAGGGCTGCGGAATTCCTTCCACTCGGTCACGATCACGAGGCAATCGGCACCGTCGAGCGCCGCGCCAGGCGAGCTTGCATATTCAAGGCGCGGCAGCGCCGCGAATGCTTTCTTCGCTTCGTCCATCGCGACCGGATCATAGGCAACGACCGTCGCGCCGCGCTCAATCAAGCCGGGCACGATCACCTGGCTCGTGGCTTCGCGCATGTCGTTCGTGTTGGCCTTGAACGCGAGGCCCCACACGGCGAAGCGCTTGCCCGCGAGCCGGTCGCCGAACCGGTGCGTGATTTTCTCGATCAGGCGCAGCTTTTGCGCTTCGTTGACCTGGTTGACCGCTTCGATGATCCTGAGCTTCATGCCGACATCGTGCGCGGTCTGCTGCAGCGCGGACACGTCCTTCGGAAAACACGCGCCGCCGTACCCGCAGCCCGCGTACAGGAAATGATAGCCGATGCGCGCGTCCGAACCGATGCCCTGGCGCACGTGCTCGATGTCGGCGCCGAGCTGTTCGGCGAGGTTCGCAAGCTCGTTCATGAACGAGATGCGCGTCGCGAGCATCGCATTGGCCGCATACTTCGTCAGCTCGGCCGATGGAATGTCCATGAAGATCATGCGCTCGTGGTTGCGCTGGATGGGCGCGTAGATCGACCGCATGATTTGTTTGGCGCGCTCGTCGGAGGTGCCGATGACCACACGGTCCGGCCGCATGAAGTCGTCGACCGCCGCGCCTTCCTTCAGGAATTCGGGGTTCGATACGACGCTGAACTCGATCGCCTTGCCGCGCTGCGCCAGTTCTTCCGCGATCGCCGCCTGCACCCGTGCCGCCGTGCCCACGGGCACCGTCGATTTGTCCACCACCAGCCGGTACTCGTTCATGTGGCGGCCGATGGCGCGGGCCGCGGCGAGCACGTATTGCAGATCGGCGGAGCCGTCCTCGTCCGGCGGCGTGCCGACCGCAATGAACTGCACCTGTCCATGCGCGACGCCTTCAGCGACATCTGTGGTGAAGTGCAGGCGCCCGGCTGCGGTGTTGCGTTTGACGAGCGGCTCCAGGCCCGGCTCGTAAATCGGGATTTCGCCGCGCTTCAATAGCGCAATCTTGGCGGCGTCGACGTCGAGACACAGCACGTCATTGCCGAGCTCGGCGAGACACGCGCCGGACACGAGTCCGACGTAACCGGTGCCTATGATCGTGATTTTCATGCGTTGCGCACCCCTTCGATTTCGCGGTTGATCGACTCGAGCACCGCGACCGGATCGGCCGCCTGCGTGACCGGCCGGCCAATCACGAGATAGTCCGCGCCAGCGGCGATCGCGCCGGCCGGCGTCATTACGCGCTGTTGATCGTCCCTGGTGCCGCCCGCCGGCCGGATGCCCGGCGTGACGAGGCAGAAATCCGTGCCGCACTCGCGCTTCAACAATGCCGCTTCCTGCGCCGAACAGACGACCCCGTCGAGTCCGCTTGCCTGCGCAAGCCTGGCGAGCCGCAGCGCGACTGCTGCCGGTTCGCCCCCGAGGCCGACGTCCTGCAGGTCCATCGCCCCCATGCTCGTCAGCAACGTCACCGCGATCAGCCGCGGGCGTCGCGCCGACCCGGCCACCGCGTCGCGCGCCGCCTCCAGCATGGCGCGGCCGCCGAGCGCGTGCACGTTAAGCATCCACACGCCCCATTGCGCCGCCGCCCTGCAGGCGCCCGCGACCGTATTGGGAATATCGTGAAATTTCAAATCCAGGAATATCTCATAATTTTGTTGCGTTAATTTTTCAATCAGCGCGGGACCGGCGGCCGTAAACAATTCCTTGCCGACCTTGAGCCTGCACTGGTGCGGCTTGACCCTGGCGGCGAATGCCAGCGCCTGGTCCGCGGCCGGAAAATCGAGCGCGACTATTACACGCGGGTCGTTCATCACGCCGGCGCCCCTTTCTCCTCGGCCCGGCGCGGCGAATAGGTTTCCCATTCACCACAAGCCGGGCAATGCCAGTAATACTGGCGCGCGCGGAATCCGCACGTGTCGCACTTGAACATCGCCAATGTGCGGGTGTGTTGGTGCACCAGATTCTTGACGAGCTCCAGGTCCTGGCGCCGCTGTACCGGCGCGTCGAGCAGCTGCGCCTCCAGCAGCTTATCGAGGCCGAGCAGCGTAGGGCTGCGGCGCATCTCGTCGCGCACCAGCTGGTACGCGGGCTCCGCGCCCTGCTGATCGAGTATGCAGGTGAAGACCACGTTGAGCACGTCGAGCGACGGATATTTGCCCAGATAGCCGCGCAGGAGATTAAGCCCTTCCTGCGGCTTGTCGAGTTGCTTGTACGCGCCGATCAGCCGCTCGGCGACCAGCGCCAGGTAATCGGGATTCTGCGACTCGATGCGCTTCCATGTGTCGATCGCCGCCTCCGGCCGGCTCAACGCGAGCTCCAGATCGCCGAGCAGCACGTTGGCGCGCACGCACAGGCGATGGTGCGCGAGCGCGCTCTCGAGACAAGGCCGCGCGGCTTCCGGGCGCGAATCCATGATTTCGCGGCTCGCCATCTCGCAATAAAAGTTGGCAACCTCCTTCTGGTGCGACTGCCCGGTCACTGTCTCGAGCTCCTGCGCGATGTCGACCGCTTTCTGCCAGTCTTTCTCCTGCTCGTATATCTCCAGCAGGTATTTCAGCGCAGCCTCCGCGTGCGGGCTGCCCTTCAGCTTCGCGAAGAGCTCCTCGGCGCGATCGAGCAAGCCCGCTTTCAGGTAATCCTGCGCGAGTTCGAACAGCGCGTCGAGCTTCTGCGCCTGCGGCAGGTCCGCGCGCTCGACCAGGTTCTGGTGCATGCGAATCGCCCGTTCGACTTCGCCGCGCCGGCGAAAAAGCGAGCCCAGCGCAAAATGCAATTCGATCGTCTGCGGCTCGACCTTGACGACCTCGATGAACGCTTCGATCGCCTTGTCGGGCTGCTCGTTGAGCAGGAAATTAAGTCCCTTGAAATACGAGCGCGGCAGCGCGCGCGATTCGGAGACCAGATGCTTTATATCGATGCGCGCAGCAAGCCAGCCGAGGGCGAAGAAGATCGGCAATGCGAGCAACCACCAGTATTCGATTTCCATCGCGTGTGCCGTCGCTTCCTTGTGTGCCGTCGCTTCCTTAAGTGCCGGACTAAAACGGTGCCGCGACGATGGGCGCGCCGGGTGAACGCGTCAAGCCGCGGATTTCGCGCTTGAGGCCGAGAATTTCGCGCCGCTGCCTGGCCATAATCGCGAGGCTGGCCGCGATGCCCAGCGCGGCGCCGGCCGCGAAGAAAATGAGCAGTATGAGCACCAGCGGCGCCTGCCATTCGAGACCGAGGAAATACCGCATCGCGACGGTGTCGGTATTCTTCACCGCAAAGCCGAACAACAGCAAAAATATTGCGGCGCCGGCGGCGGTCCTGAACAATCCAAACAGTTTTGCCATCATCACTCTCTCCGGCCGCGCTCCGGTCTATCGTGCTGACAGCGGACGCAGGCAAAAAAAAGCGGCACTATCTTTCGATGATGCCGCACCACTCGATCCCGCCAGAATTACTTCTTGAAATCGACGCGTTCGCGCAATTCCTTGCCGGCTTTAAAGTGCGGTACGTATTTTGCAGGCACCTGCACTTTGTCGCCCGATTTCGGGTTGCGGCCCGTCCGCGGCGGACGATAATTCAGGCCGAAACTGCCGAACCCGCGGATCTCGATGCGCTGCCCTTCCGACAGGCTTTTGCCCATCGCGTCGAGCACCATCTTCACCGCCAGTTCGGCGTCCTTCGCCACCAGTTGGGGGTAGCGCGCCGCCAGCTTCGCGATCAACTCGGACTTGGTCATGATCGTTGCGTCCCCTATTGACCGGAATTGGCCGTGTCCATCTTGGCTTTGAGCAACGCGCCGAGACTCGTGGTGCCGGCGTTGGCGGGCTTGTCGGCCGCCATTTTCTGCATTGCGTTGGACTCGTCCGCCATATCACGCGCCTTGATCGACAGGTTAATCGTGCGGTTCTTGCGGTCAATGTTGATGATCATTGCCGTCACCGCATCGCCTTCTTTCAGATGCGTGCGAATATCCTCGACGCGGTCGCGCGAAACTTCGGACGCGCGCAGATAGCCTTCGACGTCGCCCTCGAGCGCGATGACCGCACCCTTGGCATCGATCGACTTCACCGTGCCCTTGACGATGCTGTTCTTGTCGTTGGTCGATACGAAGCCCGTGAACGGGTCACCGTCGAGTTGTTTGATGCCGAGCGAAATGCGCTCGCGCTCAACGTCGATCGACAGAACCATCGCTTCGGTCTCGTCGCCCTTCTTGTAGTTGCGCACGGCTTCTTCGCCGGGCAGGCTCCACGAGAGGTCCGATAGATGCACCAAACCGTCGATGTTGCCGGCAAGACCGATGAACACGCCGAAATCGGTGATTGACTTGATCTGACCCTTGACCTTGTCGCCCTTCTTGGAGTTCACCGAGAACTCTTCCCACGGATTGGGCAGGCACTGCTTCATGCCGAGCGAAATACGACGGCGGTCCTCGTCGATTTCGAGCACCATGACTTCGACTTCGTCGCCCAGCGCGACGACGCGCGACGGATGCACGTTCTTGTTGGTCCAGTCCATCTCGGAGACGTGCACCAGGCCTTCGATGCCCTGCTCGATCTCGACGAACGCGCCGTAGTCGGTGAGGTTGCTGACTTTGCCGAACAGGCGCGTGCTCTGCGGATAACGGCGCGAGAGGCCGACCCACGGATCTTCGCCCAGTTGCTTCATGCCGAGCGAAACGCGATTTTTTTCCTGGTCGAACTTCAATACCTTGGCTTCGACTTCGTCGCCGACCGCGAGCACTTCCGACGGATGCTTGACGCGGCGCCATGCGAGGTCCGTGATGTGCAGCAGACCATCGATGCCGCCCAGATCGACGAACGCGCCGTAGTCGGTGATGTTCTTGACGATACCTTTGACGACCGCGCCTTCAGTGAGGCTCGACAGCAAGGCCTGGCGCTCGGCGCCCTGCGACGCTTCGAGCACCGCGCGGCGCGAAACCACGACGTTGTTGCGCTTGCGGTCGAGTTTGATGACCTTGAACTCCATCACCTTGTTTTCGTACGGTGAGGTGTCCTTGACCGGCCGGATGTCGACGAGCGAGCCGGGCAGGAACGCGCGGATGCCGTTCACCATGACCGTGAGGCCGCCTTTGACCTTGCCGTTGATCAGTCCTTCGACAACCGTGCTTTTTTCGAGCGCCTGCTCGAGGTCCATCCACGCCGCGAGGCGCTTGGCTTTATCGCGCGACAGGCGCGTTTCGCCGAAACCGTCTTCGAGCGCGTCGATGGCAACTTTAACGAAATCGCCGGCCTTGACCTCGATTTCGCCGCGGTCGCTAAGAAATTCTTCAGTGAGGATATAACTTTCCGATTTTAATCCGGCGTTTACGACGACGTGGTTGGCGTCGACGCGGATCACTTCGGCGGTAATGACTTCGCCGATACGCATTTCCTTGAGCGCGAGGCTTTCTTCAAACAGCGCGGCAAAAGATTCGGGAGCTGGGGGGGAAGAAACAGTTGTCATTGTCTGCACGTTGGGCCTGAAATTAACCCGTTACATCAACGGGGGTTGATTGATAAACGCCGGGAGCCTGGCAGCTCACGGCACCTGTGTTGCAGTTGCATAGCGGGCCAGCACTTCGTCTACGGCGTCGTCTATCGACAGGTTCGTCGTATCGAGCAAAATGGCGTCGCTAGTCTGTTGCAAGGGGGCAATTGCGCGTCCGCTGTCGCGGCCGTCGCGTGCCTGGATATCCTGCAAAAGGGCGGCCATATTAGCATCCATTCCTTTACCTATCAACTGTTTATAACGACGTTCCGAGCGCGCGCCAGCGTCGGCCGTGAGATAGATTTTGAGCACCGCATCAGGGAATACGACCGAGCCCATGTCGCGCCCGTCTGCTACCAGCCCCGGAGGCCCCCGAAACGCCCGCTGGCGCATCAGCAACGCACGGCGGACCGCCGGCAGCGCGGCCACCTCGGAAGCCGCGCCGCCCGCCGCCTCCGATCGCAGGACGTCGGTCACCCGTTCGCCGTTGAGATAAATTTCGCCATTTTCGAACCGCGCGTGCAGGTTTTCCGCCACGCGGGCGACGCGGACTTCATCATCGGTCGCGATATCCGCGCGCGTGGCCGCCATCCCCACAAGCCGGTAAAGTGCGCCGCTGTCGAGGTAGTGGAAATGCAGACGCTGCGCCACCTGCTGCGCGACCGTTCCTTTGCCCGAGGCCGACGGGCCGTCGATGGCGATCACCGGTGCCGTCGTTTGCGCCATTGCTCAGTGCCCGGAGATTGCGGCCAGCACGCTGAAATAATCGGGAAACGTTTTTGCCACGCAGCCCGGATCGTTGATGCGCACCGTCACCCCGCCGAGCGCGACCAGTGCGAAGCACATGGCCATGCGATGGTCGTCGTACGTATCGATGGTGGCGGGCTGCACCGCGCGCGGCGGCATGATCGTCAGGCTATCGGCGCTTTCTTCGACCTGCGCGCCGACTTTGCGCAACTCCGTCGCCATCGCCGCGATACGGTCGGTCTCCTTGACCCGCCAGCTGCCGATATTGCGCAGCGTGCTCGGCCCGTCCGCGAACAGCGCAAGCACGGCGACGGTCATCGCCGCATCGGGAATGTGATTGAAGTCGGCGTCGATCGCGCGCAGCTTGCGCGTGCGGGCGGCCGCCGGCCCTGCCGTCGCCGCAATCCAGTTGGCGCCGAGTTCGACGCTCGCGCCCATCGCCCGCAGCGTATCGACGAAACGCACGTCGCCCTGAATGCTCGATTGGCCGACGCCTTCCACCCGCACGGTGCCGCCGCCTGAGAGCCCGCTCAATACGCCCGCCGCCAGAAAATACGATGCGGCCGAAGCATCGCCTTCAACATAGATTTCGCCCGGACTGCGATAGCGTGCCGCCGCCGGCACCGTAAACGAGCGCCACGCCTCGCGCGCAACGTCGACCCCGAACCGCCGCATCATGTTGAGCGTGATATCGACATAGGGCTTCGACACGAGCTCGCCCTCGACCGTCACCGTTACCGGGCCGCCGAGCAGCGGCAGGCTCATCAGCATCGCCGTCAGAAACTGGCTCGACAGTTCGCCGCGCACGCTTACCTGCGGGCACGCATGGATGCTGCCCGGATGAATGGCGAGCGGCGGATAGCCGGCAAGCCCGAGGTAGGAAATATCCGCGCCCATCGATTTGAGCGCATCGACGAGATCCCCGATTGGCCGCTCGTGCATGCGCGCTACGCCATCGAGCCGGTATTCCCCGCCGCACATCGCGAGCGCCGCGGTGAGGGGACGGAACGCAGTGCCGGCGTTACCGAGGAAGAGTTCCGCCTGCTTGGATGGAAACACGCCGTTCGCGCCGGTGACGCGCAGCCCCTGCACGCCCTCCTGCGCCCAGTCGATGCCGAGCTTGCGCAGCGCATTCAGCATGTAGCGCGTGTCGTCCGAATCGAGTACGTCGTGCACGCGCGTCGTGCCTTCGGCGAGTGCCGCGAGCAGCAGGATGCGGTTCGAAATACTTTTCGATCCGGGCAGCTTGACCGTGCCGTCGACCCGCCGCACCGGTGCGAGATCGAGATAGTTCACGCAGATTCCGGCGGCCGCGCAGCGATTATCGCGCGTGCAGAGGTCATTGCGGCTTGAGCCATTTGGCACGCGCGTTGCGCGCGGCCGCGAATTTTGCCGCAAGCCCGGCGCCGTCGCTCGCTTCGACCATGCCGCGCACGGCTTCCAGATCCGAGAGATAGCCGTCGAGCGCGGCGAGCACCGCGTCGCGGTTCGCGACGCAGATATCGCGCCACATTTCGGGCGAACTGCCCGCGATGCGCGTCAGGTCGCGGAATCCGCCGCCCGTATGCTGAAACAACTTGGCGGCATCGGGATAGGCGGCGATGTTGCCGACCGCCGTGAACGATAACAAATGCGGCAAATGGCTGACCAGCGCGAACATGCGGTCGTGCGCCGCTGCATCCATCGTGAGAATACGCATGCCGGCGAGCTTCCACGCGGCCGTCACGAGACCGAGCGCGCGCGCGGAGGTTTCAGGTTCGGGCGTCACGATCAAATTCCGGTTCGCGAACAATTCCGCGAAAGCCGCCTGCGCGCCGCTTTTTTCGGTGCCGGCGATCGGATGCGCAGGCACGAATCGCGCAAACGCGGCGCCGAGCTGGCGCCGCGCGGCTTCGATCACGTCGCGCTTGGTGCTGCCGGCGTCGCTCACTATCGTGTGCGCCGCGAGATGGGGCGCGATTTGCGCGAGCACCGCGCGCGTCTGCCCCAGCGGCACCGCCAGCAGCACGAAATCGGCAGCCTTGACCGCAAGTGCCGGATCGGTGGCGATTTCGTCGATGATGCCAAGCCGGCGCGCCGCCAGCAGGTTCGCGCGGCTGCGCCCGACACCGACGACATGCGTAACGGCGCGGTGCTCTTTCAGCGCGAGCGCAAACGATCCGCCGATGAGGCCGACGCCGAATATCACGAGCTTGCGGATCAGCGGCTTGCGCGCGCGCCGCGTGCGCTTTGCGTTTCGCTTTGACTTCATGCCGGCAGCGACTGCGCGAGAGCCTCGAGCAAGCGCGCGTTTTCCGATTCGAGCCCTATGCTCACGCGCAAATACGCGGGCATGCCGTACGCGCCGATCGGGCGCACGATCACGCCGCGTTCGAGCAACCGCTGGAATACGGCAGCGCCATCCTTGACATTGACGCTCACGAAATTGCCGGCCGACGGAATAAAGTCCAGGCCGAGCCTCGTCAAGCCCGCGGTGACCTGTCGCATGCCGGCCTGGTTGAGTTCGAAACTGCGGCGCACGAACTCATGATCGTCGAGAGCCGCCGCCGCCGCGGCCAGCGAAATACTATTGACATTGAAAGGCTGGCGCACGCGGTTCATCAGGTCCGCGACGCCCGGATGCGCGAACGCGTAGCCGACGCGCAGCCCGGCCAGACCGTACGCCTTGGAAAAAGTGCGCGTCACGATCAGATTGGGAAATTCCGCCAGCCATGCCAGCGAGTCGGACTTCAGCGCAGCCGGAATGTACTCGTTGTAGGCCTCGTCGAGCACGACGATAACTTGCGGCGGCACCTGGCGCAGGAAGCCATGCAGCTCCGCGGCGCCGATCAGCGTGCCAGTCGGGTTGTTCGGGTTCGCGATGAATAGCATGCGCGTGCGCGGGGTGAGCGCGGCCAGCATCGCGCTCGGGTCGTGCGCAAATACGCGTGCCGGCGCTGCCACGCCCCGGGCGCCCGTGTACTGAATCTCGAGCGCGTAAATAGCGAACGCGTGCTGCGAATACACGGCTTCCGACGATGGCGAAAGAAACGCGCGCGCGGCCGCGTTGAGTACGTCATTGGAGCCGTTGCCCAGCACGATTTGCGCCATGTCGACGCCGTAACGTTTGGCGAGCGCCTGTTTCAACTCAAAGCCGTTGCCGTCCGGATAACGCGCGAGATCGGCGATCGCCGCCCGAATCGCGCTCATCGCGAGCGGGCTCACACCGAGGGGATTTTCATTGGACGCGAGCTTGATGATTTTGTCGGGATGCATGCCGAGCTCCCGCGCGAGCTCGGCGATCGGCTTGCCGGGTTGGTACGGCGCGATCGAGCGTATATAGGCGGGCGCAAGATCGCAGATATCGGACACGCGGTCGACGGCGGCGTTGGTCATATTGACTCTGGCGGTTGAATTCGGCATTGACGCATCAACATAAATGCTCGGTGATGCTCACGGTCAGACGGCGCGTCAGGCCATGCCGGCGGGATACGAGCCGAGATTCTTGAGGAACGCCGCTTTTTCCGCGACTTCGCCGAGCGCCTTGGCGACGTTCGCATCGTGCTGATGGCCTTCGATGTCGACGTAGAACAGATACTCCCAGCGGCCGGTGCGCGCGGGCCGCGACTCAAGCCTCGTCATGCTCACGCCGTGCTGCGCGAGCGGCGTTAAAAGCGTATGGATCGCACCCGGTACGTTACGCGTCGACATCACGAGCGACGTCTTATCCTTGCCGGACGGCCCCGCATCGTGGGCGGCGATGACGACGAAGCGCGTCGTGTTCTGCGGCTCGTCTTCGATATTGCTGGCGATGATTTTCAGGCCGTACACCGCCGCCGCCGTCTTGCTCGCGATCGCAGCCGCAGCGGCGTCTTTGGCGGCGAGGCGCGCGGCTTCGGCGTTGCTGACAATCGGCACGCGCTTCGCCTTCGCGTAATGCTGGTTGAGCCATTCATGGCATTGCGCGAGGCTTTGGCTGTGCGAGAGTATTTTCTTCACGCTCGCCGGCTTGCCGCTTTTGCTCATCAGGCATTGATGCACCGACAGCAGCACTTCGCCGCAGATCCGCAGCGGCGTCGCGAGGAGCAGGTCGTGCGTGCGGCTGATGCTGCCCTCGGTCGAATTCTCGATGGGCGCGACGCCATAATTCACGGCGCCGATTTCGACCTGGCGAAACACGGCGTCGATCGACGCACACGGCTGCAGCTGCGCCTGGCTGCCGAACTGGCGAATCGCCGCCTCTTCGCTGAAGGTGCCCTGCGGCCCGAGATAGGCGACCGATATTCCGTCTTCGAGCGCGCGGCAAGCCGACATGATTTCCGTATAGAGGCGCGCGAGCGCCGGCGCCGGCAACGGCCCCTTGTTGCGCGCGTTGACGCGCCGCAAAACCTGCGCTTCGCGTTCGGGCCGGTACTTGGCGCCGCTCTTGGCGTGCCCGATGTCCTGCGCGAGCGCCGCGCGCTCGGCCAGCAGATCGACGATGCGGTCGTCGAGCGCATCGATGCGGGCGCGAATGTTTTTGAGCGTGTCCGTCACGGGAAATTACCTCGAATCGGCGGGCAGATAGACACGAATATTAAATCAATCCGGCGGGCGCGGGTAATCGTGTGGGCGCGCGAAAGTGCGCCTAGGCTTTTTCCAGCGGCAAATAGCGCACCGCCAGCACGCCTTTGGTGGCGGCGATTTTTGCGACGGCCGGAGCCGGCACCGCGCTGTCGACGTCGACCAGCGTATACGCCATATCGCCTTTGGATTTGTTCAGCATATTGTGAATATTGAGCCCCGCGTCCGCCATCGCGGTCGAGATCTGGCCGAGCATGTTGGGCACGTTAGAATTCGCGATGCCGACGCGATACTCCGATTCACGCGCCATCATCACATCGGGAAAGTTGACTGCGTTCTGGATGTTGCCGTGCTCGAGATAATCGCGCAGCTGATCGGCCACCATGATCGCGCAGTTGTCTTCGGCTTCGCGCGTGGACGCGCCCAGGTGCGGCAGTGCGATCACGCCCGGCTTGTTGACGAGCGCCTGCGCCGGAAAATCGCACACGTACGCGCGCAGTTTCTTGGTCGCCAGCGCCGCCAGCACCGCCGCATTCTCAACGATGCCGTCGCGCGAGAAATTGAGCAGGATGGCGCCGCCGTGCATGAGCGCGAGGCGCTCGGCATTGAGGAGATTCCTGGTCGCTTCGACGTACGGCACGTGCAGCGTCACGAAATCCGCCGCCTTCAAAACCTCCTCCACGGAGTTCGCTTTTCTGACCTGCGCCGGCAGGCTCCACGCCGCGTCGACCGTGATGTGCGGGTCGTAGCCGAGCACGTTCATGCCGAGCTTGATCGCGGCGTCGGCGACGAGGCTGCCGATCTTGCCGAGCCCGATCACGCCGAGCGTCTGCTTCGGCAATTCGATGCCCGCGAAGTTTTTCTTGCCGTCCTCGACGAGCTTGTTGAGCGTCTCGTCATCGCCGGCGAGCCCGTCGACAAACCGCGTCGCCGGCAGCAGGTTACGCGCAGCGATCAGCATGCCCGCGATCACCAGTTCTTTGACCGCATTGGCATTGGCGCCCGGCGCGTTGAATACCGGCATGCCGCGCGCGCTCATCGCCTTGACCGGGATGTTGTTGGTCCCGGCGCCGGCGCGCGCGATCGCCCGCACGCGCGGCCCGATCGCAAACTCATGCATATCGTGCGAGCGCACCAGTATCGCATCTGGATCGGCGACTTTGGCGCCCACTTCGTAACGCTCCGCGGGCAGGCGCGCGAGGCCGACCCCGGCGATATTATTGAGCGTCAGAATGCGAAACCGGTCAACCATGCTTGCGTTGGAATTCGCGCATGAATTCGACCAGCGCCTGCACGCCTTCGATCGGCATCGCGTTGTAAATCGAGGCGCGCATACCGCCGACCGCCCGGTGGCCCTTCAGTTCGACCATGCCGCGCGCTCTCGTCTCTTTCAGGAAGTCGTCGTTGAGCGCTTCGTTGCGCAACCGGAACGGCACGTTCATTAACGAGCGGTCGTCCTTGTCCACCGGGGAATAGTAAAACTCGGTCTCGTCGAGGAAATCGTACAACACGCTCGCTTTCGCGCGGTTCATCTCGGCGATTTTTTTCAGCCCGCCGAGTTTCTTCAGCCACTGGAACACGAGCCCCGCGATATAAATGCCGTAAGTCGGGGGCGTGTTGAGCATCGAATCGGCTTCGGCCTGCGCCTGATAGTCGAGCACGGCCGGGGTCATCGGCAGCGGGTTGCCGAGCAGGTCATCGCGCACGATCACGATAGTCAGGCCGGCGGGCCCGATATTTTTCTGCGCGCCGGCGTAAATCAAACCGTATTTCGCGACGTCCACGGGACGCGACAGGATGTGCGACGACATGTCCGCGACGAGCGGCACGTCGCCGGTGTCAGGCACCCAGTTGAATTCGACCCCGCCTATCGTTTCATTGGTGCAAACGTGCACGTAGGCAGCCTGCGGATCCAGTTTCCACGCAGCCTGCTTGGGCGCATAAGTGAAGTTGCGGTCTTCCGAACTCGCCGCGACGTTGACGCCGCCGTAGCGCCTGGCTTCCTTGATCGCTTTTTTCGACCATTCGCCGGTGTTCACGTAGTCGGCGCTTTTTTTACCGCGCAGCAGATTCATCGGGATTGCCGCGAACTGCAACGAAGCCCCGCCCTGCAGGAACAGCACCTTGTAATTCGCTGGCACACCAAGCAGTTCGCGCAGGTCGGCTTCCGCCGCCGCCGCGATGCCGACGAATTCCTTGCCGCGATGGCTCATTTCCATCACGGAAGTGCCGCAACCGTGCCAGTCGAGCATCTCGGCGGCAGCCTGCTCCAGCACCGGTTCCGGCAACACCGCCGGCCCGGCGGCAAAATTATAGATTCGCGCCATTTGAGTGAGACCTTGTGTGAATGAACAGCGTGTTAGATCGATCAGTGCTGGGGCCCAGAGTTCCCCGGCCCTTCTTCGCGCACCTCACCGCCGCCATTCTCTTCGTCATCGCGTTCGAGGATTTTCTCGAGACCGGCGAGTTTTTCGCCCTCGCCGAGATTAATCAGCCGCACACCCTGCGTGGCGCGGCCCATATCGCGAATTTCCGAGATGCGCGTGCGGATCAAGACGCCGCCCGTCGTGATCAGCATGATCTCGTCGTCGTCGCCGACGATTTGCGCGGCGACCAGCTTGCCGTTGCGGTCCGACGCCTGGATCGCGATCATCCCCTGGGTGCCGCGGCCGTGCTTCGTGTAGTCGCCGATCGGTGTGCGTTTGCCGTAGCCGTTTTCGGTCGCGGTCAACACCGAGACGTTCTCGTTGTCCGCGGTCAGCAGCGATATCACGTGCCCGCCTTCGGCGAGTTTCATGCCGCGCACGCCGCCGGCATTGCGCCCCATGCCGCGCACTTCGTCTTCCGCAAAACGCACGGCCTTGCCGGTATCGGAGAAGAGCATCACGTCCTGCTTGCCGTCGGTCAGCGCGACGCCGATCAGGTAATCGCCCTCGTCGAGATTGACGGCGATGATGCCGGATGGCCGCGGCCGCGAGAATTCCGACAATGCGGTCTTCTTGACCGTGCCGTTGGCGGTCGCCATGAACACGAAATGGTCGTCGGCAAATTCCTTCACCGGCAATACCGCAGTGATTTTCTCGTGCTCGAGCAGCGGCACCAGGTTCACGATCGGCTTGCCGCGGCTGTTGCGGCCGCCCTGCGGCACGCTGTAAACCTTCAGCCAGTAAATGCGGCCGCGGTTCGAAAAGCACAGGATGAAATCGTGGGTGTTCGCGATGAACAGTTTCTCGACGAAATCGTCTTCCTTGGTGGTGGTCGCCTGCTTGCCGCGGCCGCCGCGCTTCTGGGCGCGGTAGTCGGCGACGGGCTGCGACTTCATATAGCCGCCGTGCGACAGCGTGACCACGACTTCCTCGGACGCGATCAGGTCCTCCATCGACAAGTCCTGCGTGTTTTCGACAATCTCGCTGCGGCGCTGGTCGCCGTATTTCTCTTTCATTTGCGCGAGCTCGTCGCTGATGATGCGCGTGATGCGCGCCGGTGTGGCGAGAATGTCGAGCAGGTCGACGATCTTTTCCATCACCTCTTTGTATTCGGCGACGATCTTGTCCTGTTCGAGGCCGGTCAGGCGCTGCAATTGCATTTCGAGGATGCGTTGAGTTTGCGCGTCCGAGAGCCGGTAACCGCCGGTGGCCTGGAAGCCGAACTCGGGCGCCAGGCCCGCAGGCCGCGCCGAGGTCGGATCGACCCGCACGAGCATTTCCTCGACCAGGCTCGAGCGCCACAGGCGCGCCATCAGCTGCTCTTTCGCCTCCGCCGGGGTCTTCGCCGCCTTGATCAGCGCGATGACTTCATCGACGTTGGACAGGGCAACCGCCAGGCCTTCGAGAATGTGGCCGCGCTCGCGTGCTTTCTTCAGCTCGAATATCGTGCGCCGCGTAACGACTTCGCGCCGGTGACGCAGGAACGCATCCAGCATCTGGCGCAGGTTCAGCAGGCGTGGCTGGCCGTCGACCAGCGCCACCATATTGACGCCGAAGCTGTCCTGCATCGGCGTCAGGGTGTAGAGGTTGTTGAGGACTACTTCCGCAACTTCGCCGCGCTTCAATTCGATCACTGCGCGCATGCCGGACTTGTCGGATTCGTCGCGGATCTCCGCAATGCCCTCAAGCCGTTTGTCGCGCACCAGCTCGCCGACCTTGATCAACAGGTTGGCCTTGTTAACCTGGTACGGCAGTTCGTCGATGACGATCGCCTGCCGGTTACCCTTCTCCATGTCCTCGATGTGGGCGCGCGCGCGGATCACGACGCGGCCGCGCCCGGTGCGCAGCGCATCCTTCACGCCGGAGGTGCCGTAAATGATGCCGCGCGTGGGAAAATCGGGTGCCGGCACGATCTTGATGAGCTCCTCGATGCCGAGGTCGGGGTCCTTCAGCAGGGCCTGGCACGCATCGACGACTTCGGAGAGATTGTGCGGCGGAATATTCGTCGCCATGCCGACCGCAATGCCCGACGAGCCGTTGATCAGCAAATTCGGAATTTTCGAGGGCATGATTAACGGCTCGTGCTCTGAACCGTCGTAGTTGGGGCCGAAATCGACGGTTTCCTTGTCGATGTCCTCGAGCAGCTCGCTCGCGATGCGCGCCATCCGGATTTCGGTGTAGCGCATGGCAGCCGCGTTGTCGCCGTCGACCGAGCCAAAGTTGCCCTGGCCGTCGATCAATGGATAACGCAGCGAAAAATCCTGCGCCATCCGCACGATGGTGTCGTACACGGCGGTGTCGCCGTGCGGATGATACTTGCCGATGACGTCGCCGACGATACGCGCCGACTTCTTGTACGCGCGGTTCCAGTCGTTGGAAAGCTCGTGCATCGCGAACAATACGCGCCGGTGCACCGGCTTTAAACCGTCCCTCACATCGGGTAGCGCGCGGCCGACGATAACGCTCATCGCGTAATCGAGATACGAGCGTCGCATCTCTTCTTCGAGGCTTACCGGAATGGTTTCTTTGGCGAATTGGTCCATGCAAACTTAAGGTGAGGGAACCGCAAAAAACGGCTGCGGAAGCCATTACATAAAACCGAGAATTCTAACACGCGGGCACTTCGCCGGTCACCGTTATTGTGACGTTAAAGCACACCCGCGCAGGCGCGCAAACCCGCCGCCCGACGTTTGGTAATGACGTCCGAATATGCTATTATTTCCAAGCATTTATTTTCGCGTGAACGAACGCTGTCGGGGACGGCGACGCACGCAGCAGGCAAAGCGGCGATGCGGGCATGCAGTCAAAAATTATCCGCGAACGCAGCGCGACAAACCAGGGAGTCACTAATAATATGAACTCGATATTGAAATCAGCGCTGGTCGTTCTGGGCGGCGTTGCCGCACTACTGCCCGCATCGGCGATGGCGCAAGTCAACGGCAAGAATCAGGGCTATCTGGTGGACCAGGATTTCAAAGTCGTCACCGCCGTCGGCGGCAAGGTTTGCGTGCGCACGAGCGACTGGACCCCTGCCCGCGCCGTCGCCGCTGAAGCCGGCCCGTTCTGCGATCCGGATTTGATGCCGAAAAAGACCGCCGCCGCACCCGCCCCTTCGCCTGCGGCCCCGGCAGCCCAGCCGCCCGCCCCGGCAGTCAAGCCCAAACCCGCTCCCGAAAAATTGTTGCCGCAGAAGATCAACTTCTCCGCCGATGCGCTGTTCGATTTCGATAAAGCGGACCTGCGGCCTGAAGGCAAAGCCATGCTTGACGATTTGACGCGCGTGCTGCAAGGCGCGACATATGAAGTCATCTTGGCGATCGGCCACGCCGACCGTATCGGCAGTGCCCAGTACAATCAAAAGTTGTCGGTGCGCCGCGCCGATACCGTCAAGAAATACCTCGTCGGCAAAGGCATCGCGGCGAATCGCGTTTACGCCGAAGGCAAAGGGGAGACCCAACCGCTGACCAAACCCGGCGATTGCCGAATGAAGAGCCGCAAAGCGCTAATCGCGTGTTTGCAGCCCGATCGCCGCGTCGACGTCGAAGTTAGCGGCACCAAGTAGAGAAGGCCATTGAAGCAGGCGGCCATCCCTGTGTGTTGTATCGACGCAACTAAAATCGTGCAATTCTGGTATGATTCGGGCATAATTTGCGAAATCGTGCAGCCTGTGATATTAGTTACGGGTGTCATTGATTCAGCACATTAAGTTTGATCGCTAACCGGGTAATCCAAGGTTCGTTTTAATTGTTGTAGCTCAGGAGGAACAAAAATCATGAATTCAGCTTTACGTAACGCCCTCGCAGGGCTCGCCATTGCGGCAGCGTGCATACCTGCCGCGCAGGCGCAGGTCAACAGCAAGAACCAAGGTTATCTGGTGAATGGACCCAATTTTGACGTCGTAACCGCGGTTGGCGGCACGGTTTGTGTGCGCACCAGCGATTGGACGCCGGCACGTGCAGCCGCAGCCGCAGCTTGCAAACAGTGCACCCCGGATCTTTGCCCGGTGCCGCCGGCGCCGGCGCCGAAGCCCGCGCCGAAGCCTGAGGCAAAACCGGAAGCGAAACCGGCCGCCAAACCGGCGCCGAAACCCGAACCACGCAACGTCGAACTCAAAATCGAATTGCAAGGTATCGAGTTCAACAAGACCGAGATGACGCCCGACAACAGGAAAGAACTCGATACGTTCCTGGAGAAGGAAGTGAAGCCTCTGACGACGATCGGCGCCGTAATAATCACCGGGCACACCGACCGCATCGGAAGTGAGAAATACAACAAAAAACTGTCGGAAAAACGTGCTCTCGGCGTCAAGGACTATGTCGTCGGCAAAGGCATCGACCAGAAACTGATCTTCTGGGAAGGCAAAGGCCCGAAACAGCCGATCCCGGTCACCAAGTTCTGCGAGAACAAGATGAAGCGCAAGCAGTTGATCGAATGTCTGGCCCCGAACCGCCGCGTCACGGTGGAAGTGGTCGGCACGATGATGGTGCAGCCGAAACCGGAAGCCAAGCCGGAAGCAAAACCGGAAGCCAAGCCGGAAGCGAAGCCGAAACCCTAAGCTGCTTCTCAGCTCTCAAAAAAGCCCTGCTTCGGCAGGGCTTTTTTTGTATCCTATCCATATGAGCACCCACGCCGAACCCGCCGATACCGCCATCGAAGCGCGCTGGGTCATTCCGGTCGAGCCGGCACGCGAGGTGTTGACCGAGCATACGGTCGTTATCACGGGTGATCGAATCACCGCGATCCTGCCGACCGCCGAGGCACGGAACCGGTACCTGCCGCAGCAGCGGATCGAGTTGGCTGCCCATGCGGTTATTCCGGGCCTGATCAATCTGCACACGCACGCAGCGATGACGCTGATGCGCGGACTGGCGGACGATCTGAAGCTGATGGACTGGCTCAATCACCACATCTGGCCGGCGGAAATGCGGCTGGTGTCGGACCAGTACGTGTACGACGGCACGCGGCTCGCGTGCGCCGAAATGCTGCGCGGCGGCGTGACGTGCTTCAATGACATGTATTTTTTTCCGCAAGCGGCGGCGCGTGCCGCCGTCGATGCCGGGATGCGTGCCGCTGTGGGGTTGATCGTCACTGAATTTCCTTCGCCCTACGCCGCCGACGCCCAGGATTACTTGAGCAAAGGACTTGCGTTACGCGATGAGTTGCGCAACGAACCCTTGCTGAGCTTCTGCCTGGCGCCGCATGCGCCGTACACCGTCAGCGACGCCAGCCTGCGCCAGATCGCGACCTTTGCCAGCGAGCTCGACTTGCCGGTGCACATGCACGTGCACGAAACCCTGGCGGAGATCGAGCAAAGCCTCACGGCTTACGGCGTGCGTCCGGTGCGCCGCCTGGCCGACCTCGGGCTGCTGGGTCCTGGCCTCATCGCCGTTCACGCAATTCATCTGGACGAGCAGGAAATCGGATTGTTCGCCCACCACGGGTGCCACGTCGCGCACTGTCCCTCGTCCAACCTGAAACTTGCCAGCGGGCTGGCCCCCGTACGGCAACTGCTCGCGGCCGGCATCAATGTCGGGCTCGGCACCGATGGCGCGGCAAGCAATAACCGCCTCGACCTCTTTGCCGAAATGCGGCTGGCCGCTTTGCTGGCCAAAGGCACGAGCGGGGACCCCACCGCGGTGCCCGCCTGGCAGGCGCTCGAAATGGCGACCTTGTGCGCCGCGCGCGCGCTGGGCCTCGACGCCAGAATCGGCTCGCTGAAAACGGGCAAATGCGCGGACATCACGGCCGTGCGCATCGATGAAATTGAAGTGTCGCCCTGCTACGATCCGCACTCACACCTCGCGTATGCGAGCGGCCGCGAGCACGTCAGTCATGTGTGGGTCAACGGCAAACTCGTGCTCGAAGACCGGCGGCTGACGACGCTCGACACCCGCGAAATCATCGCCAGCGCGGCTTACTGGCACCAACGCATAGGCGCCACGCCATGAGTATTAATGTCGATCCGGCAGAAATCGCCAAGTTCAGCGAGCTTGCCCATCGGTGGTGGGACCCCGCCAGCGACTTCAAGCCGTTGCACGACATCAATCCGCTGCGCCTGAACTATATCGACGGGCTCGCGCGACTTCACGGCAAGACTGTGCTCGACGTCGGCTGCGGCGGCGGTATCCTGGCTGAAAGCATGATGCAGCGCGGCGCATTAGTCACGGGCATCGATCTTTCCGGGCAGGCACTCAAGGTCGCCGGGCTGCACAGCCTCGAAAGCGGCATTGCGCCGACTTACCTCCATGCGTCGGCTGAAGATGTCGCGCGCGACCGCCCGCAGCAGTTCGACGTCGTGACCTGCATGGAATTGCTCGAACACGTGCCCGACCCTGCGAGTACAGTACGCGCCTGCGCCGCGCTGGCGAAAACCGGCGGCCACGTGTTTTTCTCGACGATCAACCGCAATCTCAAGTCATACCTGTTCGCCGTCATCGGCGCCGAATACGTATTGCGCATGCTGCCGCGCGGCACCCATCGCTACGAAAAATTCGTCAAGCCGTCGGAGCTCGGGTCGTGGTCACGCCAATCCGGGCTCGACGTGCGTGAAGTGATCGGCATGACGTACAACCCGCTGACGGGCCATTACGCACTCGGGACCGACACCGGCGTCAATTACCTGATGCACTGCACTGGATAATGGCGCCGTCGGTGACCAAAGCGGTATTGTTCGATCTCGACGGCACGCTGGCCGATACCGCGCCGGATCTCGCGTATGCGCTCAATTGCATGCGCATTTCGCGCCAGCTTGCCGCGTTGCCGGTGGCAGCTACGCGCGCGTACACATCGATGGGCGCGCGCGGCCTGCTTGGCGTCGGGTTCGACGTCACGCCCGAGCATCCCGGATACGAAGCGATGCGCGACGAATTTCTCGCGATTTACGCGGCCAACCTGTGCCGGGAAACGCGCCTCTTCCCCGGCATGGCTGAATTGCTCGACGACCTCGAGCGGCGCGGCCTGAAGTGGGGCATCGTCACCAATAAAGCTGAGCGCTACACGCATCCGTTGCTCAAGCTGCTCGGCATCGAGCATCGCGCCGCCTGCGTGATCGGGGGCGATACCACCGGAAAAACGAAGCCCGATCCGGCGCCGCTGCTGGCCGCGACCGACCGTATGGGCATCGCGCCGGGCGCTTGCATTTATGTCGGCGACGACCGCCGCGATGTACAGGCGGGACGCGCCGCCGGAATGAAAACGCTGGTCGTCAAATTCGGTTATCTGCATGGCAATGATCCCCAAACCTGGGGTGCCGATGCCTTGATCGACACGCCTGGAGAAGTGCTGCAGCACTTGTAGGACTTGACCGACGCGTCCGCTTGAAATAAAAGACCTCGGCCATATATGCGATAATGAAAAGGTCAAGCAGCGGCGGAACGACAAGTTCTCAGGTTTTTCCGCACGCTGAATCCCGATTTCGGGGGCGACTTGGCTTCGACGTGGGTTGCAAAGCAGTTCAGGGCATACCGAGGGCCAGCTACCTCGTAAATACAACTGGGTCGCTATAAATGCGAACGACGATAGCTACGCTCTAGCCGCTTAATACCGGCTGGACTCTGCACCGGTTTTCTCATGGGCCGGACGTGCATCTGGCAACAGGTGCCGCGCAGAGTCATATTCATGAGATCGTGTCGTGCAGGGTTACTTTGCGCGAACACTAAATCCAAGGTAACTCGCTGCGTGAAAGCTTGCCGGTCGGCGGGCACTCAGCTAAAGCAAATGACCTGGCTAAGTATGTAGAACTGGCTGTAGAGTACTTGCGGACGCGGGTTCGATTCCCGCCGCCTCCACCAAATAATACGGCCACCCGCAAGGGATGGCCGTTTTATTTGGTGAGCGGCGCTGAATCAACCCGCCGGTTCGACGACCGAAATCCAGGGGCCTTCGGTTTGGCCGCCGTTGCGCCTGAGCGCAGAAGCGCGGTTCATCGTTGCAATTTAACATTGCAATTCTCGGTTCGACGGTTTGCCGTTTATGGCGCTTTAACCGCCGTAGACTCTTTCAACACGAACCGACGCTCCGGCGGCGTCCCCGCTTCGTAATGCACTGAAATCAACGCCGGCACGTTCACTTCGTTGCAGACTTTCTGCACCAGGAACGCTTCCACGGGTGGACGCCAGCCCTTTTTCAGCTCGCAGGTCACTTGCACGCAGCTGATGCGCTTGAGCCATGAACAGATTGTAACTTCGGCACCATTGGTATCCTTGATTTCGGTCAGATACGGAGACTTTTCGTAGTACGGTTGATTAGTTCCCGCTTCGGAATGCACGTCCTGCAGCACGCTGTAAAAGCTGCCATCCAGCGCCAACAAACCCGTCACCTTCTCCATGAACAGGGTGAGATCGGTCGTGTACGAAAATCCGCCGATCACGTCCGTGATGATGCGAAACTGGCCGAGTTCTTCAAGCTTGTACTCGCGCAGGCGCCGGCCGGACAGGTATTGCAGCTGATTGCCGCCGAGGGTGGCCGCGCTGAGCTGCCAATCCACGGTACGACGGTCTTCGATCGACATCGCCACCACGCGTGCTTTCTTCCCGCGGCGCTCGCGTCCGTCAGGACGAGCGAGGTCGTATTTCGGCGCAAAATAATCGAGTATCGCCTGCCCCTTGCCCGCGCCGATGTCGAGCCAGCGGTCGCCGGGATCGAGCCTCGCCAACGCCGCGTCGAAACCGGTCACGAGCGCATCGGCATAGTTCTCGAGCGTGCGGTCAATGGTGTAACCGGCGGGCACCCGGTCGCCTTCACTGCGGTAGATGCTTTCCTGCTTGGAAATTTCCGCTTTGATCTTCGGATTGTCCGGCGTCTGCGCAGGGGTGATTCCGGGCCAAACCAGCGGCGCGATCAGTAGGCCGAGTAGCGTCAGGTGCGTCTTCATAGGTAGATTTTGGAACTGGCGTGGAAAAACACTGGATTTATTTGGTCTTCGCGTTGAAGAGTTTACCGTTTTCGACGGCGCCGCTGAAGCTCGCCCACGCATAGTCGAGTTTTCCGGTGGCCGAAAGACTGATGGCCGCGGCAGTCAGCGCGGCGACGAAACTGATCTGCGACTCTTCGGTGGTCTGCGCGAACTGCGACGGATACTCGGCGTCTTCATGCGTCGCGTTCCTGATCGACACTTCCGAAACGCCCGCCCGTATAAACCGGTAA